>DASRGL010000577.1:0-11256 GCA_035651115.1 Chthonomonadaceae bacterium
GGAACCTCCGGTTCCTGGAACGGCGGCTATGTGGAGGACGGCTCCAGCGTGCAGATACGGGTCGCCGCGCCGGGCCATCCGATTGCGAAGGGGCTCCACGACTTCGTCATCCCGCATACCGAACGCTACACCGAACCCTTCGACGTGCCGACGCCCGATACGCTCGTCTTCGATGGAACCTACGTGCGCCCGGACGGAACGAAAGAGAAGTCGCGGCAGGGCTTGCTGTGGCGCGCGGGCAGGGGCCATGTCTTCTACTTCCAGCCGGGACATGAGAGCTACCCGATCTACTTTCAGCCCGAAGTGCAGCGTGTTTTCCGCAATGCTGTGCAGTGGCTCCAGCGAGGAACATGAACGCTTCAGAGGATGCTATTGAGGTTTCCTATACGATAACGGCAGAGGATGTCGCTGCCTATTACGACGACTATCGGACCCATGTCGGCAACTCCAGAGCGGCCAGAAGACGGGATTGGTTCCGCTCTCTGCTCTTCTATGTGGCGCAGATCGGCGTGCCAGGAATCTTTTGCCAGCTGATTTACTTCCTGACCGATAGTCCCGGATTGAGTCTTCTCGCGCTGGTCGGTTCGGCAGTATTCTGGACCTACGCCTATCCAAAACTCCTGCGACGGCGTTATCTTGATAGGGTGCGCAAGAACAAAAGCTTTATCGGGAATCATTGTACGCGCATCACAGCCGAAGGGTTCTCGGATCGCACGACAAGAGGAGCCTGGACGCTTTTCTGGCCGCATGTCGAGGATATTATCGTGACGCCGCGCAACCTCATCTTTGTTACCGACGAAAAATGGCGCTCGGCTACTCCTATACCCCGGCACGCCTTCGCAAATTCCCAAGAGGTCAAGCAGTTTGTAGAGCGCGCAACGGCCTACTGGAAGCAGGGAACTCTGGCTGCGGCGGGGGAACTGCCGACTGGGCCTAATGTGACATAGATAAAAAATAAGGAGACGCTTACCCATGTCAACTAATCTCGGCTATAACGATACGCCGATGCTTCCCGGAGATAAGTATCATGTCCACGATGGAACGCGACCGCAGCCGCGCATTGTCCGTCCCGGAACGGAAAGCTCGCAGCAGACACCGGGACAGCCGCCTTCCGATGCCGTGATTCTGTTCGACGGGAAAGACCTGTCGCAGTGGGAATCGGTCAAGGGCGGGGCGGCGGCATGGAAGGTCGAAAACGGTTATATGGAGGTCGTTCCCCGCACGGGCGACATCCAGACGCGCGCGACGTTCGGGGACTGCCAGTTACATCTGGAATGGGCCGCGCCCTCCGAGGTCAAGGGGGAAAGCCAGGGGCGCGGCAACAGCGGCGTCTTCCTCATGGGCCGCTACGAGATTCAGGTACTCGACTGCTACGAGAATCCCACCTATCCCGATGGCACGACGGCTGCCATCTACGGCCAGTACCCGCCGCTCGTCAACGCCTGCCGCAAGCCGGGCGAGTGGCAGACCTACGACATTCTCTGGAACGGCCCGCGCTTCGAGGGCGACAGGCTGGTGCGTCCGGCGCAGGTGACGGTGCTGCATAACGGCGTCGTGGTGCATCATGCGACCCCGCTTTTCGGCCCGACCGGACACCGCAATCGGCCTGCCTACGAGCCGCAGCCGCCGACCGGCCCGCTGCGCCTTCAGGATCACGGCGATCTGGTGCGTTTCCGCAACATCTGGTATCGCCCGCTCAAGAACTACGACGAGGCATAGGCAGGAAAGGAGGCCGGGCATGAACCTGGCGCAGACGCAGGACACGCCCGCCGCAAGGAAAGAGGCGGTCGTTCAGTTCCTCAAGCGGACGGCGGCGGAGATCTCCGCCCGTTCGCTGACAGAGTTTCAGAGCCTGGAGGCGTGGGAGCGGCAGCGGCCTGACGCCCTGCGTGAGGTGCGGTATATGCTCGGTCTCGACCCGCTGCCGGAGCGCACGCCCCTGCACGCCCAGGTGACGGGGACGCTGGCCCGCCCGCGCTATCGCATCGAGAAAGTCGTCTTTCAGAGCCTTCCCGGACTCTACGTGACCGGCAACCTCTATGTGCCAAACGAAGTCTCCGGGCCGCTCCCGACCATCCTCTACGTCTGCGGCCATTCCCCGCATCCGCTCGGCGCGAAATATCACTATCAGGATCGCGCGCTCTGGTTCGTGACGCACGGTTACGTCTGCCTGGTTCTCGACACGCTCGAATTCGGCGAGGTCGCGGGCATCCATCACGGCATCCACGACCTGAATATGTGGCGCTGGCTGTCGCAGGGCTACACGCCTGCGGGCGTGGAGGTCTGGAACGCCATCCGCGCCCTCGACTATCTGGAGACGCGCCCGGAGGTAGATAGGCAGAAGTTCGGCCTGACCGGTATCTCCGGCGGCGGCGCGACGACCTGGTTCACAGCAGCGGTGGAGGAGCGCATCGCGGCGGCAGCCCCGGTCTGCTCGACCTACACCGTCGGGTCGCAAGCCGATCACTGGGTCGCCTCCGGGCAGTGCGACTGCATCTATTTCCACAACACGTTTCTGCGCGACCTGCCTCTCGTCGGCGCGCTGATTGCGCCGCGCCCCCTGCTGATCTGCAGCGGCCAGCGCGACGGCGATTTTCCGCCCGACGGCTACCATGCGGTCTATGAGCGGACGAAACGAATCTACACGCTGTACGGCAAGCCGGAACTCATCAAGGAACTGGACGACGATGTGGGGCATTCCGACCCGCCGCTCTTTTTGCAGGCCGCCCGGCAGTGGATGAACCGGCACTTGAAGGGCGACCCGACGCCAGTGGCGCTGGAGCCGTCGCCGGAGCCGATGCCGGAGACCGCGCAAGACCTGGCCTGCCTCGCCCGCCTGCCCGCCGATGCCGCCAACTACCGGATTCACGATCATTTTGTCCCGACGGCCCGCCTTCAGGCATGGGATTCGCTGGCGGAGTGGCAGCGGCACGGCGCGGGACGCCTGGCGGAACTGAAAGAGAAGGTCTTTCGGTGGTTCCCGGCGGAGCCGATTCCCTTCGAGACACAGCGCACCCATAGCGATGGAGGGTGGCTAAACCGATACGCCGACTACAAAGACGTCCGTATCGCCAGCGAGCCGGGCGTGCCGCTGCGTATCCAACTCCTACAGCCTCGCAACGCCGCGCCGGAAACGCCGCTGCTGGTCTATGCGAAGCGGGCCGGGGAGAGCTTCGCCTGGGTGGACCCGGACGAACTGCTGCCCCTGTTCGGGCGCGTTACCGTGCTGATCCTCAATCCCCGCCTGACCGAACACCCGGTCACGCCCTACGAGTATGCCGAGTTCGAGCGCACGGCCTCCTGGGTCGGGCGCACGGTCGCCGGGATGCAGGTCTGGGACATTCTGCGCGCCGTGCGCTGGAGCCTGGACGAAGAGAAGCTTGCGCCCGCTTCGGTCGCGGTCTACGGCAAGGGGGAGATGGGCATTCTGGCGCTCTACGCCGCCCTGTTCGAGCCGCGCATCCAGCAGGTGGTTCTCAATCAGCCGCCCGCTTCCCACCGGCAAGGCCCGGCGCTGCTCAACGTCCTGCGGGTGACCGATATTCCCGAAGCGGCGGCGCTCTTCGCGCCGCGCCGCCTGACCTTCGTGCCGGAGGCTCCCGCTCCCTTCGACTTTACGCGCAAAATCTACGGGCTGCACGGCCACGCGGAGCAGATGGGACACGCGGAGAGCCTGCCGGAAGCGCTCGAAGTCTGGAAATACGCCTGAGTTCCGCATTCAGAACAGCAGTTGATGCCGGTGCAGGGAGACGCTCTGCAGCACGCCGACGCAGGCCAGCGCGACGAGCATGTTGCTGCCGCCATACGAGAAGAACGGCAGCGGCACGCCTGCGACGGGCATGATGCCGATATTCATGCCGATATTGAGCAGAACGTGGAAGGCGAACAGGGTCACGATGCCGGTGGCGATCAGTTTGCCGAGAACGTCTTCGTCGGAGGCCGCGATGATAAGGACGCCGCGCAGCAGGAAACCGGCGTAGAGCAGCGTGACCAGCACCGAGCCGACAAACCCCAACTCCTCTCCGACATCGGTGAAGATGAAATCCGTCTGGCGCTCCGGGATGTAGCCGCCGCGCACCTGCGTGCTGCGCCCGAAGCCCTTGCCCCACATGCCGCCGGAACCGATAGCGATGCGCGCTTGAAGGACGTGATAGCCCGTCTCTTTGGGGTCGGCTTCCGGGTGGATGAAGGCGATGAGGCGGTTCTTCTGATAGTCTTTGATGAGATGGGTGTGCCACATCCCGACGAAGAGCAGCACGCCGACAACGAGGAAAGCGGCCAGATGCGCGATGCGCGCACCCGCCATATAGACCATGCCGAACCAGATCGCCAGCACCACCAGCGCCGTGCCGAGGTCAGGCTGCTTGAAGATGAGGGCGACGGGCAGCGCGATATAGAGGAACGAGAGCAGGAGCGTCTTCCCCTCTCGGATAGTCTCCTGCCGCCGTGTCAGGAAGACGGCCAGCGTGAGGATGACGAACAGCTTGGCGAACTCCGAAGGCTGAAACTGGAAACCGCCGAGGTTGATCCAGCGCGCCGCGCCCTTCGCCGAGTGGCTCAGGTGGCCCAGGTCTACCAGCGCCAGCAGGAGGAGATTGAGCAGGTAGATCTGCCGGGCGAAGCGAGCGTAGAGATGGTAGTCCACGAATGCGGCGGCGGCCAGCAGCCCCGTTCCCAGGACGATCCAGACGATCTGTTTTGTATAGAAGGGCGTCGGGTCGCCGCGCGTCGCGCTGAAGATGATCAGCACGCCCATCCCGGCGATGAGGAAGGTCAGGAACAGCAGCGGCCAGTCCAGGTTTTTACGCAGTCGCGCCTCGATCATAGCCCGAATCTCTTCCACGTAGCGGGTTGGTTTTCCTGCCTGGCCCTCCTTCCTCCCGGCCCCCTTCTCGCAGAATTGGGAGAAGGAGGAGAGTCCGTATTGGCAGCGTCTTCCTCCCTTTCCACTCATACCCGATTGGAAAGGGAGGAAGGAGACCGCGCTACAGTCCCCCTCTCCCAAGTTTGGGAGAGGGTTAGGGGATGGGCCTAATCCACAGGCCGGGACTCCGCCGGAACGACTTCCAGAGTCAGCTTCTCCGCGCGGCGCAGGACGACAAGCGGCATCCTCTGACCGACCTGCTGATCTGTCAGCAGCCGGTGCAGATCGTCAATGTTGGCGACAGGCCGCTCGCCGAAACCGACAATGACATCGCCCTCCTGCAAGCCCGCGCGCTGCGCCGGGCCGCCCGGCTCGATGGTCTGCACCTGGATGCCGCTCTCGACCGGCAGGCTATGGAAACGCACCAGGCGGCGCGGCAGCGGGATGTTCTGACCGCCGACGCCGAGGTAGCTGCGCCGTATTTTGCCATCCTTCATCAGCCGTCCGGCGACGAACTTGGCCGTGTCTATGGCGGTCGCGAAGCAGAGTCCCTGCGCGGGCAGAATGACCGCCGTGTTGACCCCGATGACCTCGCCACGCGACGTGACCAACGGCCCGCCGGAGTTGCCGGGGTTCAGCGCGGCGTCCGTCTGAATGACGTCATCTATCAGCCGCCCGGACTGTGACCGCAGCGACCGACCGAGCGCGCTCACGACGCCTGCCGTCACCGTCGCCTGGAAGCCGTAGGGGTTGCCGATGGCGACCACCAGTTGCCCGACGCGAATGGATTTCGAGCTTCCCAGGCGGGCCGGTATCAGGTCGGGCGCGTCAATGCGAATGACGGCCAGATCGGTCTCCGGGTCGTCGCCGATCAGTTCCGCCGGGAAGCTGCGCCCGTCGGCCAGCGTGACCAGCAGGCGCGTGGCATTGTGGACGACATGGCTGTTGGTCAGGATATAGCCGTCCGGCGTAAAAACGAAGCCGGAACCGCTGCCCTGCACCTCGCGGGGAGCGCGCGGGGCCGCCGCCATCCGCCCGCTCACTTTCTGCGTGACCTCGATATTGACAACAGAAGGCCCGACGGCTTCGACCGCATGGATGACCGCCTGCGAATAGGCGTCCAACAGCGTTTCGTCCGAAGGCGTATAACTCTCCGGTACGCCCCGATCCTCCAGAGTATGTCCGTTATTGGTTAATCGCTCCAAAGTCTGTGGCATGATCTTCCTCCTCCCCGGAGAGCCTCTTACCAAGCCTCCGGGAACTCTCTCCGAGCCAAACGTATCCTATCTATAGATACGCACCGAAAGGCACAATAAATCCATCAATGGAAGTTTGTATCTAAATAGGGTATACTAACCAGGAAGTAACTTTGGCACAGGAGAGATGTATGGAGTTGAACAGCGGCAAGTGTCCTGCCGAGGTTACACTGGCAGTCATCGGTGGGCGCTGGAAGATACTGATTCTCTGGCATCTGTTTCAGAAGGTCAAGCGGTTCTCGGAACTGCGTCGGGACATCGGCGGCATCACCCAGAAGATGCTGACGGAGCAGTTGCGGGAGCTGGAGCGCGACGGCGTCATCCATCGGAAGGTCTATCCGCAGGTTCCGCCGAAGGTCGAGTACTCGTTGACACCGCTGGGAGAGAGTTTGAAGCCGGTCGTGGATGCGATGGCCGCGTGGGGACTGCAACAGATGCAGGCGTTAGGAAGCGAGCGAACAGGCGATCCCATCCCTCAAAGCGACGCGCAGAAGGACGCTGCGGAGAGCGCCTGAACGCCGCCGGTAGTGCTGGGGGCGAGGAACCGGATCACGCCGCCCGATGAGGTGGAAGACAGCTTCTTCCCGTTCCCCTCGGACATTCTAGACACGATCCATACGCATATCGAGCCGCTGCCGGGGTATGTTGTCCAGCGCCGATGTGATACAGCAGAGTGGCTCCGAAGAAGCCGGGAGGGAGTGTAAGCGCGGGCCGAACCCCAATAGGCCGCAAAAGCTATCATGTAGCCAAACCCGTCAGTGCTGATTGCAGCACTGACGGGTTTCCTCTCTATGGCATACCAGAGGGGGAGCTTTCATGGCGCAAACGGCTTCAGACCCGCGTGTAGTGGGCCTTCATAAACTCCTGCCACTCCCCGTTCTCATCCTGGCCGTAGGAAGTCAGCGTCCGGTGGTTCTCATCGAGGATCTCGATCACGTCGCGATAGTTGGCCGTCTCTCCGTCTTTGATCATGTTCGGCCCCACGCAAGAGAGCGTCATCACCTTGCCGTCCGCGCTGAGTTCCCCGGTGTATTTCCACAAGTGAGAGGACACCGAGGCGAACATGCAGCCGCGATACTCCTTGAACGAGACGTCGTAGCCGAGGGCGGTGTAGTAGGTCATGGCCGTGCCGTCGGGCAGCGTCGTTTGGCCTTCGCCGACAGCCCACAGCCCGCCGAGGCTTTTGACGCTCTCCCGGCCCTGCGCCTTTTGTTTGGGCTGGCCGGGTTCCATCGTCATTTCCGTCTCGGTGCGCCATTCTCCGACGAGCTTTTGAAGCCACTGGTGTTCCTGGATCGGTTGGGTCGCCATCGAGGGCGCTTCCTGGGTTTGGGTACTCATACTCTTCTCCTCTCTGTTGCTGCCGCCCTGTCCTTCCGGCGGAGGAGCCATCAAAATCCACAGCAGGCACGCAATATCCGGCTCTGCGAACTATAGAACGTTCCGCTTTGTACGGGGCGGATCTAGCAGAAGCGTTGGGTTGGCCCCACATCGTTCTCACTACCGCAGACAACAGAGAAGCGGAAACCGGGCAGGCCCCAAAAAGAGCGGGGAAACTGAGTCCCTAACCGGGAATGCGCCACTCTGCATCTCTGCACAATTCTGGTACAATCGGAGTGGGGGAGAAGGAGCGAAGGTGGTAGCACCCCCGAAACAGTCCTCTCTTCTATGCCTGTCATCTAGGCTAATCTGTGTCCCTCTGTGGATTCATTCAGGAGCGGAGTTCTCATGCGTATCGGCATCGTCGCGGATGATTTGACCGGAGCGGCGGATTCAGCCGCGCCTTTCGCACGGCGCGGCGGGCAGGCGTTCGTCGGGTTTACGCTGGATCGGGGCGCTGCGTTGGGCCGGTACGCGGGCGATGCTCTCTCGCTGAATGCAGGCACGCGCGACCTCCAGAATGCAAAACCGACGCTCATCGCCTCGATAACGCGGCGGGCCGCACGCCGCCTGATCGAATTTGCGCCCACCCTCTACTACAAGAAAATAGACAGCACGCTGCGCGGACATCTGCGCGTGGAACTGGACGCCATGCGCCGAGAACTTCCGAACCGGCTGGCGCTTATCTGCCCGGCGTTCCCGGCCAACGGGCGCACGGTCGCGCAGGGCGTGCTGCATCTGCACGGCGTTCCCTGGACGCAGACCGAATTTGCTCCCACGCGCCCCCTCGCTGCGCCCGCCGTGCGCGCCGCCTTCGACTTTGCCGGGGATTCCACCACCGCCGAACTCTCTTTAGGGGCTGTTCGCGAAGGCGTGGACGCGCTCGAACACACTCTGAACCGCCTTGCCGACGAGGGAGTGCAGACCTTCTGCTGCGATGCCGTCACGCAAACCGATTTAGAGATTCTCGCACAGGTCATCTTGCGCCAACCAGATCGCTATCTTCCCGTCGGCTCGGCAGGACTGGCAGCCGCCATCGCCGCCTGCCTGCCTGCCGCCCCTCTGGAGAACCTTGCGTCACCCCCTTCCCTAGCGAGGAACGAGCGGGTAGGGAAGGGGGATGGGGGATTAGGTCAAGCCTTCAAGACCGGGCGTGTTCTCGTCGTAGTCGGCAGCCTGCATCCTGCCAGTCGGCAGCAGGCGGCGTTCCTGGCTGCAAAAGCGGGTATCGAACCGATTAGGCTTGAGTTTTCCAAAGAGACGACGAATTTCGAGATAGCGCGACAACAATTGCATACACAGATGATGGCAAAGCAGCGGATTGCCATGCTAATGACATCAGAACTACCTTCTTCAATGGAGCCTGTATACGGTTTGAGTAACTTTGTTGCCTGGGCTTTGGAGTATCCGCATCGTTGGCGTTTCTCTTGCTTAGTTGTTACCGGCGGCGACACAGCCCTGCATGTATTAGGACGTCTCGGCTCAGGAATACGAGTCACCGGCGAAACACAGCCTGGTGTCATTACGGGACATTTGAAGCGCAGAACAGGTGGAAAACTCGATGGACTGCCGGTTATAACCAAAGCGGGCGGATTCGGGATGGAGGAGACGCTGGCGCGGTGCGTCGGTCTGGTAGAATAGAACTATGGCACAGCACGAAGGCGAAATGCGAACGCGGCCTAAACTAGCCGTCACGATGGGCGACCCGGCGGGAATCGGGCCAGAGGTCGTCCTGAAGGCGCTGGCGGATACGGAAGTTCATCGCTTCTGCCGCCCGGTCGTTTTCGGGGATGTGGACTGGCTGCAACGAACGGCGCGCGCGCTGAACCTGCCGCTCTGCGTGGTGAAGGAAGCCGAAGATACAGATACGGCCTGGGACGGCAAAACGGTCTCCGTGCGGCAGGCGACCAGAGCCGATCTGAGCGGCGTGCAACCGGGCCAACTTTCGGCAGAGGCCGGAAAAGCGGCGGCGGAATCGGTCCTTGCGGCGGCAAAGGCGGCCCTGGCAGGCGAGTTCGACGCGATTGTGACCGCGCCGCTCAACAAAGAGGCGATCGCGCTCGGCGGCTTTCCCTATCCCGGCCACACGGAACTGCTGGCCGAAGTCACGCAGACGCCGCGCTACGGGATGCTGCTCCTCTCCGGGCCGCTGCGCGTCGTGCATGTCAGCACGCATGTCTCACTGCGGGAGGCCATCGCGCGGGTGAAGACGGCGCGCGTGCTGGAGTGTATCCGCCTGGGTGACCGCGCCTGCCGCGATCTGGGAATCACGAACCCGCGTATCGCTGTCGCAGGCTTGAATCCCCATGCAGGGGAACACGGGCTTTTTGGCGAAGAAGACAGCACAGAGATCGCACCGGCCGTCGCGCAGGCCCTTGCCGGGGGCGTGCAGGCGAGCGGCCCGCATCCGCCCGATACGATCTTCGCTCGCGCCGCCAACGGCGAGTTCGATCTCGTCGTCGCCATGTACCACGATCAGGGCCATATCCCGGTCAAGCTGCACGGCTTCGATACCGGCGTCAACGTGACCATCGGCCTGCCGATCCTGCGCGTCTCGGTAGATCATGGCACGGCTTTCGACATCGCCGGGAGAGGTATCGCGCGCGAACAGAGTATGCTCGAAGCCCTGCGCGTCACCGTGCAGATGGTCAAAGCGAAACAGAATGTGGCCCTCACCCCCGACCCCTCTCCCACGCTGCGGGAGAGGGGAGAGGCGAAGACCCCCTCTCCTTCCCTTTAGGGTGGGGGGGCCAAAGGAGAATTCCATGCAAATTGACCTGCCGATAGATATTTTCACCTATCCCGAAATCCCGCTGCCCGAAGTCTGGACGGTGGAACAGAAGTTCGACACGCCCGCGCTGACGCCCGATCAGATCACGGCAGCAGTACAGCAGGCTGTCGCGGAACTGGCGAAAGACGCGCGGCTGAAGCCCGGCGCGAACGTGGCCGTTGGCGTGGGCAGCCGGGGACTGGATAACCTCGTGCTGGTCGTGCGAACGGCGATCGCGGAACTGAAGGCGCGCGGGCTGAAGCCGTTCATCGTTCCGGCGATGGGCAGTCACGGAGGCGCGACGGCGGAGGGGCAGGCGTCCGTGCTGCGCGACTACGGCATCACGCCGGAGAACGTCGGCGCGGAGATACGCGCCACGATGGAGGCCGATGTCATTGGGCATCTGGAAGGCGAGGACGCCGGGCCGTATACCGGCTATCCGGTCTACTACGACCGCAACGCGCGCCATGCCGATGCCGTGCTGGTCATCAACCGCATCAAGCCGCATACGGACTTTGCGGGCGAACTGGAGAGCGGCGTTGGGAAGATGTGCGCGATCGGCCTGGGCAAGCAGCGCGGCGCGGCCAGCATCCATACCTACGGCGCGCGGGGCCTGCGCGAGATCATGCCGCGCATCGCCCGCTATATGGCCCGCCACGCCAACATCGTCGGGGGCATCGCGCTGCTGGAAAACGAGTTGGGGCATACCTCTGAGATTCACGCCGTTCCCGCTGCGCAGATGGGGCAGGAGGGCGAGAAGGCGCTGCTCAAACGCGCGCGGGGCATGTCGCCGCGCCTGCCGTTCAAAGCATTCGACATCCTGATCGTGGATGAGATGGGCAAGAACATCAGCGGGACGGGCATGGATACGCACGTCATCGGGAGGGCGAGGATGCCGAGCCTGCCCGAATCGGAGTGGGACGGCCCCGACATTCGCATCGTCGCCGTTCTCGACCTCACGCAGCCCTCGCACGGCAACGCGGCGG
>DASRGL010000578.1:0-2161 GCA_035651115.1 Chthonomonadaceae bacterium
ACGCCACGCAGAACGAGTTCGTGGTCGGAACGAACGGCCCGCCGCCCGGTTTCGGCAAGTTTCCCGCCTTTCTGCAAGGCAACGCCCATCGCGCTATGATGCCCAAGCCACTGACGTTCCAGGTCAACTATGCGCAGCCGGGAACGTTTACGGTGCAGGTGCGGCAGGTGGCGAAAGCCGGGGCGCATCTGAAGGTGAGCGTGATGGGCGGCAAGACGGTAGAGCGGGATTTCCCCGCCGCCTCTGCCGACTATGCGCCGAAAGCGGGGCAGGAGACGGTGCAGGTGGAGGTTCCTGCCGGAGCGCACACGGTGGTCGTCGAGAATACGGGGAGCGACTGGCTCGTGCCGGGCCGCTTCACGCTTTCCGACTATGCCCCGGCGCTGGCGGCGCTGGGACGCACCGGCAAGGATTTCGCGGTGGCCTGGGTCTATCATCGGGAGGCGGTGGACGCGCCCGCCGAGAAGGAAGAGGAGCTGCGCGCTGTTACCGGCAAGCTGACCCTGCCGGGGCTGCAAAAGGGCCGCTATCGCGCCGTCTGGTGGGACACGCGCGCCGGGAAGTCGCTGGACGAGACCGAACTGACCGTCGCCAGAGACAAGGAGAGCGCAACGCTGGTCACGCCGCCTATCAAGCGTGATGTCGCGCTCTACGTCGTCAAAGCGAACGCGCCGTCCGCCGAAAAACCGAAAGGCAGGAAGGCCGCCGACCTCACTTCCCGCTGACTTTGCCCCGCGCTCTTCTCAGACTGTCAGCCAGAAGCCGAACGGGGCGAGGAGGAAGCCGAGCAGCAGCGAACGTTTCGCGCGATTTTGAAGCCGGAAGGAAAGATGTAGTCGCTTCATGGAAACCTCCTGAGAGCGTTTGGAAACCCCCATAGCGGCAGTTGAAACTGCACCTGCAAAAGCGCCCTCACCCCCGGCCCCTCTCCCGCAGTGTGGGAGAGGGGAGAGTCTGAGCAGGGAGTCGGCGCAGGCCGACTTCGTGCTTTTGCAGCCGCGAATGCATTCGCCGGGTAATCTGTACCGAATTATCGGCATTTCTGCGGGGATTTTGACCCTTTGCCCGCCGTTTTCTCGCCCTCGCGCCGCGCTTTGCGCAGGATTTCGCGCTGTGTGGGGCGAACGAGTCCGCAGCAGCCACAGACGCCGGCAGAGAGCGTCACGAAGGAGTTTTCTAGGGTGAAGATACACGAATATCAGGCGAAAGAAGTCTTGGCGAAATACGGCGTGGCCGTGCCGAAGAATGCGGGCGTGGCGGCGACCCCACAGCAGGCGCGGGCGGGCGTGGAGGCGCTGGGCGGGCGCGGCGTCATCAAGGCGCAGGTGCATTCCGGCGGGCGCGGCAAGGCGGGCGGCATCAAGGTCGCCCACTCCCCGGAAGAGGCGGAGCAGATCGCCGGGCAGATGCTCGGAATGCTGCTGAAGACGCACCAGGTTCCACAGGGCATCAAAGTCGAGAAGGTTCTTATCGAGGAGCCGATCACGATCACGAAGGAGTACTATCTGGGCATCGTTCCCGACCGCCAGTCGCAGCGCGACGTGCTGATCGTCAGCGCCAGAGGCGGCATGGACATCGAGGCGGTCGCAGAGGAAGACCCGGACGCCATCGCGCGCCTGCCGGTGGATCCCATTGACGGCCTGTGGGACTACCAGTTGCGGCAGCTTGTCTTCGACGCCAAACTCGATCCGGCCCTGGTCAACAAGATCGTGCCGTTCCTGCGCCAGCTTTACAACGCCTATCGCGGTTCGGACGGCTCGCTGGCGGAGATCAATCCGCTCGCCGTGACCGCAGACGGGCGCGTGCTGGCGGCAGACGCCAAGTTCCAGATAGACGACAGCGCGCTGTTCCGCCATCCCGAATTTGCGGCGTATGCGGAGGAGAGCGAGGACGACCCCATCGAGGCGGAGGCGCACCGACAGGACATCGCCTATGTGCGGCTCGGCGGCAACGTGGGCATCCTCTGCAACGGCGCGGGCCTGACCATGACGACGATGGACGAGGTGAAACGCGCGGGCGGCAGCCCGGCCAACTTCCTGGACGTGGGCGGCGGCGCGCAGGCCGAGCGCGTGCGCAACTGCCTTCAGATCGTGCTGTCCGACCCACACGTAAAGGGCATCCTCGTCAACATCTTCGGCGGCATCACGCGCTGCGACGAGGT
>DASRGL010000579.1:0-30789 GCA_035651115.1 Chthonomonadaceae bacterium
TTCACGCTGCACTGCTCGCTCGACAACACCTCGCCGCGCGTGCGGCTCAGCACGGACTCGCGCTACCAGCGGGCCTCCGCTCCGGTAGACGCGCGATGGATCGAAAAGAACCCCTGACCTGCCTTTTCCGGGCAAAAGCGAGGGAGTGTCAGGGCGTCCCGTCCGGTGGGGATGGCGGCGGGAGTTGCGCGGCGTTCAGTTGATAGACCATGACATCGGAGTCGCCATCCAGCCAGCGATAGGGCCAGCCGCGATACCGTCCGGGAAAGACGAAAATCGGCCCGGTTCCGTAGCGATGGATGTAGGTCGGGAGGATGGGCGGCGGCATCCGGGGATTGGCGAGCAGCCCGGAGTCGACCACCAGCACGGATTGGAGCTTCTGCACGATCGCGCGCAGTTGGGCCTCATCACCGGGCAGCGCCGCGCGCAGGCCGTAAGCTTTGAAATAGTTGTTCCCCAGCCCGACCGCCACCAGCGCGCGTCCTTGATCCTGCTCCGCACGCAATCGCTCTGCCGCCCCTGCAAAGTCCTGTTTCGGCAAAAGCATCACCTCGCGCAGCCCCGGCAGCGTCAGCAGAAAGAATCCCGCCGTCAGCACGCCCAGCGTCAGCGCCCGATAGACCGCGCGCTCCGGCCCCGGCCCCAGCGCCCAGAGCGTCAGTTCCCACAGGCCGCAGGCGAGCAGCGTGACAAACGCAGGCAGCAGGAAGAGGAAGAATCGGATGTAGACATAGTGCGGTTCGGCAAGTTCGACGACAAGAATCGGAACGACCAGCAGCAGCGGCAGATAGACCGCCGTGCCCGACGGCTTTCGCGCCAGATGAACGATACCGAGCAGCGCGCACGCGGCGCACGCGCCGTAGTAGACCCACAACAGCCCGTCCCTCGGGACCCCGCCCCAGAGCTGCAACATCGGCAACAGTATCTCGTGCGCGCGCGCCATCGGCTCCATTCCCGCGAACCTGCGCGCGGTTGCCAGCATCTCCTGGCGCACCAGCGTATAGCAGCCGAGAGCCAGCGGAATCCAGGCCAGCGTCAGCACGACGCCCTGCTCGAACACGGCCCTGGCTCGCGCCGTATCGAGCAGGTGCATCGCGATCCATGCGGCCCGCAGCGCCACAAAGAGCAGGTTGACCCCCACGACGAACACGAAGTAGAGATGCGACGCGATGCCCAGCACGGCGCACGCCAGCCATCCGATCCAGGCCGAGGCCGCGCCCGTGCGCAGCGCCTGGCCGAAAAAGAACGCCTGCGCGACCGTGAAAAGCAGCAGCGCGGAGTAGCCGCGCGCCTGCGCCGAGAAATCCACCGCCGCCGGAGAGAGCGCCAGCAGCGCCGCCGCCGCCAGCGCCGCCGGGCGCGCGAGGTGCTGCCGCGCCGTCGCATAGAGCATCGAGGGCGCGCAGACGCCGAACATGAAAGCGGGCAGCCGCACCAGCCAGGCGGGCGGCAGCGGGGGGATCGGCTCTTCGGTAAAGAGTGTGTAGAGCTGGAGGCACAGGCTGCCCAGCACGGAGTTGAGCAGGTGATTGTTGTAACTCTTCTGTGTGGAGAAGGCGTAGAGCGGGCCGTGCCGCATGAACTCCAGCGTCCAGAGTTCGTCGAACCAGAGGCTGTGGGAGAGAGCGAACAGGCGGGGAATCGCGGCGACCACGACCAGCGCGGCGAGGAAGAACGCATCCCAGCGCAGGGCAGCCTGCTCCTCCGGGCTGCGGAACCGCCCCTCGGGCGGCGCGCTGAGGAAGCCTATCGCGCCCCGCCAGAAACTCTCGCGCGTGTGCGCCGCCAGAAGCACGATTCCCGAAATGACCAGGCAGAGCGCAACGACCAGTTCGCTGGCCGGGGAAGCGCTCTGCCCGTTTTCCGCCCGTAGAAGGGCCGCCGTTCCTACGAAGACCGCCATCGCAAGGCAGAACAGCCCTGCCCAGAGAAAGGCGGACGGCGGGGCGGTAGGCGGCGCAGGACGATAAGGGTCTGTCGGCGCGGCCCTCCTATCGCGCACCGCGAGGTTGCTCCCAGTCGAGCGGGGAAGAGGGTTGCAGGGTCAGGTTGTAGTAGTCCCCGCCCGTGCCGTCCTGCGGGTTGGCCCCGCGCGACAGCGCCAGAACGGTCGCGCCGCGCGGCGAGGCCAGCATGTTGGCGATCTGCGCGGTCGGCATCCCCTGAATGGCGATCCCATTGATGGCGATCAGGACATCGCCGGGGCGCACGCCGGAGAAGTCCGCCGGGGAGAAGCGCGCCACCCGCTCTATCGTGGTCGCGCGGCCATTCGTGCGTATCGAGAGGCCGAGCGAGGGCTTTTCAGCGTCGTCCGGCTCCTCGCGGGTGGTGACCCGCTCCAGCCACAGCTTGCTGTGCAGCGCGTCGAGGGTCATCCGGTAGTTTTGCAGGAAGCGGTTGCCGAGGATGCCGCCCTGTCCGTAGGCATCGTTGTTGCGGATGTCCACCTGAATGATACGCCCGGACAGGTTGATGTCGCCGATCATCAGGAAGGGCGCGCGTATCTTGTAGCTGCGGAACTGTCGGCTGGCGCTATAGGAGATGATGGGAATGCGAGGCGTATTCGCTTTGAGCAGGCCCGCCTCCTGCGCCGCCGACTGCGCCACGCTCACATAGCCGCCGAACCCGGTATCCAGCAGGAAATCGTAATCGTACTTCAGGTGCAGTTTGCCGGTCACGCGGACCTGCAACGACTCTCTCTTCCCTGCCGGTCGGATCAGGTCGAGCAGGAAGGTGCGCTGGTTGTCGGGCCGCCGCTGCGCGACGCTAACCGTGCGCGGCGAAAAGAACCGGAGCAGGCGCTTCTCATAATCGGCCTCGATGACATAGCCCAGCATGAAGCTGAGGCCGATGACGCCATCCACCTTGCGCCCGATGATGCGGGAGACCTGGGAGAGATCGGTGAGCAGCACGGCGATATTATGCACCTTGACGCCGCCCTCTTTGCCCGGCAGCCGCAGGTTGTCTATCCAGACCGTTTCGCCTTTCGAGGCTCCTTCCGCCTCATGGATGACGCTGTCGGCGATATGATAGCTGGTCAGGCCGAGGGATTTGTCGAAGACGGGCGCGCTTGCGCCGGTGTCGAAGAGCAGCGTCAGGTCTTTCTTCGTATCGGCCTCTCCCTTGACGACGATCTGGTGGTTCACGTACTCGAACGGAACCTCCACGATCTCCCGGTCTTGCATGTACTCGCTGCGAAAGCGAATCTGCCCCTGGGTTCCTTGCGCCAGCCACCCGACCATACCGACAAGCAAAAGCAGCGCGCGCAGCGCGGCGCGCGCGGCCTTCGCTTGCTCTCCTGGCTCAATCCGAGTTCTCACTGTCTTGCTCCTTGCAAAATCTCGACCGCCGAGCCTGGTAAGGAACAGAAGAGCAGGCCGCTTAGAACGCCTGATAGAACCTCTCCCCGGCTCCCTCCTTCGTAAGGAGGGGGAGAACCGTAGTGGCTCCCTCCCCTTGCAGAGGAGAGGGCGAACGCCTTAAGGCTCCCTCCCCTTGCGAAGGGGAGGGTTGGGGAGGGGTTTGAATAGACGCTCTTATTCGGCGGGTACTGTCCAGAGTGCGTCCTGAAAGAGAAAACTCACATGCCTGCCGTCCGGAGTCCACTGCGCCTCGCGAATGGCTTCCGGCCACACATGCATCGGCGGCGCTTCTTCATGCCCGATCTCGTGAAAGTCGCTGCCGTCGAGACGGCTCACCCATAGGCTGATCATGGCGCGGGGGCGCGCTCCGAAATAGGCCAGCAGTCGCGCCAGCAGGCCGCTGCCTGCACCGTTCTCCCGGGCGTGCAGCTTCCATGCCAGCCGCTTGCCATCCGGTGACAGGACGACCTCATCCATCTCCACGCCGCGCGGCAGGGGGACGGTGAAGGCGCGAGAGGGCCGTCCGCCCAGCAGCCTCGCCACCTGCGTCTGCCCGTCTGCATCGCGCCTGCCCTCCTGCCGCCCCAAAGCCTGACGCCCAGCGCCCCTTACCGCATCTCCTGCCCCCCGGTCACGTTGATGGCCTGCCCGGTCATGTAGCTGGCTTCGTCGGAGGCGAGGAAGGCGACCACGTTGCAGACATCGTCATAGGTGCAGCCGCGCCCCAGCGGAACCTGCGACTCGTACTTACGCCGGACTTCCTCGACGGTTATGCCCTGATTGCGGGCGTACTGCTCGTACAGGCTCTCCTGCCAGAGCGTGCCGTCCAGCAGATTGCCGGGGCAGACGGCGTTGACGCGCACGCCAAACGGGGCCAGATCGAGCGCGATACTCTGCGTCAGGCCGATGCCGCCGAACTTGCTGGCGGCATACGCGCTGTTGCGGAAGCTGCCCTTCTTGCCCGATTTGGAGTTGATCTGGATGATCGTGCCGCGCTTCTGCGCCACCATCACCTTCGCCGCCGCCTGCGCGCAGAGGAAGTAGCCGATCAGGTTGACCTCGATGACGGCCCGCCAGTCGCTCACCGGAAATTCTGTTATATCATACGCCTTCAAGATGCCCGCGTTAGCGACCAGAATATCCAGCGCGCCGAATTTTTCGACGGTCTGCGCGACCATCGCGGCGACCTGCGCCTCATCGGTCACATCGGTCTGCGTGGCAAGCGTCGGGATGGCGGATTCCTGCGCGATGGAATCCGCGACAGCCTGCGCTTTCTCCGCGTTTCTATCCGCAACGGTGACGGCCCGGCAGCCTTCTGCTGCCAGACGCCGCGCAATCGCCTCGCCGAGACCCTGCGCCGCCCCCGTCACAATCGCCACCCTGTCCTGCAAACGCTTCATTCTGTCTTGTTCTCCATTGGGCGCAGCCATTGTGCCACTATGCCGGTTTAGCGGCGTGCAGCGAAGCCAGCAGAACCGCCTGCGCATTCAATCCGGCGACAGGCGTGACATCCAGGGTTTGCTTCATCATCGCTGCCCTCCTCTCCTATCGTGAGCTGTGCAGTCGTGGCTCTGTCGGCTCCCGCCTTATTGTCCCTACTGGCAAGCAGCGGAGGGCCAGGCTCTACCGTTCCCGGTCGTTGCGATCGGCAAGGATAAAGTTGAGAAAGCCGCTGATCAGGCCCATCAGGATTGAGCCGATCAGCGCGGGGACAAACCCATCCACGTGAAAGCCCGGCACCAGGTTGCTGCCCACCAGCCAGAACAGCATCGCGTTGACGACAAAACTGAACAGCCCGAACGTCAGGCAGTTGATGGGCCAGACAAAGAACATGATGATCGGGCGAATGAACGAGTTGATCAGGCCCAGAACGATCACGGCGGCGATCAGCGTTCCGAGACTGTCCTTGTCCACATGGATTCCGATATGCAGCTTGGTGATGATATAGAGGGCCAGGCCGCTCGCGACCCAGCGCAATAGCCAGTTCCGCATCGTGTTCACGCTCCTTCCGTGCGCGCCGACAGTGAGAGCAGCTAACCGCACCTCTCCCTAACCCTCCCCTTCGTAAGGGGAGGGAACCGTTTGGTTAGTCGCTCTTAATTCCTGTTCGATTGGACGCGAGACTGGGGCGATAAGTTTCACCGGCCCGGCGCGCAAAATCAGGGCGCAAGGACGAACCGTTCGATGGCCTGCGCGACGCCGTCCTCCTCCTGCGCCGCCGTGATCCAGTCGGCAACCGCCCGAACCTCCGGCAGCGCGTTGCCCATCGCCACGCCCACGCCCGCCCACCGGATCATCTCCATATCGTTGATATGGTCGCCGATAGCCAGCGTCTCCTCCTGCGTAATCCCCAATCGCTTGCTGACGAGTTCCAGGCCCCGGCGCTTATCCACGTTGGCGACAAAGACCTCGATGCCCCACCAGTCGGCGGAACCGGACTGAATGACGCTCACATCGCCGGGCAGGTGGCCGCGCAGATGCTCCACGAGGGGCCGCATCTTCTCCGGCGCGCCGAACGCGCTGACCGAGACCGGCGCGAAGGGCAGGTCTTCCAGCAGGTTCGCATGGGGCCGGTAGCGCGGCGACGTGGCGAAGGGGCCGACCGGCAGATCGGGGTGGTGCAGCACGCGCGACCGCTCCACGTCCCGCGCGGTGGAGTCCTCGTAGACATAAGGCTCCGCGCCGACCGCGACGATGGCGCGCACGATCTCCAGCGCGACCGGGATCGGCAGCAGATGGCGGCACAGCACCTCTTCCGTCCCCAGGTGCATCACCACGCCGCCGTTGGAGACGATGGCGTAGCCCAGAGGCGGCGCGATCTGTTCGGCGATAGGCTGGGCGGTAAAACGGGTGCGTCCGGTGCAGAGAACGACTTCACAGCCGACGCTGCGGGCCGCATCGAGGGCGGCGCGCGTCTTGTCGGAGACACGCTGATCCCTGCCGATGAGCGTGCCGTCAATGTCCAAAAACAGGGCGCGTATCGGAGCGCGCCGAGAGAGGGGAGCCTGCATGGCTATCATTATACTCGCTTGCGTAGCGGATTGCGCTCTGGCAGGCAGGGGAAGAACGGCACAAGCCTGCGCGATGGTCTCCCCTTTGCTTTAGGAGAGAAACTGGGGAGAGGCAAACCCAAAAAGCCTCCTGCGGGGAACAGGAGGCTTTTTACCCTGCGGGGAGGCGGCGAGAGGGCGCTAACCGCGAGAGACGCGACGGCGGCGCAGAGCCAGGCCCGCGCCCGGAAGCGTTCCCAGCAGCATCGTCCATAGAGCGGGCGGCGCGGGAACGGCGCTTGGAGCCAGCACATTTGCGATTTGAGACGGCCCAAAGTCATCGGCATCATGATCCCAGGCGTCTATGCGATAGGGGAGCAGCGCCGACGTGGTCACCGTGCTTGTGATCTGGAAGCCGCTCAACGAGGCGCCCGGAGCGATGTCGTGCGGATAGGGAAGCTGTGGGGCCGCACTGAACCAGCCGACAAAAGTCTGACCATTCTGCGTGACGACGTCAAAGTCCCATCCGTCCGGGGTTCCCGTGACCTGAATGGGCGCGCCGACAGCCAGAGTAAAGGCGTTGATATAGTTGGGACTGCCACCGGGTTCCAGGTTCGTGACCGTGTACGACCAGGTTCCTGGCGTGCTGATGTCCACATCCAGTTGGGCTAACTGAGCCTTTGAGCGTTCGCTACACACCAGGATCATAAGCAGCAGAAAACACGCGCAGCGTAAGTACCTCATCAGATGTCTCCTTGTAGCGTGCAAAGCATTGGTAATACGATACAGCTTCCTGATCCTTACGGGGTGGAGGGCGATCCCGTATCACGTGCCAGGGCAGGGCGCTGCGAGCGCATTCAAAATCTACGATGGGAGGCTGTGCGGCCAAAACGCCCCGCTCAAACAGGCAAAAATAGGGGCTGCAAGAAGTATGCCAACCTCTCGATAGTGAGCAGCGCATCGCACAAAAAGAAGGCTGGGCGGCTATCGGGCTTTTCAAACTGCCGTGTTCTGGCGGTCAACCGGGGATGAGAGGGCCGAAAAAAGCCTCCTGTGAAGAACAGGAGGCTTTTGCCGCGCAGAGAAGGGGCGAGAAGCTTTTCAACGGGAAGGGGCGCGGCGGCGCAGGGCAAACCCCGCGCCCGGCATCGCAGCGCCGAGGATCGCGGTCAGCAGCGCGCTGGGGCCAGGCACAGGGGTCGGGCCGCCGTTGAGATTGTAGGTGACCGGGCTGATCAGGAACCCGACGTCCAGATTTTCAGGCGTTGGGAGCGTCACCTTCATCGTGAGCTTGGTGATCACGTCGCTGCCGAGCGCGCCGGCGCCGAGGAAAGGCGCGGGATTCGTCGTGTAGTCCTGGCTGCTGATGCCGCTGACGGTATAGGTTCCCAGCGACTTATCGCCATTGAAGACCTCGAACTGGAACTCCTCCGGCCCCAGCGGAGCGACATTGGCGTTGAATCCGACGGTCTTTACCCCCTTGTTGAACGCGACCGTGAACTGGGTGGCATTGTTGGCGAGCAGCAGCTTTGTCCCCGGCGCAAAGTTCGCCGTCGCCTGTCCCGTTCCCGTATTCGGATCGAACTGATCCAGGCGTGTCCACGCATTCCCGGTATTGGGAGAGTTATTGGTAAAGGTTAAGACATTGTCCGCCGTAGTGACGACATAGGGATAGTCCAGTACGGACTGTTCGGGTTCCGGATAGTCAGCCGTTACAGCGCCAGCTCCCAGGTCTCCAGGCGAAAACAACTGCACCGACTGCGCCTGCGATGCAGGCGCAGCCAGCAAACCGAGCGCGACGATACCGATTGCAATAGAAACGACTCTGCGCGGATTCATCTTCAGTAGTCTCCTTTAGGTGCGCAGCGAGCAGAACGCTAGAACGCCATAATGTCAAAAATACATGGGTCAGAGCAAAGGGAAAGGCTGCAAGAAATATGCCAACACTCCGGCATAAGTTCGTGTCTTATCTGGGAAGAATACCTGATTTTCCCGATTTTCTCGGTCATAGGGACACTGCGGCGGAAGAGATCGGGAGGCGATTCGGAGAGGCGGCAGGCCGACGCGCTGCCGTTTGCGCCCACTCGCTGACGTTATCCTCGCTTGACCTCAGGCGCTCATTCAAAGTATAATGAAATTTGCCGGGCGGGGAAAGTAGACAGGTGAACACTATGACGCAGAGAATACCGGTCGCAGTGGGAATGCGGGTACGCTTGCGCAAGCCGCACCCCTGCGGGGGGGATGAGTGGACGGTGGCGCGCACGGGCGCGGATGTGGGCGTTGTGTGCGCGCGCTGCGGCCGTCGGGTCATGCTGGAACGCGAGGAGTTCGAGCGGCGAGTCAAGCAGATCGTGGCGTCCGCTCCGGCTGCGTCCTCCGAAGAGACAGCCCCATGAAAACGCGCCGCGCGACGCTGTTCTGCCTGATCGCCTGTCTGGGCGCGCTGGCCTGGCTGCTGCACGCCAATTCCGCTTCCCGCGCCGACACGCCCGTCCTGGAACCGGCCCATGCCACCTGGCAGGCTCCTTCCGCCGCGCCAGACGCCGAGCCGCCCGTCCCGATGCCGCTCGTGCAGGTCGAGGCCGATGCGACGCAGACCGTCCCGGCAGACCCGGCGGCGGAGCAAAAAGCGCTTCGCCCGCTCCTGGCCGGAGCCTCTCTCCCAGCCGCCTCCGCCGAAGCCCCGCCTGCGCCCGCAGGCCCGATTCCGCTCAACAGCCCCCATTTTCAGGGCGAGACGGCTTCTGCCGCCTGGTTCTTCTGGGGACGCCTCGGAGCGACACGGGTACGCGCCGAAGCGCAGACGCCCGACCCCGCGCTTACTACGGATCTGGGCGTCTATGCCGTCCGCTCGGAAGAGGGCGCGACCGTCTGCCTCGCCAATCTTTCCGACCGCAAGATCAAGACCCAGGTGCGGATCCGCCTGCCGCGCGGCCTCTACCGAATCGAGCGACTGACCCTGTCGGCCCCGCCCCGGATAGTCCGCGCCGCCGGGACGTCCGGGCAGACTGCCCGCCTGACCTTTCAGGAGACGCCGCCGGACGCGGAGACGGGGCTGGAACACCGGCTGAACGGGCGGCTGGAAGGGCTGGAGGGACGCGACCTTGCGCGGACGGCGGCCATCGTCAAGCTCGGCGCGATGGAGCCGGGACAGGTCTGCCTGCTGCGCTATACAGATCAGGCGGCTGCCGTCTCTCTGGCGCTGAGGGAAGTCCGCCGTCAACTGAATGCGCTGGCCGCGTCCGCCCCCGGCCCGGCCCGCCGCCTGCGCCGTATTCTTAAGGAGGGCGATCCCTATTCCGGCGACCTGCGCGCCGGGCGCGGGCGCGACAGCAGCAGAGTGAAACGGCTCGGACGCATCCATCACCTGCTGCTCCTGATTGCGCAGGCCCACTCCCTGCATCACAACTATCAGGCGCGCGGAACCGTCGGCTCGGAAGCCGGGGCTGCCGTCATGGGCGCGCTGGAGCGCCTGACCGACGCCCTGGCGCAGGCCAGCGCGACGCTGCTCGGCCTGGTGCCGCAGGTCGCCGTCGTGCCATCGGGAGCGCCTGCCGCGCCGGAGAACGGCGGCAGCGGCAAGACGGAGCGCAGAGTCAGCGTCGCGCTTGCCAACACGGGCGCGCAGTCCGTCGGCATGGTCAAGATCGGCCTGGATGTCTCGGCGCTGCCGCCCGGCGTGGAGTGTACGCCTTCCGACCCGGCCTTTTTCGGCACGCTGCGGCCTGGTCAGACCGTGCGGGCCGTCTTCCGATTGCGCGCGCCTGCAACGACCGAGATTCCCGACAACCGCTGCGTCGGGGACATCTCCTATTTCGCGGCGAGTGTCCCGGCCCACCTTCGCCCGCGTCCCTGGTAGCGAGGACATCATCATGCGCCACTCTGTTCGCCTTTCCCAGCTCTCTTGCCCACGTGAGATTCGCCTGCTGACCGTCCTGCTCGTCGGTCTGCTCCTGCTGACCGGGCGCGCAGCCCGCGCCGAGATCAAGCTGACGCTGGACGCGAAAGACGGCGACAAGATCAGCGATGTCTACAGACTGGTCGCCCGCGCCACCAGCGGCGAGGGCATTGATAAGGTCGAGTTCCAGATAGACGACCAGTTGCGCGCGACGGACACCAGCGTTCCCTACGAGTACGAGTGGGACACCCTCGCCGATACCGAGGGCGCGCATAAAGTCACGGTCACGGCCTTCGACAGCAACGGGCAGACGCAGCGCGTGAGCCTGACGCTCACCATTGACAACGAACTGAACCTGAGCGCGGACGCGCTGGCGCAGAAGGCGCAGGCGGCGATGCAGGCCAAAGATACGGAGACTGCCGCGCGCTTCGCGCGCCGCGCTCTCAAAGCCGACCCGACCCATCTGGCCGCCTCGCGCCTGATGGCAAGCCTCTATGCCGCGAAATCGGACTGGAACCAGGCCATCGCCGCGCTGGAGAAGGCGAAGATTCCCGATGACGCGACCGACGTGATGGCGCAACTGGCCTCCTATCACCTGCAGCGTGCGCTGCTGCCGGAAAACGCCGCCAACTTCGCCGCCGAGATTCAGACCGTCTTTGACCTGCGCCGCAAGATCGCCGACAGCGCGGTGGAGAAGACGAAGGCGCAATGGAAAGATGCGGGGGAACCGGACAAGAAGATCGCGGCGCACCGGGCCATCGGTGACGCGCTGCTGACAGCCGGGCGTTATCGGGAGGCCGCGACGGAGTACCAGCAGTGCGGCACGCTCGAGGAGGCTCCGGTAGACTGCCTCAACCGTCTCGCGCTGGCCTACACGCTGCAAGATCAGGTCAAGGACGCCATGACGCCGATCCGCACGCTGACGCGTCAGAAGCGGGACGATGCCGCCACGCGCGCCATTCTGGGGCTGATGCAGTTGCGGCATCGGCAGTTCCGCGAGGCCCGCGCCACCGTCGGGCCGGATGTCAGCGCGCGTTTCCCGGCCTCGCTGGTCGTCGCGGCCTTTGCCGATACGGCGCTGGGCAACGGGAAAGACGCGGCAGCCTGGGCGCGCGAGGCGGCGGCAATCGTGCCGGAGGCGGGCGACGCGCAGTATGCGCTGGCGGTCGGCTCTCCCGATCCCCGCGAGTCGGATCGCGCGCTCCGGCGCGCGCTGGCGCTGGCTCCGTTCCAGTACGGCCCGACGCTCGACTACGCCACGCGCTTCATCCTCCAGGGCCGAACGCTCTCGCGGGATCGCATAGACCAGGCGCTCAACATCACGGATTTCGTCCTCAAGCACGAGCCGGACAACGTGAACGCCAAATATATCCAGGCGCTGCTCTATCTGCAGAGCGGACGCGCCACCGAAGCCGAGCCGATCCTCTCCGCGCTCCTCGCCAGAGAGGGCAATGCGCTCGATCTGCTGCTGGCCGGGGCGGTCTTCCAGCGCGCGATAGGACAGTTGGGCCGGGTCAATCTGTTCCTGGAAGCGGTGCGCAAGCTGGATGCCGAGAGCTACTACGAGCGAGACAAACTGAACACGCCGCTCCAGGCGCTTTTCTATACCAACGTGAAAATGCACTATCGCGCCGATCCCTTCCTGACCCCCGGCACTCTGTTCCCGGTCAAAGAGGCCGCCAGCGCGCCGTAGCCCCCGGCCCGTTCCGGCTTTCCACCCTGTCTGAGAGCATGTAATAAATCCGGCTCTTTGACAAATAGTGGAGTTGTCTTTGGACACGGGGTTGAAACCCCGGTCTGAAGTTGCCAAGTCCGCCTGCGCGGACTCCAGCCTGCGCAGGCAGGCTTCGCACCTTCAGACCGGCCTTTTAAGGCCGCGCACAAACCCAACCCCACTATTTGTCAAAGAGCCACAAATCCTTCTCCGGCGAATAAATTCGCGGCTGCAAAAGCCCGTAGGGGCGCAACTCGTTGCGCCGGAGCAGTTACTCCGACCGACGGCTCAGGAGGAGCCGCTATGAAAAGACCCGTTTCGGCGGAGGGGCCGCTGAAACGGGTCTCTGCTGCATACTCCCTTTTTAGCGAGGGAAGCGCGGATTGCGCGCTTCCTATGGAGAGCGTCTGGCCGCTAGGGGTTCGCGGACATCGAGGCGAATCGACGGCCCGTAAAGACCATCGTCTCCGGCTTCGACTGCAACACATTCAGACCGCCGGTTTTGGCGTTCAGAATGATGTGCGCCTGCTTGCCCTCTCCGCGCAGGCGCGCGACCCAGGCGCGCGGTGCGCGTTCCAACGGGCCGGTCAACTGCCACTGCGACGCCTGAGAGCTGACGCCCAGCGACTGAAGCCAGAACCGCGCCCGCTTCTCGGCCTCGGCGCGATCCATCGGCGCGTTCGTTCCCTCGGCAGGACGCGCCCCCTCCAGCGTCGTGCAGAGCAGCAGGTCGCCCGTCTCGCCGTCCCAGACGAAGTGGGCCAGACGGCGGCCCTGCCCATCCGTACAGCGGATATAGCGGATCGTCTGGTCGTCGAGTTCAATATCCTGCGTCATCTGGATCGTGGCGGCCTGGGGCGCAAGCGTCTGGCAGAGCGCCGCCGAGCGCGCCAGGAAGTTCTCGGTCGGATTCTGTCGGGCGGTGAGATGGAAAGCCCGCACCTGGTCGTTCCAGGCTCTGGCGATCACGGCAAGAAAGACAAACACGATCAGCGTCACGCAGAAGAGCTGCCTGTTGTTCAGTTTCATTCGGTATTCTCCTGTCAGGGCCGGATAAGGCGCTGTGGCTGTATCGAAGCGGCTCAACGATCGTTCCATCGGGTCGCTGATGCGCCTCGCTGCGGCAGCGTCTCGAATCGTGCGCCGTGTTCGGAGACGGTCAGGAAGCAGCTCTCCCTCGACCGCGTGGGTATCGTCCCTCCCTCAATCAGACAACATAGCATAGTTCAGTCTACATCTCATCTTAAAAGCGGAAAGAGTCAGCAAAATCTCTTTCCGGTGGAATGCCACGCGCGTTTTCCAGGTTTCTCCTTTCTGTATCGGATAAGCGCCATCCTAAAGACAAGACGCGGTGAGATGGAGTTGCGTTGATGTGAAATTTCTCACAGCCCGTCCGTATAATAGAGTCTGCCGGGAGCGATTTGGATACTGCCCGGAGGGAGTTTTTCGCCGCCGGAGTTCCGAAGGCGTTCTATCCCCTTTGCGCCAGGCGGCAGGGCGCGGTTGCTGGAGCGATGGAGGCACAGAAAAGGAGGAGAAGTATGCCTACGGTAAGCGGGGTGTTGGAGACGGCGCTCTATGTGGAAGACCTGGAACGCGCCCGCCGATTCTATCAGGACCTCTTTGGCTTCGAGACGCTGGTTGCCGACGCGCGGATATGCGCGCTCAATGTCGTGGACAAACAGGTGCTGCTACTCTTTCGGAAAGGCGCGTCCAGCGGCGCGAACGTCATGCCCGGCGGCACCATCCCCCCGCACGACGGCGACGGCAGGCTGCACTTCGCTTTTGCTATCCCGGCGGAGGAGTTGGCGGCGTGGGAGGAGCGGTTGGCGGCGCACGGGGTCCCTATCGAGAGTAAGATTCGGATGCAGTACGGAGGAATCAGCCTCTATTTCCGCGACCCGGACGGGCATCTGGTCGAGCTGGCGACGCCGGGCGTCTGGGCAATCTATTGACGGCCCGCCTCCGTTGACAAGCGTGCGGCGCGCGTGCTAGGATAGAGGGACTTCGCGCTCATCGAGAAAGATAGACCCATGCCCGCCGTACCTGCGCCCTCTTCCGACAGCCCCGATCTGACCACACAGATCGGTCCCAGCCTGACGCTTCCCACGCCGGTCGTCGCGGCCTCCGGCACCTTCGGCTATGGGGAGGAGATCGCAGACCTGGCAGACTGCGGCAGTCTGGGCGCGCTCATCACGCCCACGCTGACTCTGGAAGCCCGGCGCGGCAGCCCGATGCCCCGTACTGCCGAGGCGAGCGCGGGCCTGCTGCACGCCACTGGCCTGCCCAATCCCGGCCTGAAAGCCTTCCTTGCCGAACGCCTGCCCCGCCTGCGATCGCTGCCCTGCCCAGTCATCGTCAGCATCGCTGCCGAAACACTGGAGACAGGAGCGCGACTGGCGCAGGCGCTCTCTCAAGCGCAGGGCATCGCGGCCCTCGAACTGAACCTGTCTCCTCTAGCGTTCCCTACCGTCGACTCTTACCCCTCCGAAGCCGGGCTTCTGGACACGATCGCCGCCTCGGTCGCCGCCGCCCGCGCGGCATCTTCGCTGCCCCTGATCGCCAAGCTGCCCGCTACCGGCGTAGAGATCGGCGCTGCCGCGCAGACGGCTGCCGCCGCCGGAGCCGACGCCATCGCCGTCTCCCAGGCGTTTCCCGGCGTCGCTGTGAGTCTGAGCCGCCGCGCGTTTCGCTTGCCCGGCGTCGTTGGGGGGCTGTCCGGCCCGTGCATCAAACCGATGGCGCTCTACCAGGTCTGGCGGGCGGCGCAGTCCGTCGCGCTGCCCGTCCTCGGCGGCGGCGGCATCATGACCGGGGACGACGCGCTGGAGTTCTTCGTGGCGGGCGCATCGCTGGTCGCCGTCGGAACCGCCAACTTCATCCACCCCAACGCCATCGCGCGCATCACCGCCGACCTCCGCGCCTATCTGCAAACCCACCACCTCGCCAGCGTGAGGGAACTCACCAGCCGGGCGGCAGGCTAACTCCTGGCGCGAAAAATCGGGGCGCCCCATCGGTGCGCCCCGATCTTCTTTATACCTTCTCTGCTGCCCGCTACGGCTTGCTGCCGGGCAGGAAGCGCAGAATATCGTTATACATCACCAGGACGAACAGCACGCCGATGATGGACAGCCCCACCATCTGCGCCGTGTAGACCTCCCGGCTGGACAGCTTGCGGCGGCGGATGCCCTCGACGGCCAGCAACAGCAGATGCCCGCCGTCCAGAATGGGAATCGGGAACAGGTTCACGATGCCCAGGCTGACGCTGAGCATGGCCGCCGTCAGAAGCACCTGCCTCGGCCCCTTCTTACTGTCCTGGTGTATCTGCGCGCCGATAGCAATCGGCCCGCCGACGTTCTCCCGCACGTTCTTGCTGAACAGCCCCTGCATGGTCATCACGATGCCGTTGTAGATGATCATCGTGCCGTGCTTGATGGCGATGGGAGCCGGGTAGCGTTTCCAGAGGACGTTGAAGCGCGGCTGGAAGCCCAGCAGCCCGACCCGCTTTCTGACCACCGTATCGTTCTCCACGACCGGCATCACATCGGCGTAGGGGGTGACGGTGACATGAAGGGGCGTGTTGTCACGCTGCACCACCAGTTGGATCGGCTGTTCGGGATGGTCGTGGATCAGGCGCACCATCTGCTCGCCGTCCGTGATCTTCTGCCCGTTGATCTCCACGATCCGGTCGCCCGCCTTCAGGCCCGCCTTCTCTGCCGGTTTGCCGGGAAGGATACGGTTGATGGCGTTCTCCGCCTGCTCCTGCGGCAGCCCGGTCGTAAAGCCCATGACACAGAAGAGCAGATAGCCGAAGAACAGGCTCATAAACGGCCCGGCGAAGATGACGGCGGCGCGCTGCCAGAGCGGTTTCTGATTGTAGCCGTCCGGGTCGGGCTTGTCCATATCTGCGCCGAGAATGGCCTCGATATAACGATGTTCGTCCGCGTTGATGCCGGCGCTGACCAGCATCGCCTGCAGCTCCTGCCGCCCGCGCTCGGTCAACTGCGCGTCGTCCCCGATGGACTCCTCGACGAGGCGGCGCACGCGATCCGAGATGTTCTCCATATCAATGTCGGTCAGCGCGTCATCGCGCAGCCCGCGCAGGGTCTTCTCCGCCGCCTGTCCCGATGCCGCCGCGCTGCGCCGCTTGAAGATCGGCGCGCCGTTGGAGATGTCGTCCGGCTCCATGCCCGCGATCTTGACGAAGCCGCCCAGAGGCACGGCCCGGATGTTGTACTCCGTTCCGTTCCGCACGCCGAGGCGTATCAGCCGCCTGCCAAAAAACAGGGAGAAATCTTCGACGCGCATCTTGCATAGCTTTGCCACGATGAAATGGCCCCACTCATGCACGATGACGAGAACGCTCAACACAGCGAGAAAATAGAAGGCGGATCGGATAAAGTCCATGTTCGGTCAGGCTCCTTGAGAGGCAGGCGGTGACGACATTGAGATTCCATTAGTCAACATGCGCGGCGACCTGGTTTCGCGCCCAGGCGTCGGCTTCCAATATGTTCGCCAACGTGGGAGGAACGGGATCGTGACGCTCCATCGTCTGCGCGACCAGGCGCATAATATCTAAATACGCTATTTTTCGGTGCAAAAATAGCCCGACAGCGGCCTCATTTGCAGCATTCATCACGGCAGGCATCGTGCCGCCCTGCGCTGCCGCGCGCCGCGCCAGTCCCAATGCGGGAAATTTCGCTTCGTCCGGGGCTTCAAAAGTCAGATGGGCGAACGCCTCCAACTCCATGCGCGGCAGGCCGGTATCCGGCCGTTCCGGGTAGACCAGCGCGTACTGGATGGGCAGGCGCATATCCGGCAGGCCCAGTTGCGCGATAGTCGAGCCATCTTTATAGCGCACCATCGAGTGGACGATAGACTGCGGATGCACGACGACCTCGACCGCTTCCACCGGCACATCGAAGAGCCAGTGCGCCTCGATGATCTCCAGGCTCTTGTTCATCAGCGTGGCCGAGTTGATAGTGACCAGGCCGCCCATGTTCCAGGTCGGATGCTTGAGCGCCTGTTCCGGCGTCACGTGCGCCAGCGCCTCTTGCGGCACGGTGCGAAACGGCCCCCCCGACGCCGTCAGGTAGATGCGTTCCAGGCTCTTTTCCGGGGCGCCCTGCAGACACTGGAAGATGGCGGAATGCTCGCTGTCTATGGGCAGGATCTTCGCGCCTCTGGCCCGCGCCAATGCCATCGTCGGCTCGCCCGCCGCGACCAGCACCTCTTTGCTGGCGAGCGCGATGTCTTTACCCGCTTCGAGCGCGGCATGGGTCGGCGCGATGCCGATAGCCCCGGCGACAGCGACGACGACCAGATCGGCCTCCGGCAGCGTCGCCACCTCGCACATACCTTCGACGCCCGCCAGAACCCGCGTGTTCCGGCCCAGAGCGCGCAGGCGGGCGCGCAGTTCCTCGGCGAGCGTGGCCGTACCCATAGATACGCACGGCACGTCGAAAGAATCAGCCTGTTCTGCCAGCAGCTTTACGTTATTATTGGCCGCCAACCCTAGAATCTGGAAACGACCGGGCAGACGCTTCACGATGTCGAGCGTCTGCGTGCCTATCGAGCCTGTCGAACCAAGAATCACCAGTCGCTTCATTCGGAGAACTCCAGAGAGTAAAGAACATACCGGCCAGGCGTTATCACTGAGCCGGGCATTGAAATACCCGTCTGGGAGGCGCTGCGCGCCAAGCGTCCTAGCGGACGCCCTCGCTTGGAAAGTCTCTGCCTTTGTATGCAGTCCAGTGCGATACAATGGAGGGAGCCTGCAATACGCATCCCGTCCGCCAGGACGGTTAGCTGAAGGCTTCCCAGACGGGTATTTCAATGCCCGGCTTCGTCACTCCACGACCGCACCGAACTTGCGGGTGCGGCGCTGATAGTCGGCGAGGGCGGCGATGAGATGGTCGCGGTCAAAATCGGGCCAGCAGGTCTGCGTGACATGGATCTCGCTGTAGGCCGTCTCCCACAGCAGGAAGTTGGACAGGCGCAGTTCGCCCGCCGTGCGAATCAGCAGATCGGGGTCGGGGATGTCTGGGGAGTAGAGGCGGGCGGAGATAGCGTCTTCGTCAATCTCGTCCGGCGAGAGTTCCCCGCGCCGCACGGCCTCCGCCAGCGCGCGCACGGCGTCCACCACTTCCGCGCGCCCGCCGTAGTTGATCGCCAGATTGAAGGTCATGCGGGTGAACCCTTTGGTGCGCCGCATCGCATCCATGAAGACTTCGCGCAGGTCGGCGGGCAGGCCGTGCAGACGCCCGGAGACACGCACGCGAATCCGGTTCTCGATCAGTTCCTCGATCTCGGCCTGCATCGCCTCCAGCATCAGGTGCATCAGCCCGCTGACTTCTTCTTCTGGCCGCCGCCAGTTCTCGGAGGAGAAGCCGTAGACCGTCAGGTAGCGCACGCCCAGTTCGTCCGCTGCATAGACGATCTGCTTGAGCGTGTGATAGCCCTGCGTATGCCCGAACAGCCGGTCTTTGCCGCGCGCCCGCGCCCAGCGCCCGTTGCCATCCATGATGATGGCGACGTGCGCCGGGACGCGCGCCGGGTCCAGTCCGGCCTGTTCGGCGGCGGTCTGTACGCGCGAAATCGCCATGCGGCTCAGACCTCCAGGATGACCGCTTCTTTGGCTTTGGAGAGCTGGTCTATCTCCGCGATATACTTCTCGACCAGCTTCTGCACCTGATCCGTCGCCCGTTTCTCCTCGTTCTCGGAGATTTCGCCGGCCTTCTTTGCCGCCTGAAGATGCTTGATGGCCTCGTGCCGGTTGTTGCGGACGGCGACACGGCCCATCTCCGCTTTCTGATGCAGTTGCTTGATCAGTTCCTTGCGCCGCTCCTCGTTCAGAGGCGGGATGTTCAGCCGGATCGAAGCGCCGTCGTTGTTGGGCGTCAGGTTCACGTCCGACTTCTGGATGCCCTTCTCGATATGCGCCAGGGCGTTGCGGTCGAACGGCGTGATGAGCAGTTGGCGCGGCTCCGGCACGGTGACGGCGGCGACCTGGTTGAGCGGCAGCGTCGTGCCGTACATGTCCACCTTGACATGCTCCAGAATGTCCGGGCTGGCGCGTCCGGTGCGGATCAGCGTGAACTCATGGCGCGCGGCCTCCACGCTCTTTTTCATCTTCTCTTCGGTCTCTTTGAGTAGTTCGGGTATCATCACGACCTCCTTCTCCGAGGACTAACGGTCTTTAGGGGCGCAATATGAACGCGCGTCTGCCTGCAAAGTCCCAATATTGCCAGAGCATTCCGGTAGCGTCCTGTTCGATTTGTCCGGTTAGCGGATCCATGAACTCGACAATTTCGGATTGTCCGTTCTCCTCTGCCTGTTGCCGTATCCCTACCAGCACGACCGCATGATCTCGTGGAGCATTCAGAAGCGGCACTTTCAGCGTCACGATAACAGGCTGAGGCTCTTCGGAATCGGCGATTGCAGCGCGGATACGCTCTTCTGCATCGTCTATCAATTCCTCGACATCGAAACCTTCCAACCGAAGGCTCTCCATCGCTTCATCCAGCCAGCAACCGCCCGGTGTTTCACGGCACCACTCTGATACTTCTTCCTGAGTTACCTGTTCACCATACCAGAGCAGCACGGCACGCACAGCTGTAGGGAGACAGCTATTACTGCCCGGTGGCTGTCTTAACAGAGGGAATGGTTGGGCCACTGATCTTCTCTAGGATTTGCTGACGTGTTGAGGTTAGCTCTGGAATCACGGTTCCGTTCGCATCTAAAACGATCTGCCCTAATCCCTCACCATGGCGGGCGACACCTAAAGGAATGCGCCAGTAGGGTCCCTGCGGCTCTGGCATCCCTATGGTCGTCGCATCGCCCATATGGTGGGATACCCACGCTGCCGCCTGACCACGCAGCGCGTAGGAGCGCAGTTGCTCCTCCACTTTGGGCCAGATATGCTCCTCGAAAAGCCGGTCGAACTGCGCAGGGGCGAGCGCCTTTACGAACGCCGGAAACTCCTGCTCCAGAGCGGCGCGAATCCTCGGTTCGTAGTGCGCGCGCCATTTCGCTAGCCAGGCTGCGAAGCCGTTTTGCCGCTCCTCCTCGGCACGCGGCACGCGCAATGCCGTGTCGGATGGAACAACCGTTAACGCAATCTCGATACACCGTGCGATCTCTTCTGGATGCTCGGAGACCAAAGCGGGGACAGCTTCTGCGCTCATCGAACTCCTCCTTCTAAAGAGTTATACGGCAGAGCGGCTGACAACAGTGCCGATACTTTCCCCCTGGACGACGCGGCGGATATTGCCCTCCTGCGCGATGTCGAAGACGACGATGGGAATATCGTACTCTTTGCAGAAGGTAAAGGCCGTCTGATCCATCACGCGCAGGTTGTTCTGGATGCACTCGTCGTAGCTGAGATGGGTATGGCGTCGGGCGTCGGGGAATTTGCGCGGGTCTTTGTCGTAGATGCCGTCCACGTTCGTCGCTTTGAGGACGGCCTCGGCGCGAATCTCGTTGGCGCGCAGGGCGGCGGCAGTATCGGTGGTGAAGAAGGGGTTGCCGGTTCCTCCGGCCAGCACGACGACGCGGCCCTTCTCCAGATGGCGGATGGCGCGGCGGCGGATGAACGGTTCGGCGACTTCGGACATCGCGATGGCGGTCATCACGCGCGTCTGCACGCCCTGCTTCTCCAGCGCGTCTTGCAGCGCCATGCCGTTGATGACCGTGCCGAGCATCCCCATGTAGTCGGCGGCGGCGCGCTCCATGCCCGCTTCGGCGGCGCGCTCGCCCCGGATGATATTGCCCGCCCCGATGACGATGGCGATCTCCACGCCCGCATGGTGCGCCGCAACGACCTCGGTGGCGATGGCGCGGATGGTCGCGTAGTTGAGGCCCACGCGCGGCTCCGTCCCCATCTCCTGCCGCGTCTGCGCGCTCAGGCCGTGTTCTGCCGCGAAGGACTCGCCGGAGAGCTTGAGCAGGACGCGCCGCCAGCGCAGCCGCCGGGAAGATTTCGCTGAGGGGCCAGACAGGGCAATGTCGGCGGCAGCGTTTCCGCTCTCCGCCGACATTCTCGCCTGCTCCGAAAACGAAGGATCGGCAGCCTCCATTATTCGGCCTGCTCCTTGATCTCCCCGGAGGTGGCCGCGCCGACGATCTGCTCGCCGACTTCGTAGCGCACATAGCGGCGCAGCGCGAGGCCGTTGCCCGCCTCCTTGATGATCTGAGCGACCGTCTTCTTCGGATCGCGCAGGTACGCCTGATCGAGCAGCACCGCGTCCTCATAGAACTTCTTGACGCGGCCCTCGACGATCTTCTCCATCGCCGCCTCCGGTCGGCCCTCATTGCGGGCCTGCGTGCGGGCGATGTCGCGCTCCTGCTCCAGAATGTTCGCCGGAACCTCTTCGCGGGTCATGTAGCGGGGGCGGGACGCGGCGATCTGCATCGCCAGTTCCCTGCCGAGGCTCTTCGCGGCCTCGCTCCTGGCGGCTTCCGGCGAACCCGCTTCCAACTCGACCAGCACGCCGATCTTATCGTTGGCCGGGACGTGGACGTAGGCGGCCAGCACGCCGTTCGCATCGGTCGAGATGAACTCGAAGCGGCGGAAGACGATCTTCTCGCGCAGCTTGGCGAACAGATCGTCGAGGCGCTGCTGCACGGTCAGGTCGCGGTTCGCGACGGAAGGCTGGGCCAGCACCGTCTCCACGCTGTGGCCGCGCTGCCGGGCGACCTGCTCCGCCAGTTCCTTCGCGAACGCCTTGAAGTCCTCGTTGCGGGCCACGAAGTCGGTCTCAGAGTTCAGTTCGACAATGGCTCCATCCTGGTTGTCCACGACGGCGACCGCGATCACGCCTTCCAGCGTCGTGCGTCCCTCGCGAGTGCTGAGTTTGCTGCCCATCTTCTTGCGCAGGTAGACGATAGCAGCCTCAAAATCGCCGTTCGTCTCATTCAGAGCGGCCTTGCAGTCCATCATGCCCGCGCCGGTTCGCTCGCGCAGTTCCTTGACCATCGCGGCGGTAATCTCTGGCATTTCCTTCCTCTCTTATCCTGAATGAATCCACGCCTTTGGATGAAAATCTACTCTTCGATGCCGGCAAGCGCTTCGTCCGCTTCCGTGTCGGCCATGCGCGAATACTCGTCCTCTTCGCCGGGGCGGAAAACAAAATCGGTCGGCTCGGCGGGAGCGGCCTCGGCGGCTTCCGCATCCACGTCCGGCTTCTCGGCCTCTCCCTCGCCTTCGGCTTCCGCCTCGGCGGGATGCCGCGCGGCCTCTTCCTCATCCCACTCGGCCTGCTTGATCTCGACGATGGCATCGGCGATCTTGCCGGTGATCAGTTTGATAGCGCGGATGGCATCGTCGTTGCCGGGGATGACGTAGTCCACCTCGTCCGGGTCGCAGTTGGTGTCCACGAGCGCGACGATAGGAATCTCCAGGCGGCGGGCCTCCGCGACGGCGATATGTTCTTTCTTCAGATCAATGACCACCAGGCAGTCCGGCAGGGTGGTCATCTCTTTGATGCCGCCCAGATTCTTCTCCAGCTTGTCCCGCTCTTCCAGCAGCAGCAGGGCTTCCTTCTTGGTCAGGCGATCCATCACGCCGGTCGCCTGCATCTGGTTGAGTTCGGCCAGACGCTTGACACGGTCGCGGATGGTGCGGAAGTTGGTAAGCATCCCGCCGAGCCAGCGCGCGTTGACATAGTACTGGCGGCAGCGCTGGGCCGCTTCCAGAATGGCGTCTTCCGCCTGCTTTTTCGTGCCGACGAACAGCACCTTGCCGCCGTTGGCGACGATCTCCTGCACGAACTTCTGGGCCTCATCGAAGAGCTTGAGGGTCTGGTGCAGGTCAATGATGTAGATGCCGTTGCGCGCGCCGTAGATGTAGCGTTTCATCTTCGGGTTCCATCGGCGCGTCGGATGCCCGAAGTGGACTCCTGCTTCGAGGAGTTCCTTCATAGAGAGCGATGCCAATTCGTTTCCTCCCGGGTTGATTTCGCCGCCCGATTGACGGGGCGCGGCGAGTCCTCCTGGCGCTTCCTCCCCGGCAGACAAGGGAACGCTCCCTCACCCACCGCCGGGTCTGCCGCCAGTGTGTTTTCGATGCCTCCCGCGCGCATTAGGGATCGGCGCGGCGGGGCCGGTCGTGCCGTGACACAAACCGCGATAGTATACCGCATCCACCGCCGAAAATCAAGAATGAGTCCGGCCTGCGCCCTGTCCCGCCACCTCTTGGTCTGTCTCCTCCATCCCGTTGCGCTCGAAACGGGCGTACAGCGTCGGCAGGACGATCAGCGTCAGGAGCGTGCTGGAGAGGATCCCGCCGATCACAACGGTCGCCAGAGGGCGCTGTACTTCCGCCCCTACGCCTGTCGAGAGCGCCATCGGCACGAAACCCAGGCTGGCGACCAGGGCCGTCATCAGCACAGGCCGCAACCGCATTCTGGCTCCCTCGCGCACCGCGTCCAGCGCCCGCCTGCCCTTCTGCCGCAGCGCGTTGATCGCGGCGACCAGGACCACGCCGTTCAGGACGGCGACGCCGGAGAGCGCAATGAACCCGACTCCCGCGGAGATGGAGAACGGCAGGCCGCGCAGCCACAGAGCCAGGATGCCGCCCGTCACCGCCAGGGGAACGCCCGTGAAGATAAGTCCCGCCTGCGTGAGCGATCCGAAGGCCAGGAACAGCAGTCCGAAGATCAGGGCCAGCGCCAGGGGAACCACGACCAGAAGCCGCGCGCGGGCGCTTTGCAGATTCTCGAACTGCCCGCCCCACTCCAGGTAGTATCCTGTCGGCAGAGCGACCTGCTTTGCCATCTGTGCCTGCGCCTCGGCCACGAACGATCCCAGATCGCGGCCCCGCACATTGGCCTGAATGACCACGCGCCGCCTGCCGTGTTCCCGGCTGACCTGGGCGGGAGCGGGCCGCACGGTGACCTGGGCCAGTTGCGCCATCGGGATGCGCGCGCCATCGGGGGCCGCGACGCGCAGTTCGGAGATCGCGGCGAGGTCGCTGCGCTGCGCTTCGGGCAGTTTCAGCACGATGTCGAAACGGCGGTCGCCCTCGATGACCTGCCCGACCGCGCGTCCGCCGATGTAGGTCTGCACCACGTCCATCACGTCGGCGGCGTTGATGCCGTAGCGCGCCGCCGCCGCGCGATCCAGCGTGATCTCCAGGGTTGGCAGGCCCGAAGTCTGTTCCAGCGTCACGTCTTCGGCCCCCGGAATGCGCCGTAAGGCCGACGCGACGCGCCCTCCGAGCGCATCGAGCGTCTCCAACTCCTCGCCGAAGACCTTGACGGCGACATCGGCCTTGACGCCGGAGATCAGTTCGTCTGTACGCAGTTGGATCGGCTGCGAGAAGGCGTAGCCCTGACCGGGAACCTCTTTTTCCAGCCGCGCAGCCATCTCCGCGATCAGCCGCTCTTTCGTCAGGCCGCGCCGCCAGTCCCGGCGGTCTTTCAGGGTCACGATCATATCGCCGATATGCGGCGGCATGGGATCGGTGGCGACCTCCGCGCTGCCGATGCGGGTAAAGGCGTCCTTGACTTCGGGAAACGTCTTGACAACCTGTTCTGCCGCCGCGACCATCCGCACCGAGTAGTCCACCGACACGCCGGGCAGGCGGGTCAGCTGAATGGCGATGGCGCCCTCCTCCAGGCGGGGAACGAACTCCGAACCCAGGCGAGGAAAGAGCAGCGCGCACAGCACGCACAGCAGCACGCTTCCTCCAATCACGACCGCGCGCCGCCGCAGCGCAGAGTCAAGGGTCGGCCTGTATAGCCGCTCAGCTAGGCGCATCAGGCGGTTGTCCTTCTCGCGCGTGTTTCCCGACAGGCACAGCGTACAGAGAACGGGAATCACTGTCAGGGAGAGCAGGAGCGCCCCCAGGAGCGCCAGCGCGACCGTGTAGGCCATCGGGCGGAACATTTTGCCCTCGATACCTGTGAGCGCCTGGAGAGGCAGATAGACAAGGAGGATAATCGCGACACCGAAGGTCAGCGGCGCGCCAACCTCTCGCGCTGCCTCCACGACAGTCTGCCTCACCTCCGCGCGGCTCAGGGTGCGGCCCGCCTGTTCGCGCGCTTCGCCGAGACGCCGCACGGCATTCTCCACCAGCACCACGCTCCCATCCACGATCAGGCCGAAGTCTATTGCGCCCAGAGAGAGCAGATTCGCCGAAATGCCGAACTTCTGCATCCCGATCAGGGCAAACAGCATGGAGAGCGGGATCGCGGCGGCAACGATCATGGCTCCGCGCAGGTTCCCCAGGAGCAGAAGCAGCACGGCGACGACCAGCGCGCCGCCTTCGATCAGGTTGCGCTGTACCGTTCCGAGGGTCTTCTCGACCAGTTCTGTGCGGTCGTAGACCGTATTCAGGCGCACATCGAGCGGCAGTTGCCTGCGAACCTGCCGGATACGTTCCGCTACCGCCAGCGATACAGAGCGCGAGTTCTCACCTTTGAGCATCATAGCAATGCCCAGCACCGTCTCCTTGCCGTTGTGGGTCGCCGCGCCCTGCCGCATTCCCGGCCCCTCCCGGACCTCGGCGATGTCGTGGACATGGATCGGCGTGCCGTGCGCGGCATCCACGACGATATTGCCGATGTCCTCCGCGCTTTTGACGACGCCGATGCCGCGCACCGTCCACTGCTCCGGCCCTTTGACGATGTAGCCGCCGCCCGCGTTGGCGTTGTTTTTCTCGACGGCCTCGATCACCTGGCGCAGCGTCACGTCGCGGGCCAGCAGCTTTTGCGGGTCTATCTCGATCTGATACTGCTTCTCGTACCCGCCCTGGCTGTTGACCTCCGCCACGCCGGGCGTCGTGCGCAGCTGCGGCTTCACCAGCCAGTCTTGCAGCGTGCGCAGTTCGGTCGGGCTGCGCCGGTCGCTGTCCAGCGTATACTGGTAGATCTCCCCCAGGCCCGTCGAGATGGGGGCCATTTCGGGAGCGCCCATGCCTGCGGGCAGGTTCTCCCGTGCGGTCGTCAACTTCTCCAGAACCAGTTGGCGGGCGAAGTAGGTGTTGACCGCATCGGCGAAGACGACCGTGACCTGCGACAGCCCGAACTGCGAGCGGGAGCGTACCTCCTGCACGTCGGGCAGGCCGCCAAGAGCGACCTCTATCGGAAACGTGACCAGCCGCTCCACCTCCGCCGGGGCCAGGCCCGGCGCGGCCGTGTTGATCTGCACCTGATTGTTCGTCACGTCGGGCAGGGCGTCTATCGGGAGGCGCTGGAACGCCCAGATGCCGCCGACAGCGAGCAGCGCCGCCAGAATCAGGATCAGGAGGCGCTGCTGCACGCTGAATTCGAGGATTCGGGCGATCATCAGTGGCCGTGTCCTTCCTCGGAGAGTTCCCCTTTCACGGCCTCCGCCTTCAACACGAACGCGCCCGCCGTCACCACGCGCTCACCGGGCCGGAGGCCCCCGGCGATCTCGACCCTGCCGCCGCTCGCCTTGCCGACCGCGACCTCCCGGCGGTGATAGCTCTCTCCCTCCTGAACGAACACGACGGGCCTGCCTTCGATCTCGACGATGGCCTCCTGCGGCACGCGCAGCGCAGGGCGGGCCGCGCCCGTCCTCAGCGTCACCTGCGCGAACATCTCCGGCCGTAATCGTCCCGCCGGGTTCTCGACGACGCAGCGCACGGCCAGCGTGCGAGTCTTCTCGTCTACGCGGCTGGCAAGGTTTCGCACCCTGCCGGAGAACTGCTGATTCGGGTACGAGGCGGCGGTGACGGTGACGGGCAGGCCGGCGCGCACACGCGCGATGTCCTTCTCCGGCACGTTGGCCTGCACGAGGACGGTGCGGAGGTTTTCCAGCACGAACAGCGTCGTGCTGCGCTCGACGGACTCGCCCTGCGTGGCATGGCGCTCGGAGAGCGTGCCGTCGAAGGGCGCAAACAGCGTCACCAGCCCGCCGCTGCCCTCGGTATGGCCCGTGCCTTCCAGCGCGTAGAGGGTGGCCTTGACCGAGGCGACGGCCTCTTTTGCCCCCTGCAAGGCAGTGACCGCCGCCTGCTCCTCCTTCTGCGCGCGGCGGACATCCTGAAGGGCGCGCGCCACTGCCTGCCGCGCCTTCTGCACCTCGCCCTGCGCCGCGCGGACTTCGGCCTCCGCTGCCTGGACTGCCTGTCGGGAGAGAAGGTCGCCCTGAAAGACGCGCTGCTCTCGCGCAAGCGTCTGCCGGGCCGTTTCGACGCGCGCTGCCGCCCGATCCAGACGCGCCTGATCCTGCCGCTGCTCCAACTGCGCCTCTTCCAGTTCCATGCGCGAGACCAGCCCCTCTTTGAACAGCCGTTCCGTCCGCTGGTAGGCGGCCTGATGCGCCTGCAACTCTGTCTGCGCTTTGAGCCGTTCCGACTGCGCTTCAGACAGTTCCGCCTGCGCGGCTTGTAGTGGAGCCTGAGAGAATGCGCCCGCCTTTGCGAGTTCGCGCTGGTTCGTCAAGGCGAATTCCGCGCTTCGCAGGCGACTGCGCGTCTGGTCTTCCTCGGCACGGGCCTGGGCCAGTCCCGCCCGCGCCAGCGACACTTCGGCCCGTGCCGTCTCCTGCCGCGCCTGCGCCTGCTTCACGGCGGACTCGGCCTGACGCTCCGCCGCGTGCGCCTGCGCCACTTCAGAGCTGTCGAGGGTGACGAGCGGCTGCCCGGCCCGCACGGTATCACCCAGGTTGACCCGCACGCGCACGACTTTGCCCGCGACGGGCGGCGTGATCTTGGCGACTCGTTCCGTACCCGCTTCCACAGTCCCCGGCACAGTGAGCGTCTCTCCGAACAGAGTCGGGCGGATCGTCTCCACGCGGATACCTGCGTTGCGCACCGCGATCGGGTCGAGGCGAATCGCGCCGGTTTCGGATGCCGCGCCGCCGTGTTCGGCGTCTGCTTCGCCCTCGTGCGATTCCTGTCGGCTCTCCGGCGGCGCGGGCGGTGCTGCCGCAGGGCGCGTGCGCCAGAAGGCCGATGCGAGGAGAAGCCCGCCCAGGAAGGCTCCGGCGGTCAGGAGCCAGGTTTTACGGCTGGCAGCAGTGTTCATGGTCTCCTCCTCGTCGTCTGCGCGACAGAGGGCAGCAGGGCCGCATTCGCCGCGCCCGTCGCCCGCTCCAGTTCGGCGCGGGCCAGCGCGTAGGCCACCTGCGCGGCGATGGATTCGCTCTGCACGGTACGGTAGGTGCGCTGCGCTTCCAGCAGCGCCAGCAGGTTCGTCTTGCCTTCTTCATATCCGATGCGACTGGCGTCCAGCAGCCGCTTCGCCTGATCCAGAAGTTCCTGCCGGTAGCCTCGCAGGACGGTTTCGGCGGCGCGCGTCTGCACGAGCGCCTGTTCCACCTCCTGCAAAACCTGGCCGCGCAGGGCCGCGATCCGGTCTTCCTGAGCGCGGGCCGTCTCTTCCATCTGGCGGATTCGTTCGCGCCGCCCGCCGTAGTCGAGGGGGATCGTGATCGCCAGCCCGACGCCGTACTGCTCGAAGCGGCGCACAACCCCTCCGGCGCGGAACTGCGGCGCAAGGTCGGGAAGCCCCTGCGCGCGGAGTTGCCGCGCCTCTTGCAACAGCGTGTCGCGGACAGCTTCGGCAGCGGCGATCTCGGCGCGGGCGGCAAGCGCCTGGGACGCCGCGTTCTCGGCGGGAAGGGGTTCGGCGGGTGTGGGGAGCGGGGCAAGCGGGCCGATGGCGGTCTGGGGGGGACGCCCCATCTGCGTGTTCAAGGCGGCCTGCGCGGTCACAGCCTGGGCTTCGGCGATCGTCACCTGCTGTTGCGCCCGCAGCGCCTCGATGCCCGTCTGGGTCTGCTCGATAGCGGGCCGCGTACCGAGTTCGACCTGACGGCGGGCCAGGCGGTCGGCGGTTTCCGCGAAGGCCAACAGATCACGGGCGAGCGCCGCCTGCTCGCGGGCGCGGGCCAGTTCGTAGTAGGCCGACCGGGTGGCAAAGATCAGATTACGGAGTTCGACGAGGGCCTCCGCTCTGGACTGGCGCAGGCGGGCCTCCGCCGCGCCCGTGCGGGCGGCGCGGGTTCCGTTCAGTTCTAACGGCTGCTGCATCAACAGCTCCTCGTCCGTACCGTTGATGCTCGTGACTCCGGGCGAGAAGAGAAACTCCGGGTTCGTGAGCGCGCGTGCCGAGCGCACGCCGCGCTGTGCGGCGTCTATTTCGCGCACTGTCGCCGAAAGGCGCAGGTTGTTCTGGATGGCGGTCGTGACCGCCTGCTCAGCCGTCAATGGCGGGAGCGATGGTGGCTGCGCGCTGGCGAGGCCAGACGCCGCGCAAAAGAGCAAAGAAAGAAAGACTCGCAAGGATGCCTCCTGACGTTCGCAAAAAGGCCAGGTGTCAGGCGGGCGGGGAGTCGCATGAGAAGACGGCGCGCGCAGACAGCCCTGGCACAAACAGTGTTGAGCGGGAAGTCAGGCGGCAGGAGGCGCGCGAAGCGAGGGAGTGGCAAGGGTAACGGAGAGGAGCGGCGGGCCGCGCGTTTCGACGGTATGGGTCACCGTAGTCGTACAGGGCGGCGCTACGAAGAGGGAGGGAAGCAGAGGAACCTGCGCCACGACGGGAGGGTGAGCAGACGCGGGTTGACGGATCGCGGCGGGCGTTCGCGCCGCGACCACCCGGACGCAGTTGCAGCCTGCAGGACAGGCGGAAACCGCGCGATCCTCGTGTGGAGAGGAAGCGCACTGCGAATCGCGGCTGCCGGAAACGGGCGTGGCGCAACAGCAGCCGAGCGCCGTGCTGCAAAGCCGTCCCTCGCAGTACCAGGCGACAGCCTGTTGACTCAGGAACAGGCACGAGATCAGCGCCATGACAGCCGGTAGGTTCAGGATGCGCTTGCTTTGCATGGCTAACCATCATACCCTACCCACCGTCCCGATTGCAAGAGCGGGCGAAGCCCAGCAGAAACCTACGCGACAGGTTCTTGCTTGTCAGCATTCCGGCGAAATGCTATAATGAAGCGCCCATTTAGCAGGATTTCGGAGGAAGGAACTACCCGGATGGCTCTGACCCGTGACGAGGTGCGGAAGGTCGCGCTGCTGGCCCGGCTGGAACTGACGGACGAAGAGATTGACCAGCAGGCGAAACATCTCAACGACCTGCTCCGGCAGTTCGAGGCGCTGCAAGGCGTGGATGTGGCCGGCATCGAGCCGACCTCCCACTCGATTCCCATGTACAATGTCTTTCGAGAGGACGCAGCGCGGCCCTCGCTGCCGCGCGAGGCCGTGCTTGCCAACGCGCCGGAAGCGCGCGACGGCTGCATCGTCGTCCCACGTATTGTTGAAGGATAGCGAATGCCTGAACTCATAGAACTGACAGCACACGAGGCGCGCAAACACCTGGAACGCGGCGCGATTTCGGCCCGCGAACTGACCGAGGCGGCGCTGTCTCGCATCGAGGCCGTCGAGGAGCGTGTCAAAGCGTTCCTGACCGTCACACCGGAGCAGGCGTTGGCCCAGGCCGACGCCATAGATGCCCGCCGCAAACAGGGCGAGACGCTGCCGCCGCTGGCCGGTATCCCGGTGGCGCTCAAGGACAACCTCTGCACGACGGGCGTCAGGACGACGGCTGGCTCGAAGATACTCTATAACTTCGTGCCGCCGTATGACGCGACGGTGGTGGCGCGGCTGCGGGATGCAGGGGCGGTCTTCGTCGGCAAGGCGAACCTGGATGAGTTCGCGATGGGGTCGTCTACGGAGAACTCCGGGTTCCACACGACGCGCAATCCCTGGGACTTGGAGCGCGTGCCGGGCGGCTCGTCGGGCGGTTCGGCGGCGGCGGTGGCGGCGCGGGAGTGCCTGGTCGCGCTCGGCTCGGATACGGGCGGCTCCATCCGGCAGCCTGCCGCGCTCTGCGGCGTCGTGGGCCTGAAACCGAC
>DASRGL010000580.1:0-9966 GCA_035651115.1 Chthonomonadaceae bacterium
TCAGCCCGGCGAAGGTCGGAATGGCCGTCAGGAACCCCATGACGACGCTGTCCGCGCCGAGCCAGAGCGCGAAGCCGGTCAGGAAGGCTCCCGTCGTCAGCGTGGCCCAGACGGTGGAGAAACCGGCCTCCCAGAGCGAGATGCGCAGCCCGTGCAGTATCTCCAGGCGATTGAGTTCGCGCGGAACCTCCGCCTCCTCCGGGGCCGCCTCGGCTTCCGCTAGATTGTCCTGAGATGAAGAGGCCATACGCGCCCGCATCTTCTTGCTACCGCAAGGGTTCCGTGCCTTCGCTCAGTAGCTTCAGGTACTCGTCATACACAAAAATCCGGTTACGGCGGCGTCCGCTCATCTCCCGAACGATTCCAATCTCTTCCAGACGCGCTAAACATCTGGTAACAGTGGGTTGGGCCATATTCAGATCACGGGCCGCATCAGGAATGGTAAGCAGGGGCCTCTTCTGCATCAAATGATGAACCCGTAGACTCGTACCCGGCGTGCGTCCGTATGCTTCGATCTGTCTGCGGTCTCTATCGAAAAGCTGCAAAATGCGCTGAGCCGTCTGCGCCGCCTGGTCCGCCGTCGTCCACACTCCCTGCAAAAAGAAGCGCAGCCAGGCTTCCCAATCTCCTTCCATACGGACTTTCTGAAGCAGATCGTAGTAGGTCTGGCGGTTTGTTTTGAAATAGAGACTGAGATACAGAAGCGGTTCGTCCAGCGCCTTTTCATAGCAGAGCAGCAAGGTGATCAAGAGACGCCCCAGGCGTCCATTCCCATCCAGAAACGGATGGATGGTCTCAAACTGCACGTGGGCGAGCGCCGCCTTCAACAGGGTGGGTGTTCGCTCTGGAATATCGTGCAGGAATTTTTCCAACGCTCCCATACAGGAGACGACCTCTTCAGGCGGCGGCGGGACGTAGAGCGCATTGCCGGGCCGTGTTCCGCTTACCCAGTTTTGAGAGCGTCTAAACTCTCCGGGCTGCTGTTCGCTGCCCCGCCCTTTAGACAGCAGCACCTCATGGATTTCCCGCAGAAGGCGGAGAGTAAGTGGAGCGTCTGCACGCAGTCGAGCCAGGCCATGATCGAGCGCCGCCACATAGTTGGAGACTTCTTGCACATCGTCAAGCGGTACGCCCGGCACTTCAGCGCTCTCAAAGAGCAGCAGATCGGAGAGAGAAGATTGCGTTCCTTCGATCTGGGATGATAAAACTGCTTCCTTTCGCACGTAGAAATAGAGAAACAGAGAGATGTCCGGCAAAAGCAGGGTCACTCCATCCAGCCGTCCCAAGGCTCGGTTCGCCTGTTCGAGCAGGTCATGCAGTTCCGTATCCAATGCCAGAGGAGGGTCAGGAGGCAGATCATGCGGGATAAATACTTTGTACGCCTCGGTAGGCACACGACGCAACAGCAGACGGCCTTGTAATCCTCGCTGCATAATGATCTTAGCCCCCTCGGAGCGCTTACGATAAAAATGTTAATAAGCCCCGACGTTATTAACGAAAAGCGTCCAAAATTTTAACAACGGCGGATTCAATTCCTCCTCTGCATCTCTATTTTCCGTCGGAAGGTGAGAGAGTGAAAAAAGTTGAAAAAAGTTGAGAATGGTTCAATTCCTCCTCTGCATCTCTATTTTCCGTCGGAAGAGCGATGCCAGGGGAACGCATAGGAGGGCGTGTTCGCATATCGCTGCATTCCCAGGCGCAGCTTGCCGCCGCTGCCGGGCGCGAGGCTCACCTCAAGAGTCGGCCCATCTATCGCGATTTCGGCCCCCTGCCCTCCTGCATTCAGCAGCGTCGCGCCGGTGAAGCGATGTTCGCCGAACGCCCCGGCCTGCAAGAGAACGTGCCGCGCCTCCATCGGGTGTAGATTGACCAACTCGACCTCCACACCCTCCGCATCCACCTTGCTGACCAGCGCGGCGACATCGGGCGGCACGCCGGGACGTTTCCGGTCGCGATCGAAATAGCGCAGCCGACAGTGCAGCAGCCCACCGTGATAGATGGTCTGCGGCCCGCCGAGCATCAACTGCACCAGCCCTTCCAGCACGACCGGATTGAGGTCTTGCCAGTGATGCACGTCCCAGGTCTCCGGGTCGGTCGTGTCCGTGTTCATCCGCTCCCCGCGACGGCACATCTCGGCATAGTTGACGCGCAGGATCGCCTCCGGGTAGTCCGGGTTCTCGCCCTGGATATAGGCGTACCAGTTGGGCGTATGGACGTTGTCGCCCTTGCCGCGCGCATCGCTGACATGGCTCCAGTCGCTGCCGCCGCGCCACCGGGCCACGCGCGCGGCGTCCTCCGGCTGCATGGAGAGATACCATAGATATACCGGGTAGGCGTTCGCCGCCGGAACATCGGCGTGCGTCCCGGAGGTGAGCGGGCGGAAATCGTACCAGCCGTTGTCGCCGTGCCGATGCGGGATGCAGAACCGACCATCCCTCTCCTGTCCCTGCTCGTACACGCGATCCAGCAGTCGGCGCGCGATGTCGAGGCTGCTGTCTTCGCCGGTGAGCAGCAGGAGGTTGGACGCGGCGATAGCAGTCGGCTCGATGAGCGTCATGAAGCCGTGCGGCCAGCGCCAGCCGTAGTAGCCGCCCCACCATTTGCCGTCCATGCACTCACCGATCTTGCCACCCGGTCCGACGTTATCCGGCAGAAGGCCACCGTTCGCCTGCGCTCGCTCCCGCCAGGCTCCGACATACTCCCGTATCCAGTCCCGATATCTGCCTTCTCCGGTATAGAGGAAGGCATTGGCGATCAGGCTGGTCGCGGTCAGATTCAGCGGCACGTCCCCACGCATCATCCGCGCATTCAGCAGTTGCAGGATGTTGGCGAAAATCACATCGTCGTTCCAGTCGGCCAGTTTTGCGCCTGGCGGGATGCCCGGCACATCGTCGAACGGCGGGGGATAGTGGGCGAGGATGGGGCGGTGCGTCACCCAGTCCTCGGCGCTGTTCTCGAAGCGCGGCCCCCGGCTGCCCGTGATGGGGGAACGGATCAGGCGCAGCGCCGGATCGTAGTTGTCGGCCTCCGGGTCTTCGCCCGTATACATCGCCGCAAACCGCACGGCGCGGGCGCGCATCCGCAGGTCATCGGGGTCGGTAAGGCCGAAATAGTAGAAGAGCAGGCTGCTCTCGCCGTGATGCATCCAGTCGTAGTAGGCGTCGAACTCGCGGTAGACCTGACCGTACTCGCGAAACTGCCGCGTGATCGCCTCCCACTCGAACCGGGCCAGCGCGTCTATCTCCATATCGCCACCGAGCGCTGCCAGCAGCGGAAAGTTGAAGAAGCTCTCGTAGGCGTCATCGGAGCCATCCATGCCGGGCCAGGTCTCCCGCCAGACGAGCGTGCCGTCGGCGCGGGTGTAGCGGCGCACGAACTCCTTTGCGGCGCGGCTCATCGCGTCCAGCAGATAGCGTTCCCACAGCGCCCAGCCGGGCGGAGCCTGCTTCGTTGCCAGCGTGATCATGCCTGTTCTCCTTCTTGACCTGCCCCTCTGTCCCCTTGTTCGCTCAGACCGGGCGGAAGAGGTATTCCGGTGCGGCGGCTCAACTCCTGCCAGACCTGTGGTGGGATCTCTCTGCGGCACGCTTCCAATGTCGCGCGCAGCTCCTCCGGCGACCCCGGCCCGGTCAGCGAGAGGCTGATATGCGGGTTGCGCAGGGGATACTGCTGCGCCAGCGCCAGAAGCGGCAGGCCGCGCTCCTGACAGAAGTCGTAGATTTTCGCGGCCAGCGCCACATACCGACGATACTCCCCGGCAAGATGCGGGTTCGTGCGCGGGTCTTCGCCCGTCAGGACACCAAACGCCAGAGGCGAGCCGTGCAGGACGCCGACGCCGCGACCGGCGGCAAATTCGATGAGCCTTGCCGCCGATTGGTTGATGAGCGTATAGTCCACGAAAGTCAGGATCGTATCGAAGGCTCCGTGCGCCGCCGCCGTCTCCAGCAGGTCGTGCCAGCGCGTTCCCAGGCCGATGTAGCGTATCCGGCCCGCCTCGCGCGCCTCGATCAGAGTCTCCAGCGCGCCGCCCGGAGCCAACACCTGATCCAGCGTCGTCACATCGTGTACCTGGAACAGGTCTATCGTCTCCAGGCCCAGACGTTCGAGACTGTTATAGAGGCACTGCCGGACATGCAGCGCGGCCTCCTCCGGCGTCAGCGGCGTCGGGATGGGCGCTTTCGTCGCGACGAACACGGTAGAGCGGTCTATCGTGCGCAGAAACCTGCCAAGCCGGAACTCCGAACCGCCATACTGCCGGGAGGTATCGAAATAGCGGATGCCGCCCGCGTAGGCCGCCTCCAGCGTCGCCTGAAACCGGCGATAGGTATCCAAGTCGGCAGCAGACCCGATGGCCGCGCCCCCCATGCCGAGCGGCAGCGCCTCCGGCCCCGACCCGACATAAAACCGACGGACTTCCTCGCGAAACGGCCTGACTTCGTTCTTCCGCATTCTCTCTGATCGCTCCTTGAATCCGGCTGACATGGCGCGGCGAAGGCCGGGACGCTGCCGAAAGCCCATTCTAGCATATCCTCGCTTTCAGGACAAGCCATCGCGCGGCAGAGAGACTGGATCGCGCGGCGGAAATTCGCCTGATGAGGAACTCGCAAATGTTTAACTCGTAAAATATATAAGGGTTAAGCACCCGCAGGTTTTCCGCCCGAAAGCGGCCCCTACGACCCTGTTGCATTGAGGAACCCGACCATGTCTGAGACCGTCAAAGCGCCATCGGAAGAGCAAGGCCTGGCGCACGCGCGTCCTGCCTGCCCTGCGGCCTACAGGGAAGTCCCACACGCGACACGCCTGCATCAAGGGCGGCCACTGCGCTACGACCCGGCGGTTATCGAGAAGGCCACACGCTTTTTCGGTACGGAAAACCCGGCCCAACTGCTGGCAGTGGAAAACCTGGTTCACGTGCTGCGCGCCTCCTCTCTGCTCTGCGAGCGGCTGAACGATCTGCTTGCGCCCTACGGCCTTTCGGTCGCGAAATACAACCTGCTGGCAATCCTGCTGGCGACGGAGCCGGAGCATCGCCTGCCGATGTCGGAGATCGGCGCGCGCATGAGCGTCACCTGCGCCAACATCACCAAGCTAGTGGACGCGCTCGAACGCGCGAACTGGGTGCGCCGCGCCCATCAGCCGGGCGACCGCCGTATCGTACTGGCCGAGTTGACCGAGGAAGGCAAGGAACGGCTCCAGCGCCTCATGCCGCCCTACTACGAAGGCGTGAGACATCTCTGGGCGGGCATGGAACCGGACGACTGCCTGGAACTGACCCATCTGCTCCTCAAGCTGCGCGCCAGCCTTGCCGCCGCGCCGCAGGAGGGGCTAGAGGAAACAAGAGAAGACGAGAAAGACGACAAAGCGCAATGACACAGAGGGAACGCCCTGAAAAGCAAGAGACCGCCCTGCTCGACCGCGAGGAGAGGCCGCAAGAGACTCCAGCCCGAAACGGAGAGAGCCGCCCGGACACTATGGAGGGCCAGGCGGAAACGACACGAGCAGAGGAACAGCCCGTCGGAGCGGAGAGTCGAGACGGCAACCTGCTGCCCGGACGCCCGGCGCGGCCCTGGCTGAGGCCGCTTCTGCTGGCCGCTCTCCTGATCGCGCTGGTCATCGGAGGAGGCTGGGGGCTGCGCTACTGGCAGTTCGCGCGCACGCACGTCTCCACGGACGACGCCTATCTTACCACCGATGTCGTGCAGATCACGCCCCAGGTCGCAGGCAATATCACGCAGGTTCTTGTGCGCGAGAACCAACCGGTCAATGCAGGCGATCTGCTGGCGACGCTGGACGACTCGACGTTCCGCGCCGCTGTAGACCAGGCGAAGGCCAATCTTGCCGTCGCGCGGGCGGCGGCGCAGGGAGCCGCCTCTACGGTCGGTCTGACGGCGCAGACCGGCAGCGCGCAGATCGAGCAGGCGACGGGAGGCGTGGCGCAGGCGGAGAGCGGCATCAGCGCGGCGCAGGCGGAGGTCGCGCGCGCCCAGGCCGCTATCGCCAACGCCCAGGCCGGAACGCAGAGCGCCCGCGCCAACGTCCAGACTGCGCAGGCCGCGCTGCAGGCGGCGCTTGCGGCCCGCCGTCGCGCTGCCGATGCGGTCAATGCGGCGCAGGCCCAGGTGACGACGGCGCAGGCCGGGGTGCGGTCGGCGCAGGCGGCGGTGGAAGCGGCCCGCGCCACTGCGGAGCGCGCCAGCCACGACGAGGCCCGTTACGCCGCGCTCTATCGCCAGGACGCCGTCAGCGCGCAGGCGGTAGACGCCGCCACTTCCGCCGCGACCGCCGCCCGCGCCCAGCTTGACAGCGCCCGGCAGCAGGTGGAGCAGGCGCAGGCGACCGTCGCGCAGAAGCAGGCCGACCTGAGCAGCGCGCGGGAGGCCGTGCGCGCCGCCGATGCCACTATCGCCCAGGCCCGCGCCCAGCTTGCCGCCGCGCAGCAGGGCGTCAAGGCGTCCCAGGCGACCGAGCGGCAGACTCAGGCGCAGCTTACCGCCGCGCGGCAGAACGTGGCGCAGGCGGAGGCGAAACGCGCGCAGGCGCTCGGCCAGTTGAACCAGGCGCGCACCGCGCCGAAGCAGGTCGCCGTCAGCCGCGCCAGCCAGCAGACCGCCAACGCCCGCATTCTGGAGGCGCAGGCCGCTCTGGAGACCGCCGAGATCGCCTTAAGGCGCACACGCATCACCGCGCCGACCGGCGGCATCATCAGCAAGAAGACGGTGGAGGTCGGCCAGCAGGTGGCGGTCGGCCAGCCGATCATGTCCATCATACCGCGCAACGATATCTGGGTCGTCGCCAATTTCAAGGAGACGCAGATGCGGGACGTGCGGCCCGGTCAGCCCGCCGAGGTCGAGGTGGATACCTTCCCCGGACGCCATTTCGCCGGGCATGTCGACTCGATTGCGGCGGCCACCGGCGCGACGTTTGCGCTGCTGCCCCCGGAAAACGCCACCGGCAACTTCACCAAAGTCGTGCAGCGCGTGCCGGTCAAGATCGTCTTTGAACCCGGCCAGAAAGACCTCGACCGCCTGCGCGGCGGCCTCTCCGCCGTCGCGACTATCACAACGAAGAAGTAGTCGCTCTCCTCTGTCTGAACTCTGATTCGTCGGATTAACGGATGGACTATGATTGTGCTGCGGCCTCATCATAGTCTATCCTGTAATCCCATAAATCCCAGTTCGGACAATTCTCAGTGCATCTCCGTCTCGCAGGTTCCCAGGCCACCCCGGTAGAAGTTGAACTGCACGTTGGGATGCTCGGCCAGCAGAGACATCGGCACGGACGAGTCGGCGATCCCCTTTGCGATCATCAGCGTGGACAGGCGCATTCCGAACGGATTGTCGTGATGCCCCGGATGCCAGATGGAGATTTTCTCCGCCTGCCAGGTCTGCGCCGGGCCGACCGTCAGCGCGTGCGTGGGAACCAGCGGAATGTTGCCGCCGCCGGAGGTGCGCGCGTTCTGAATCAGCGTCAGAGGATGCAGTTCGACGACCCGCGTCCCCAACTTCCGGTACTCCGCCGGGGAGGGCGGCGCATCCTTATAAGCCCCTTCCCGCCGCACCGGATCGTTGAAGGCCCAGTGCTTGACCTCGCCCTGACCGCCCTGCATCACCGCGCAGCGCACCCCGCTCCACGAGGCTTCATACTTCGACGTATCCGCCGCCGGGAAGTGCAGGTGTTCCGGCGGCATCGCCAGTTCCGGGCGGATGCGGTCGAAACACAACTCCTTGTCCGCGCGGGCAAAAGAGAGCGGATGGTCTTCGGGAACCTCCTTGCCGTCCATATACCACTCGTCCATGCCCCAGAAATGCGCGTGCTTGAGGGAGAGGCCCAGGTCGTTGACCAGGCGGGCCACGAGCGGCAACTGCTCGGTCGGCCCGATGGGGCCGCAGATGCCGACCGGATTATCGGCGGTCGCCTGCTTCCAGGCGTTGATGTATTCCAGTGCCTCCGCCAGATAGAACTCTTCCAGCGTATCATAGAAGCGAATAGCGAAGCCGGGACGGGCCAGTTGTTGAATCGTCTCGGCGGTCAGTTTGGCGGCGTCCTGAAGCAGTTCGGCGTCCAGAGTCGTATAGTCCCACCAGTCGGGGGCGATCTTGCTGAAGGGGCGTGGCATAGCAACCTCCTGCGTTGGCGTGATGCGTGCCTCGTCTTTTCGGGCGGCGCGTCTGCCTGTCTATTCGCGATGGCCCGGCGTTCTCCCTGCGGTCATCGGAGGAAAGAAAGTTTAAACCATAGACACAAAACGGGCAAATTCATGACCTCGGAAACGCTTTCCGCTTTTCCTCCCGCTCTGGAGTCGATCAACATGACCTATGGCAGAGAGGAAAAAGACCATGCAGACGACGCAGACCCTGGTGACAAACGTAATCGAGATGGCGCTTCTGGAGCGATTGCGGGCGCAAGAGAGCTTCACCGCGCTCGACATCTCCAACGCGCTCAAGGCGAATCGCTGCCCGGTCCGGCATCGCGAGGTGGCGGCTGTCGTGCGCGCCATCTATGCTTCGGGCGCGCTGGGACGCTACGGCTATGAGGCCACGCTGATTCCGGTGGCGGCCGATGGCGGCGCGAAGGCAGCGGAAGCCTATCTCTATCATCATCGCAGCGTGAACCCGGAGGACTACACGGCCCGCAGCCAGGACGCCCTGCCGCCCGTCCCGCCCGACCAGGCGCGCGACTTGGCCGACTGCGTTCCCGCCGATCCTCTGGGACTCTTCACCGGCCCGACCCGCCGCCGACGCGCGCAGGGAAGGCAGAGCGGCGCGGCCTGCGGCTGCGGCAGCCGTCGCGATGGCGCGCTGGCGATTCCACGCGGCCTGATCGCGCAGTTGGGCTGGATGGTCGGCGCGCTCCTCAGCGTGAAGGCGGAACCGGGCCGACTGACGATCGGAACCGATGGCGACGACAGCACGGTGCGCGTCTGGGGTGGGCAGCGGCTGCGGGTCTGCAAGACCAAGCTGCAGCTCGGCGCGCTGGCCGCCGACATCGCCACCGTCGAGGTCGTCGGAGACAGTCTGCACATCATTACAAAGAGCTAAACCTCGCTGAAAAAACGCTTGCAATCCGGCGCGCAACGGCGTATAATGGCGGCAAAACCTGTGGAGGTTTGTGTACCTTGCGCGCCGAAGTCGTCTCTGTGGGAACGGAACTGCTCCTCGGCCAGATCGTGGACACCGACGCCGCCTACCTGGCCCGCCAGCTTTCCGAACTGGGCATCTCCGTCTATCGCCGCGTCACCGTCGGCGACAACATGATGCGGCTGGTGGCGGCGCTGCGCCAGGCGCTGGAGGACGCCGATATCGTCTTCACCATCGGCGGCCTCGGCCCCACGATGGACGACATCACGCGCGACGGCCTTGCCGCCGCGATGGGCGACACGCTGCACGAAGACCCGCAGATCGCAGACGGCCTGCGCCGGTTCTTCCAATCGCGCGGAATGAACGTGTTGGAGAGCAATCTGCGGCAGGCGTTGGTTCCCGATCACGGTCGTGCTATCGAGAACCCCAACGGCACGGCTCCCGGCCTCCTCTTCGAGAAAGACGGCAAGATCGGCATCGCCCTCCCCGGCCCTCCCAACGAGTTCATCCCGATGGTCAACGACTTTGTCGTGCCGTACCTGCGCCAGAAGACCGGCAACGTCGGCACGATCCGCTCCCTGACGCTGCGCATCGCGGGCGTGGGAGAGAGCGCCGTCGAAGACCGGGTCAAAGACCTGATGCGCGATTCCAATCCGACCGTCGCGCCCTACGCCAAAGTCGGCGAGGTGCATCTGCGCGTGACGGCGAAGGCAGACACGGCGGAAGAGGCCGACCGGATGATCGCCGAGCGCGCCGCCCTGGTGCGCGAGCGCCTCGGCGATGCCATCTACGGCGAGAACGACGATCCGCTGGAGAAGGCGGTCGTCACGGCATTGCAAGCGCGCGGGCAGACGGTGGCGACGGCGGAAAGCTGCACGGGCGGGCTGGT
>DASRGL010000581.1:0-6959 GCA_035651115.1 Chthonomonadaceae bacterium
TCCCGCGCTGCGGGAGAGGGGAGGCTTGAGGCACAGGGGCTTCTATGTCTGTTCCCGAACCACCCTCAACCGCGCGGCAGGAGACCGATAGGCTCACGGGCGGATGGGAGAGCGAGCGGGACACCGAGCGCGCCAAAGTCAGCGCCCGGTGGTTCGCCATCGCGATTCTCTATATCGCCATCGAATGGATACGGCGGCACGATCCGAAGGTGCCGCTTCCGAACGCCGTGCTGTATGGCCTGGTCGGGGCGGCCATTGCCATGACCGCCCTGGAAGCCGCCTATCTCTGGCAGCCTGGGCGGACGGCGATCCCGCGCTGGCTCAAATACGTCACCGTGTTCGGCGACATGACGTTCATCTCCGTCCTCATCTATTATACAGGTTTCACGCAGAGTCCGTTTTTCTTCGTCTACTTCGTCTTCCTGATCTCCAACTGCCTGCGCTATGGCCTGCTGATGAGCCTGTTCGTGGCCGCCGTATTCAATCTGCTCTACGTCGTGGTGCTGGGGCTGGCTCCGGCAGGAACCTTGCAGCCCTCCGTGCTGGGCGGCGAGGGGCTGAAGATCGTCGCGTTCTGGGCGGTCGCGCTCTACGGCGGGGCGGTTTCGGCGCGGCTGCGGCGGCAGGCCAATCAGTTGCGCGTCTATGAGGAGACGATCGCGGAACTGCGCGCCGCGCTCAAAGCCGCTTCGCCTCCGGCGGCGTCTCCCGGCGAGGTGGAACCATGACCGAGGAAGAGAACGGCAGGCCGGACGCGCCGCGACACCTCAAGCCCTTGCGCGTGCGCGGCAACGTCCTGGCATGGAGCGTCGGCGGGGCGGTCGCGGCGGGCGGCGGGCTGTTTCTGCTGACAGGGCTGGCCTGGTCGCCCTGGCTGTTCCTGCTCTATCCGCTCCTCATCGGGCTGCTGCTGGCCTCACTGGGCGTTCTGGCCCTCCACCTGCTGCGCCGTCTCTAGCGCGCGAAGCCCCAATCGCCGCTCTGCCTCTGCTGCGCGCGCGTTCATCTCCGTCTCCAGCGCCAGGCGCGCTCGCTCCAACTCTTCGTCCCCCGCTTTCGCGGAGACGGTCCTCGGCTCCCCGACGACCAGCACGGCCCGCGCGAACGGCCAGGGAAGCTGGAACCGATCCCACTGATCCAGCGCGAATCCGTGGGAGATCGCCGCGCCGAGCGGAACCAGCGTCACGCCCGCTTTCTTGGCAAGGAAAGCCGGGCCGGGCTTCGCCTTGTAGATCGGCCCCTGCGGGCCGTCCGCCGCGATGACCGATCCCGTTCCGCTCCGCAGCACCTCGACGAACTGCATCACGCCCCGCGACTCGCTTTTGAACCGGGCGGCATCCACCACCCGATAGCCCATCCGCTCGATGAGTCGCAGCGTCCACCAGCGCAGAATCCGCAGCGAGCGAGAGTAGGGTTCTTCGCGAGTGTGGGAGGCGTAGAGGCAGAGGCGCTCGTTGCGAAAGGCGGTCATCGGCAGCAGGCCCTGCCCATGCCAGAGGACGAGCAGAGGCGTCTCCCCGGCCCGCTTGACCTCCTGCAGCCGCTCCAGGCCGTAGATGCGCACATCGAGCGTGGACTCGAACAGCAGGAACACGTCCACGATGAGCGTCGCTGCCAGGTAGAAGCCCCACCCGACAAGCCCGCGCACCGGCGCGGCCAGCCAGGAGGGAATCTCTCGCTGGGGCGCGCCGGAACTTCCCGTCGGCTTACTGACCGCTTCGGGCATACGTTCGGACTCCTTCCCTCTCCGTCAGACCGATGGCCTTACCGTTTTCCCGGTAGTTTGTACAAGGGGCCGGGCCTCTTCCTCCCGCACTCCTACCGGATTTGCGCCAGATAGTCCCTGTCTGACCTGAAAGCCGGGCGGCTGTCCCACGATAATCTAAAAGCGACGCGCCTTGCTGCGCGTTGCCATCTTGGTGAAAGTGAAAATTCGACGTTTTGCTACTAAGAAAGGAGTGAGAAGACGTATGATCGTGCGCAAGAACCCTCTGCTCACCAGTTTGCTTGCCGCAGGAGCGTGCTGCGCTTTGCCCGCGCCGGCATCAGCCGCGACGCTGAGCTTTACCCCGTCTCCCGCCGACCTGAGCGACCTGGATCATCACAGTGTCTATACCTGGCGCATCAACGGCATCAATCTGAACGGCCAGACGATCACCGGAGCCAGCCTCTCCTTCAAGGACATCCGCAACTGGGATAGCAATCCCAATGTCCTGCACCTGCATCTGCTGGATACCGCCAAGACGGGAGGCGTCTCCTCGTTCGTGGACGATCCGAACGGCACGACGCCGGAGACGGATTACACAGACGACTTCATCAGCACGCGGTATCACAGTGACCCGCACTGGCTGGTGTCCTCGGGGACGGCGGACACCTTCCTCATAGACAAGTCCTTTACCACAACGCCCATCAACTATACCTACAACTTCACGAGCGCGCAGTTGCAGACGCTGGCGACCTACATCCAGCATGGCAACAACGTCGCGCTCGGCTTCGACCCGGACTGCCATTTCTATAACGACGGCGTCACCTTCCAGATAAAGACGGCGGATGTCCCCGAACCCGGCGCAATGGCGCTGTTCGTCGGCCTGGGAGTAAGCAGTCTCCACTGCCTGCTGCGTCGTCGCCGGATGGGTGCGCGGCCTTAAAAGGCTGGTCTGAAGTGGTGAAGTCCGCCTGCGCGGACTCCAGCCTGCGAAGGCAGGCCTGGAAACCCCGGTCTGGAGTTGCCAACCCCGCGTCGAAACAGCCCCACTTTTCGCCAGAGAACCAAAAAGCCTCCCGTCCAATGACCGGAGGCTTTTGTTTCGCTCGATAGACCGCTCAATGCGCGGGCGGGCGCAGGGGCAGGCGGACGGAGAAGACGCTGCCCTTGCCGGGCGCGCTCTCGCAGGCGATCTCGCCGCCGTGCAGGTCTACGAGGTGCTTCACGAGGTAGAGACCGAGGCCCGTTCCCGGAATGTTCTTGATCTCGTCGCGCTCGACACGCTCGTACTGCCGGAACAGGCGGGCGCGCTGCTCCTCTGTCATCCCGATCCCGTTATCCCGGACTTGCAGCAGAATATGGTTCGGGCCATCGGGCCGCGCTGCCAGCGTCACCGTGCCGCCCTCCGGCGAGTACTTGAGGGCGTTGCTGAGCAGGTTGGAGAGTATCTGGTTCAGCTTGTTCTCGTCGGCTTCGATAGTCTCCGGCAGGTCGGGCGCGATCTCCGTGACCAACTGATGGCGCGCGGTGAAAAACTTGTGGAAGCGATGGCGGCGGACCAGTTTCTCCAGCAGGGGCCGCAGTTCGACCGTGCTGACCGCCAGCGTCAGCGCGCGCCCGGCTTCCAATCGCGACACATCCAGCAGTTCGTTGATCATGTCCAGCAGGCGGTCGGCGTCGGCTTCGATGGCTTCATAAAACTCCTGGCGCGTCGCCGGGTCAATGCTATTGTCCTTATCCGCCATGAGCGTCTGCACGACGCCGCGAATCGTGGTGAGCGGATTGCGCAGTTCGTGCGCGACGAAGCTGATGAAGTCGGACTTGAGCCGACCGGCCTCTTCCAGGGCCAGCCGCTGCGTCTCCTGCCGGTGCAGTTCGTCCTGAAGGGCCAGGCGCTCTTCCAGGGAGCGGCGCAGATTCTCATAGAGGCGCGCGTTCTCGATGGCGACGGCGGCCTGGTTGGCAAAGGCGGAGAGCATGGCAAGATGCCGCTCGGTGAAGAGGCCGGAGCGCACCCGATTGTCCAGATAGATAACGCCGAGAAGCTGCCCCTGCGCAAGCAGCGGCACGCAGAGAACGGAGCGCAGGCTGTTGAGCTGCACGCTCTGATGCTCGGCGAAACGCGGGTCTTCCATCGCATTGTGAGAGACGACGGGCTGGCGCGTGGTCAGCACATTCTCCACGAGCGTCCGGCTGATCTCGGCGCTGTTCGATTCGTCTTTGCCGGAGAGGGTCTCTTCCAGGGCGCTGCGTTCCAGATTGCGGACGGCCTCGCCCCAGACCCGGCCCGTCTCCACGTCCACCAGCAGGATGAAGCCCCGGTCGGCCCCGACAAACGCGATGACCTGCTCGATGGCGGTCTCCAGCACCTGCTTGAGGTCGAGGCTGGAGTTCATCAGTTGTCCCAGTTCCAGCAGTTTTTCCAGATAGTCGCCTGTTCCCGTCGCGGGAGAGACCATAGTTTGGCTAATCATGAGACTTCCTTTTGTAATAGCGCGCTTCGGCTGATGGGAAGGGCCGTTTTGCGTGCAGACGGCCTCGGTTTCGGCGCTATCCGCCTTAACTATTCGACCGAGAATCGGTGTCGCCTGTTCCCCGGCCCAAGCGGATTGTTCCATATTTTTGTTATAGACACCCTCGCGCCCGAAATGTTCTCAGGATTTCGTCGTTCCCGTTCGCCTTGACAGACCGCCTGTTTGGTGCTACGATACCTGCATTCCTATCTCGGTGACAGAGAGCCGCCATGAGACGCCTGCCGAAGGAACAGAAACAGAAGCAGCAGAAGTTTTCCCGTCTCGTTGACCGTCTGCTCGGCTCTGATGCCGGGCAATGCCCGGAAGCCGCACGTCAATTTTTTGACCTGGGGCCAAGCGCGGCTCCTCTACTTGGTGAGTACCTGCGGCAGCGAGAGCAAGTCAATCGGCGAACGCCACTCTATCTGGTGGGGTATGCGGGCTTTTGCCGTTGCTTCGACTCGTGCCAGCGCGCAGAAGAGAGCATAGTCTTTGTTGCACTTCGCGCCGCCCGATCAGGTATCGCCGGACACAGGGGAAGGGAATGGAGCAACATACCCTTATGTGCGAGGTCATCTGGGTAGGAGCCAATCGTGCAGAAAGGCAGGAAGCGAAGGATGAACACGAGCGCGCTATTCCTGGATTTCGCGAGCGCGCGGCGCGTCCGCAAGGGCCAAAATCCGGTTCGCGTCGGTATCATCGGCATGGGCGGGTTCGCGGGCTTTCATCATCAGGAGTTCCTGACGCTGGAAAAAGAGGGGGCGTGCCGCGTGGTCTGCGCCTGCGACCCCTACCCCGACGCCTTTGCGCAGCAGCAGATAGATTGGGATTTCGCGGGGCGCGGCGTGCGCGTCTTCTCCGACTACCGGACGATGCTGGATGCCTGCCGGGACGAACTCGATATTGTGACCGTGCCGACGCCGGTTCCTCTGCACGCGCCGATGCATCGCGCCGTCGTCGAGCGGGGACTGGCCTGCTACCTGGAGAAGCCGCCGACACTCAACTACGCCGAGATGGAGGAGATGCTGGCGGTCGAGGCGCAGGCCCAAAAGTCCACGCAGGTCGGCTTCAACTTCATCATCGAGCCGAGGCGCCAGGCGCTGAAGCGGCGGATTCTGAGCGGCGAGTTCGGCGGCGTGCGGCGCATCGGCTTCTACGCCTGGTGGCCGCGCCCGACGAGCTACTTTACCCGCGCGGCGTGGGCGGGCCGCCTGATTATGGACGGTAAGCTCGTGCTGGACTCCTGCATCGGCAACGCGCTGGCCCATTTCATCCACAACCTCCATTTCTGGGCCGGGCAGGAGAAGCTCTACGCCTGGGAGCCGATAGCCTCCGTGCGGGCGGAACTCTATCGCGCCCACGCCATCGAGGGCATGGATACGGTCTTCGCGCAAGGAAAATTCGCCAACGGTATCGAACTACAGTTAGCGGCGACGCACGCCTGCGCGGGCGATCACAAGCAGTGGGAGCGGGTCGAGTGTGAGAAAGCGACTCTGATCTACGACACGCGCACAGGGTATCGCATCGAGTGGCTGGACGGCAGGCGGGAAGAGGTTGCGATTCCCTGGGAAGACCTGGTTCTCCAGAATATGCGCCACTACCTGCGCTACGTGCGCGGGGAGGCGGATCGGCCCATCACCCGACTGGCGGACGCGCTGCCGTTCGTGCAGTTCTCCGACCTGGTCTATGTCGCCGCGCAGACGATCACGACGGTTCCCGCGCCGCCCGTCGTCCGCGCTCCGGCTCCCAATGACGCGGGCGAGACCGTTTCTATCGGCGACGAGAGCCTCTATGCGACCTTTTTCGCGACCGGGCGCTTCCCCAGCCAGCAGGGGTTGGAATGGGCCAGGCCCGGCGGCGAGGCGACACTGGAAGACCTGCCGCAGTTGCGAAATACGGTGGAACGGATGGCGGCGGAGCGAAGAGCAGAGGAGGCCGGGGGTTGAAAACCCCCGTCTGGAGGGCCTGCGGCCAACCGTCCTGCGGACGGAAGAGCCACCTACCGCAAAGTTTGCACCCCGGTACAGAGGCGATAGCTTACTGAACGGCGCGTCCGCGAGGACGCTTGGCGGCGCAGCCGCCCCACAGACGGGTACGTTTAGTACCCGGCATCAAGGAGAATTCAATAATGCCAGCCGGACATCAGATCATTTTTCCCGAACCACGCAAAGCGGCGCTGGAACCGCAGGAGTGGGGCAGTCCCGGCCCCGGACAGGTGTTGCTGAAAACCGAGCGCACGCTCATCAGCACGGGAACCGAACTCACCATGATGTCCGGCGACTTCCCGCGCGAGAACTCGGCCTGGGCCAACTATGTCCGCTACCCCATGCCGCCCGGCTACAGCAGCGTCGCCATCGTGCAGGAGGTCGGCGAGGGCGTAGACCCGGCGCGGATCGGGGAGCGGATCACCTGCACGGCGCGGCACGCCTCCTACGCGCTCTATCCCGCCGAGCATCTGCGGCCTATTCCTTCCGGGGTGGACTCGGAAGCGGCCTCCTTCTCCACGCTGGCCGAGATCGTCATGGGCGGCGTGCGGCTGAGCCGGGTGATGTTCGGCGAATCGGTCGCCATCATCGGGGCGGGCCTGTTGGGGCAGTTGGCGACGCAGTTCTGCCGCCGCGCCGGAGCCTGGCCGCTCATCGTGATTGACCCGGCGGAGGGCCGCTTGCAGACCGCGAAGAAGATGGGCGCGACCCACATTCTGCCGATGCTGGCCGAAGAGGCCAGAGAGGAGGTCGGGC
>DASRGL010000582.1:0-2976 GCA_035651115.1 Chthonomonadaceae bacterium
TACCTGGAACGCTTTCCTCTCGCCCTCCCGACGCCGGAAGTTGGCGCGCACGCGGATACCGGGCGCTAAGTCCATCTGTCCACCGAAGATGAGGTTACGTAGCTTGAAGCGGTCGGGCCAGAACTTGACGCCGAAGGAGACATCCACATCGCCGCGAAACGGCCCGATGAAATCCGTATGCCAGCCGGTGCGGGGGGCTTCGGAAAGCCCGGTCGGATTGACCTGTCGTTCCTGCGTCGTCGTGCGCGGCAGAGGCGTCGTCTCTGTTGGGGCGTCCTGCGCTTCAACTGCAAGCGGGGCAGCCATGCACAGCAGGCAAGCGATAAGCGTTCGTGTTGCCGGGTATTTCAATGCCCGGCAACATGGATACATCATGCAAGAATCTCCTTCAATCGGTAAGACACAGCAAAAAAGCCCGCGCCTGTACGCTGCGGGCTATTTCGGCAAGAGGGATGCGAATGCCTGCTGCGGAACCGGCTTGAACGGAAAGAGGTTCGCGCCGCCACCGGCCAGCCGATGTCGCCGAGCGCGCCCGTCACCAAAACGGTTCGATTCATACAGATTCCTCCGGTAAAGACGGCCCGAAGCAGGCGAGCAGCGCCGCGAGAAGCAGATCAGGAGCGATATGCAGCACAAGGCGCTCGATGCTGGAGCCGATATGGAAAGCGAGCGATGCCGGCGTGATGAGATAGATGCCGGTATAGCCGAGCAGTTGAAACAGGCTCAGGAGCCAGAGCGGGCCGGACAGGGAGACCCGCCGACGGGCAGCCGCAAACAGGCCGACCGGAACCAGCAGGCCGAGCAGTCCCCAGCAGGGATACCAGGGGCCGACCCGCGCCAGTTGCAGCGCGAAGCTGCGCAGCGTATAGCCCAGACGCCAGGCCAGCAGCGCGGCGGTGAACGGCGGATGCGATTTCGGCGAGAGCAGGTCGTTGGTCAGATGCTCCTGTCGCTTGCAGAGCAGCCAGGGCAGATAGGCGCACGCCGCCGCTCCAATCCAGAGCATCCAGTCGCTTGCGCCGATGCGTTTCGGCCTGGAGGCGCGCAGGGCGTAGAGCGCGACCACGAGCAGCGCGCTCAGGCAGGCCAGCAGCCCCTCGTTCTTGACCAGCACGACTCCGGCCAGCAGCCAGGCCAGCAGCGGGATAGAAGCCGGCTCTTGCGCGGTGAGCAGGCTCACCAGGCAGCCGCCCAGCGCCAGCGTGTAGGCCGCCATCGGGACCTCCGCATAGCCGGACAGGGCATGAGACGAGAAGACGGGCAGCGTCGCCAGCAGCGCCGTGCCGAGAAGGGCATCGAAGCGGGAGACATACCGCGCGGCGAACGCGGCGCAGAGCGCCAGCGCGTCCAGAGTAAAGCAGAAGCCCGCAAGCTGCGCCCAGCCTTCGGAGACCGCGCCGACATGCCGATAGAGCCACCAGGATTGCAGAGGGACGAGCAGGGGATAGTCCAGATGGGCGTACTCGAAGCGGACGGTGTCGCGCAGCAGCGAGAGATCGCCGTCGAGAAAGAAGGCTTTCGCTTTGAACTGCCAGATAGCATAGCTGTCCCACTCGCCGATCCAGTTGAAGCCGATCAACCAGCCGCGTTCCAGGGCCGTCAGCACGCCGAGCGCGATCAGCCCGATGAGGAACATCCTCCATGCGGTCGCGCCCGCCGCCAGTGGAGTTGCCTTCCGCGCGTCAGTGCGGGCCTGCGGGAACAGCCAGGCGCGAGCCAGACGCCAGCCGGGAGCCAGCAGCAGCGCCGCGCCATAGACGGGCCAGGCCAGCAGGCGGTGCGTAGCGAGTGCGATCAGGGTCACGAGCCAGGCAACGGCTGCCGCCCCGACCAGATGTGCCAGCGCCAGATTGCCCCACCAGGCCGCAAACGGTGGACATGGAACCGTGCGGCTTAGCAGCAGCGCGCCCAACGCCGCCACGACTGCCAGCCCGAAAAGCCCGGCCAGAGCGCGCCCTATTAGCGCCATAGGCGACAAAGGCGCTTCTCGCGCCGCCTGCGCACTTTGCGCCGTCTCGCCCGCCGCAGACACAAACAGAGAAGCACGCTCCACCGTTGCCAGGCGGTTCCAGGAGGCGGGAACAGCAGCCTGCGCGGAGTGGTAGGCCAGCACGTAGTCAAATCGGCGGGCGGCGTCGGCGGGCAGCGCGTCCCAGGTGGCTTCGTAACGGCGCGGATAGACCAGATAGTTGAGGCGGATGCGGAACCATCCCGGACGCACGTTCTGCTTCGACAGCAGCGCCAGCACGCGCGCGTCCGAGGGCAGAGGGCGTATCCAGCGGGCGGCGGCCTGCGCCGCCTGCTCGTCCGGGCCGTTCACCTGCTGCCAGAGCAGAGGCGCGCGGCGGGCCATGCCCAGCGCATTCACGAGGGCGACCAGAGCGGCAAGCGCCCAGAGCGCAGCGAGCCACCGCTTGAAAATAGAGTTCTGACTGGTTAGCGACACGATGCGTGCCTCTGCGTGCGGCTTATTTCAAGCGGGCTTCTTCGCGCCCGCCGGTGGCGCGATGGATGTCGAGGATGTCGCTGAGGCTGCGCACCTTCTGGACGATGGTGGCGAGGTGGTCGGTGTTGCGGACCTCGATGGCGAGTTCCAGCGTGGCCGTCTTGTCGCGGTGGGACTGGGTCTTGATGGCCGTGATGTTGGTCTTGGCCTCCCCGAAGATGTTGCCCACATCCGCCAGCAGGCCCGTGCGATCCATCGTCTCGATGATGAGGAAGACCTGATAGACTTGCCCATCGTTGCCGACGTACTCGACCGGGGTGCAGCGATCCGGCTCCCGCTCCAGGTAGTGCTGCGCATTCGGGCATTCGCGCCGGTGCAGGGCCATGCCGCGCCCCCGCGTGATGTAGCCGATCACGTCGTCGCCGGGGATCGGCAGGCAGCAGCGCGAGCGGCGGAAGAGGACATTTTCGGCGTCCAGCCCGCCCGCCATGATATGAAGCTTACGGTCGTCGGCCTTCTTGCCCCCGATC
>DASRGL010000583.1:0-6467 GCA_035651115.1 Chthonomonadaceae bacterium
ATAGTTCGTGGCGAAAACGATGTCGTCAATGCCGTGCGCGCGCAGCAGCGCCACCTGATACTCCAGAAACGGGCGATTGGCGACGGAGACGAGCGGTTTCGGGCGCTGGTAGGTCAGCGGACGCAGCCGCGTTCCCAGCCCGCCCGCGATGATGATGCCTTTCATGCAGTACCCTTCTCAATGCGATTTTGTGTCGGGGCGCGGATTTCCTCGCGTCTCTTAACCTGAGTTCGGGTGAAAGCCGGGGCCTGGAACAGGAGAGAACGATAGATTCCGACCCGGCTCATACTTCCGCGAAGGCGGGAGCGTAGACGACCGTGCCGCGCACGCCGTCCAGAGCATCCGGGCGAAGCGGCAGCGCCATGAATACATCATCGAGGACATCGCAGGTGGACTTCAGGCTCAGGCGACGGCCCGGCACAAAGCCGAAGCGCGGATAGTAGGTCGGGTGGCCGATGAGAAAGACCGCGCGATAGCCCAGCGCGGCTGCCCGTTCCAGGCCCGCGCGCACCAACTGCCCGCCGACGCCCTGCCTCTGGCATTCCGGCCGCACCGCCAGCGGGCCGAGCGCCAGCAGTTCCACCGGTTCGCCCTCACCTTCCACCGTCCCCCGGCTGAACAGGATATGCCCTACCAGGCGGCCTTCACACTCCGCCACCAGCGATAGTTCGGGGATATACGCCTCCGACGCACGCACCGCATCCACCAGCCGCGCCTCCTCCGGCCTGCCGAACGCCTGCATGTTGATCTCCCGGATGGCCGCTTCGTCCGCCGGGGTTTCGGGCCGTACACGCACTTCCATCGGACTTACTCCGTGTCGGGCAGCGGCCTGCCGACGATACGCCGGTAGGCTTCGCGGTACTTTTCCGCCGTGCGCGCGACCACCTCCGCAGGCAGTTCCGGCGCGGGCGGCTCCTTGTTCCAGCCGGAGTTCTCCAGCCAGTCCCGCACATACTGCTTGTCATACGAGGGCTGCGCATGGCCCGGCGCGTAGATCGCCTCGTCCCAGAAGCGCGACGAGTCCGGCGTCAGTACCTCGTCTATCAGCGTGATGGCCCCGCCGTGCCGCCCAAACTCGAACTTCGTATCTGCAATAAGGATGCCATTTCTTCGCGCCCGTTCCGCCGCCGCCTTGTAGAGCGCGATGCTGGTCTGCGCCAGTTGCCGCGCCGTCTCTGCGCCGACGATCCGCTCCGCCTCCGCCAGCCCGATATTCTCGTCGTGGCCGCTCTCCGCTTTGGTCGCCGGGGTGAAGAGCGGCTCCGGCAGCCGCTCCGACTCGCGCAGGCCCGCCGGAAGGTCAATGCCGTGCAGCGTGACGGGGCGCGTCTCTCCGCCCGCCTTTCGGTACTCCTTCCACAGGGAACCGGCCAGGTAGCCGCGCACCACGCACTCTATCGGGAACGCCTGCGCCTTTACGCCGAGCATCGCCCGCCCCGCCAGCAGCGTCCGCAGTTCGGGCGTAACCGCCGCTCCGGCCTCCGCGATCCGCTCCGCAATAAAGGCGTCGTCCGTCGTGATATAGTGCGTGGAGACGACCGGGCGCAGATGCCGGAACCAGAAGCGCGAAAGCTGAGTCAGCACGCGGCCCTTGTCCGGGATGCCGTTGGGCATAATCACGTCGAACGCCGAGATGCGGTCGGTCGCGACGATGAGCAGCGTGTCGCCCAGATCATAGACATCGCGCACTTTGCCCCGCGCGAATAGCGTCAGGCCCGGTATTTCCGTTTTCAGTACTGGCGCGGCCATTCTCTCCTCCCAAAACAGTTTGAACCACAGAGGCACGGAGACACGGAGAAAAACAGGAGAAAGACGGAAGGGAATCCTACATTCTTTCCTCTCTGGCTTTTCTCCGTGATTCCTCCGTGTCTCCGTGCCTCTGTGGTTTATCTCTTCTCCCAGCGGTCGTAGTGGACGAGTTCGGAAAGCGGCTTGCGGACACGCGGCGCGGTCTCTCGCCGCTGCAAGTCCTCCGGCAGGTCTTCCAGGCGGCCCGGATAGCCGACCGCGATGACGACGACCACGCGCACGTTGGCGGGAATCTCCAGCGCGGCGCGCATCGGCTCCTCGTACCAGCCGAGCATCGGGTGCATCACCAGCCCTTCGGCCACGCCCTGCAAGATCAGGTTCTCCGCCGCCAGCCCGCAGTCGAAGAGATAGTAGGGCTTGCCGTCCGTGATCGAGTCGTCATCCGGGTCTCCGCAGACGATGAGAAGGACGGGAGCCTTTGTCGCCCAGGTCTGGTTGCCGCGCCGGAGCGCCTGCTGCGCGCGGGCCAGCGCCTCCGGCTCTCGCACGACGACGAACCGCCAGGGCTGCATGTTGCCGGAGGAGGGCGCCCACCGCGCCGCTTCCAGCAGCCGTTCGAGGACTTCCTGCGGCACGGGCCGGTTCGGATCGAAGGCGCGCAGGCTGCGCCGCTGTTCCATCAACGGGTGCAAGGCCATGAACTGTCGTTTCCTTCCCTCGCTTTCGCCGGATGGCGGAAAGGCTGGCTATATTATACTCGCAAGTGGGGTCGGGCAGGATACCGGGGCGCGCTTGCGGAATTTCGTGCTGAGCGAACGGCGCCTTATGGGAATAAGGCTCGAAGGTGGGAGACAGCGCGCGATGCAATCGGTATGTCGAATCGAACGGTCGGGCGGGTTGCAGGTGCAGATGGGAGAGCGTGCTATCACCCGGTTTCGCGCTTTAAGGGGCCCATTTTTCACCGTTGAATGCGGCGCTACTTATCCAGGTCAGAGTACCAATTTAACGGTTGTGCGGAGAGCGGGCCTGCGGCGGAGTTAGATATTCCCAGATCGTATTCGGCCCCCGCTGCTCGTTCGGTGGATTCGCTGCGCTCTGAAGGCGATGCCCGACTCGTAGCCCCCGTACCGCGCCCCGCTGCATCAGGTAGCCGAAGGGCCTACGCCATCCTTCTCTTTGAAGCGCGCCGCAAAGCCGGGACGCGCGTGGTTCCACATGAGAAAAGAGATCCGCAGCGGCTCAAGCCGCTGCGGAGGCGGCAAGTCCATCCCCGTTCTGCATTGCTCCCTCGCTTCACTCGGTAAGGAAGCTTCTCTGAAGGCCGCAAGAGGAGAAGTCTCGCTTGCCGGATGCGATCCTATGCGACCAGGTCGTAGCGGTCGAGGTTCATCACCTTATTCCAGGCCGCCACGAAGTCACGCACGAACTTCTCCTTCGCGTCGTCACTGGCGTAGACCTCCGCCAGCGCGCGAAGCTGAGAGTGCGCGCCGAACACAAGGTCGGCGGCTGTGGCGGTCCATTTGAGTTCGCCCGTGGCGCGATCTCGCCCCTCATACACCTTCTCCGCCGAGGCCGATGGTCTCCAAGCCGTGCGCATGTCGAGCAGGTTCACGAAGAAGTCGTTGGTCAGCGTCCCCGGTCGGTCGGTGAAGACACCGTGTTTCGTTTGCCCGAAGTTGGCGTTGAGGGCCCGCATCCCTCCCACGAGAACCGTCATCTCGGGCGCGGTCAGCCTCAACAGGTTGGCCCGGTCCAGCAAGCGGGTCTCCGGCGACAGCAGGTCTCCCGCGCGCATATAGTTGCGGAATCCGTCGGCGACAGGTTCGAGTACTTTGAACGAGTCGGCGTCCGTCTGCTCCTGCGTCGCGTCCGTGCGGCCCGGCGCGAACGGAACGGTGATGTTGTACCCGGCATTCCTGGCCGCTTGTTCCACGGCGGCGCATCCGCCCAGGACGATCAGGTCCGCCAGCGAGACCTTCTTGCCGCCGGATTGGGCGCGGTTGAAGTCCTGCTGGATCTGCTCGAGCCTCTGCAGCACCTTCGCGAGCTGCGCTGGCTCGTTGGCCTCCCAGTCCTTTTGCGGTGCGAGGCGGATCCGCGCTCCGTTGGCGCCTCCACGCTTGTCCGTGCCGCGGAAGCTGGCCGCTGCGTTCCAGGCCGTGGAGACCAGTTCCGGGATGGATAGGCCGGAGTCGAGGAGCGTGCGCTTGAGGGCGGCGATGTCCTGCTCGCCGATTAGCGCATGATCGACCTCCGGGACGGGGTCCTGCCACAACTGCGGCTCCGGAACCCAGGGGCCGAGGTAACGCGACCGGGGTCCCATGTCCCGATGAAGCAACTTGAACCAGGCTCTGGCGAAAGCGTCGGCGAGCTGGTCCGGATTCTCGTAGAATCGCTTCGCAATCGGCGCATAGATCGGATCCTCTCTCAGCGCCAGGTCCGTCGTCAGCATCATCGGCGCGTGCCGCTTCGACGGGTCGTGCGCGTCCGGCACGGTGCCTTGGGCCTCGGGGTTTTTCGGCGTCCATTGCTTCACACCGGCAGGACTCGTGGTCAGCTCCCACTCGTACTTGAACAGGTTCTCCAGGAAGCCGTTGTCCCACTTGGTCGGCTCATTGGTCCAGGCGCCCTCGGGGCCGGCGGTGATCGTATGAGGCCCCTTGCCGCTGCCGAACGAGTTCTTCCAGCCCAGACCCTGCTCCTCGATGGGGGCGGCCTCGGGTTCGGGACCGACGTACTTGCTTGCCGGCGCCGCGCCATGGGCTTTGCCGAATGTGTGGCCGCCGACGATGAGCGCCACCGTCTCCTCGTCGTTCATCGCCATGCGGCCGAAGGTTTCCCGGATGTCCCTGGCGGCCGCCAGCGGATCGGGGTTGCCGCCGGGCCCTTCCGGATTTACGTAGATCAGGCCCATCTGCACCGCGCCAAGATGACCGGCAAGCTCGCGGTCGCCGCTGTAACGCTCGTCTCCCAGCCAGGTGTCCTCGGGACCCCAGAAGATCTCCTCGGGCTCCCAGACATCAGGCCGACCGAAGCCGAAGCCGAACGTCTTCAACCCCATCGATTCGATAGCAACGTTGCCGGCAAAGAGCAGCAGATCGGCCCAGGAGATCTTCTGGCCGTACTTCTTTTTGATCGGCCAGAGCAACCGGCGCGCTTTGTCGAGGCTGGCGTTGTCGGGCCAGCTGTTGAGAGGCGCAAAGCGCTGTTGGCCCGACCCGCCCCCGCCGCGGCCATCGCCGATACGGTAGGTCCCCGCAGCGTGCCAGGACATACGGATGAAGAGCGGGCCGTAGTGACCGTAGTCGGCCGGCCACCAGTCCTGGGACGCGGTCATCAGTTCGAGGAGATCGCATCTCAGCGCCTCGACATCAAGGGACTTGAACTGCTCCGCGTAGTTGAAGTCCGCTTCCATCGGATTGGACAGGTGCGAATGACTGTGAAGCACCGACAGATCCAGCTGGTTTGGCCACCAGTCGCTGTTTGTCCTCGGCCGCCCTCGCTTCGGAGTCGGGGCGGGGATGGCAGGATTCTCGCTTTCGCTGACGCTTCTCGTATTGTCCTTATCAGGCATGTCGATCTGTCTCCTTTCGAAAAGAGCTTCCCTTGGTTCTTACGTAGGTGTCTCCTGCTGACATTGGGGACACAGGCCCCAAAAAATCACCTCTGCCTCCTGGACGATAAATCCATGCGTAGCGGAGGGCTCCAGACAGGGAGCCGCGCCAACGGTACAGTCCACATCGGCAGTGAGACCGCAACAGCGGCAGACAATGTGATGGTGATTGTCTCCTACCCGCGCCTCATAGCGAGCCGGATGACCGGAAGGCTGGATACGTCGGATGAGGCCGGCCTCCACCAGGATGTGCAGATTGTCGTATACGGCCTGGGTGGAGAGCGTGCCGAGCCGCTTGCGGGCGGCGTCTGCAATGGCTTCCGCATCCCGGTGCTGCCCCTCGCCTACGACCGACATGAGTACGGCGAGTCGGGGTGCGGTCACCCGCAGACCGGCCCTGCGAAGGGATTGGTGAAGAGGGAGTTCGTCGGACGGCATAATAACTATTATAGACACTTAATCTGGAATGAGTCAATAGTGAGAGAGATTAAATTCCTGAGCCGCAGTGACCAGCGCGGCGAATTCGAGGTATGGCTGAACACGGTGCGCCAACCGCCGCCCTGCGTCGCGGTTCCCCTGGCTCCAGGCGTTTCCGACGTAGCCCTCGATCTGCAAGCGGTCCGCGATTCGTTTTATGATGCCGGGGCCTATAGACTCCGCTGGACTATACGCAAGCCCCGGTCCCGCCGTTGGAAGGCGAGGACGCAGCCTGGGCCGATGCCTTGCTGAGAGAAAAGGGATTGCGGCCCTGACCGGCGACCCGATGGCAGCGTATATCGGCTGCGAACGGATGGAAGCTCTACCCCTCGTCCTCGTAATCGTCCACGCCGGGCAGGCGCGTCAGGTCGAACATCCGCTCGACCTCGTCTTTGCTGACCAGGATCTCGCGCGGCTTGGCTCCGTTCAGTGGCCCGACGATCCCTCGCTCCTCCATCATCTCCACGATCCGCGCCGCCCGCGTGTAGCCGATGCGGAACCGCCGCTGCAACATCGAAGTGGACGCCTGCCCGTTGTTGACCACAAGCCGGACTGCCTGCTCGAAAAAGGCGTCGTCCACCTCCTCTTCGGCCCCGCCACCGCCGTTGCGCCCCTCGGAACCGCCGCC
>DASRGL010000584.1:0-5195 GCA_035651115.1 Chthonomonadaceae bacterium
ACGCCTCCGGCATCCGCGCAGGCGAGGCGCACGCCCTCGATCTGTCCGATCTGGATCTAGAGGACGAGGAGGTACACGTGCGGCACGGCAAGGGGAACAAGGAGCGGATCGCCCTGATGGGCCGCGCGGCGGTGGAGGCCATGCGCGTCTATCTGCGGGAGGGCCGCCCGGAACTCGCCGCCCGCAACGAGGGAACGCCCGATCCCGCCGTCTTCCTCAACAAGTTCGGCAGACGCCTCTCCGACCGGGGCATCCGCCGCACCTTCGACAAGTACTTCCAGGTCGCCTCCGAACGCCTCAAGACGACGCCGCACACGCTGCGCCACTCCTTCGCCACCCACCTGCTCGACAACGGAGCCGACCTGCGCGCCGTGCAGGAACTCCTCGGCCATGCCCACCTGGTCACCACGCAGATCTATGCCCACGTCACCACCGAGCGCATGAGAGAGGTCTACGAGCAGGCCCATCCCCGCGCCGAAGAGGAGTAGAACCTAACCCCCCGTCCCCCTTCCCTACCCGCTCGTTCCTCGCTAGGGAAGGGGGTGTCGGGAGCCTATGCGTTCAACGCAAGCGTTCTCTGGCGGCTGCGTAAATGTCTGTCAGGACGCCTTCCAAATCGGTTTCGATATGAGTGTTCGTGAAGCGGAGTACCTTCAGGCCGCGCGCTGCAATCACCTGGTCGCGATGTCCGTCATAATCCTCACGGCCAGCGTGAACGGAGCCATCTACTTCGATGACCAATCCCGCCGCATGACAATAGAAATCGGCAATGAAGCCGTCAAGAATCTGCTGGCGGCGAAAATGCAAGCCGTGCAAGCGATTATTGCGCAATCGCTGCCAGAGAAGCCTTTCCGCAGGCGTCATCCCTTGCCGCATCTGCCGCGCTAGAGCTTGCTTCTCCTCAGCATGATGTCCAATGACAATGTGCGACTTGTCGGCTTTATCAGGCATAGGTGGATGCTTGCCTTGATACAACGGTGAAGGCTACCGACACCCCCTTCCCTAGCAGAAACACGCTTTATCGTTTCTGCGGGTAGGGAAGGGGGACGGGGGGTTAGGTTCATCGCCGCATCGCGGCAAACTGCGGAACGAACGCGATGTCGCTGGGCCGGTTGATGCTGAAGTTCCGGCCGGGGGGTTCGGGCGCGTTGCCGTCGTCCTTGCCGTTCGGCCCGACGCTGTAGAGGACGAAGCTGTTGCCCTCGCGACGATAGAGGAAGGGCTTGCCGGAGAACGGATCGGTCAGGTAAGGATCGTTGCCCAACTCCGACAGGGAAGCGGGATACTGCCCGTGCGTCTTGCGGTAGCCTTCCAGGAGGAAACCGGTATAGGCCAGTTGCAGCCGCGCTTTTTTGTAGTGATAGCGGTAGAGCGGAACGGCATAGGCGTCCGGTTCCAGGGACTCGTCCGCCAGAATGCCTTCCAGTCCGGTAGGCGGCGCGGGCGGCGTGACCTCATAGATGGGCTTCTCCCCCTCCTTCGCCCAGTTCGCCAGATAGGTATCCAGAGAAGTGAGCACCGCCGTCTTCGGGCGCATCATATACTGCCATGCGTAGCTGTCGGTCGGTATCTTGAAGCGCAAAACCTGACCGGACAGAGACTCCATAAGAGCGATGAGACGCTTGACACGTATCAGCCGCTCATGCTCGAGAATTTTGGGCAGGGGGTACTGATTTTCGAGCAGAGTCCGCACCCGCGCCGCGCCTTTCTCACAGAGAGGCGCAGACAGGCTCGGCATAACAGCGGGCAGACGCACAAATGCGGGCAAGGTCGTGATGGCGCTAGTGTTCAGATGCAAAAAGGCGCCGCCGCGCATGATCTCCTCGCCGAAGGTCAGGCCGTCCAGAAACGTGTCCAGCGCGTGTGCCGGGTCTTTATCACGCTGCGCCTCGCTCTCTAAGGTGACGAGCAGGGTCAGAAACGGAAACTGCTGCGCCGGGACGAACTGCGCGCCGGGTTCCAGTGTCGTTACCATGCACGGGCGACCAATCAGTCCATGAAAGCGCGAAAGAAGCGCGCTGTTCCGGGTCAGGATCGCTTGGCGCGTCGCCAGGGGCAGGCTGCCCTGCGCGGCATACTGATCAAGCATCCTCTGGTCGGCAGCAGGTACGGCACTGACGCACTGCACGTACTCATCATAGACGTTTCCGGCGGGCATGGTTTCCGGGGCTGGCAAAGCAAGAGCCGGAACGCGGTTCCGGCTCCACGCGACACCCGCGACACCCAGCCACAGGAGGACAAGGACCCCAATCGCGACAAGTGCCAAACCAAGTTTTTTGCGCATAGCATGTCATCCTACTTTAAGGGTGGGCTACTTTTCACGTTCATACATTTCGCGTCTGCTGCCCGGTGGATACTGTTTGGGGGTCCCTTCTTTGTAGGTGACGTTGTGTTCCGCCCGCTCGTGGCTGACATAGCTGACCACCTGCCAGACGACCAGGAGGCCCGCAGCCACGAAGAGAGCAATGTGCCAGGGCTTGATGAGAGATTCGTTCGTCGCTTTCGTCGTTTTGGCTGGTTTCGCGGCTTTCTTATTGACTATCATGGCTACCTCGTACTTACGAACTCATCTTACGCATGAGGTATCTGTGTGATCTTCTTGCTGCCTTCACACGGCAGACGCAGGGATAACATCATGTTATCCCTGCGTCTGCGCACACTAACTTTACAGGCTAGGGGCCATCGGCCTGGCGAGTCCACATACCTGGAGTAGACTTCCGCATAGCCTTAGAATGACCATCGGAGAAGATAGCGTTGAAGGTTCCGGTGTGCCGCTTCGCAACACGTCCTACCTTCTCGCCGTTTTTGTAGAAGCCACCGTCATCTGGATAGGTGACACCATACCCATCTACTTCAACGTCCATGTCGCGCGGATAACGGAACGCTGCCGCAGTGCCAGTGGCGTTGTCCTCGGAACCTGTTTGCTGGTTGTAATTAGCGCCATCAAACAGAGCGATCAGGTTGGCCGGTTCCTCAATGGCGGCCATGCTCGTACCCAGGTCCATAACGGCATCGTTCACAGCCGGGCTGTAGGCGCAAGAAGGCGCGTGCATACCCTGATAGCACCCGCATTCCAGCGGGTCCGTTTCGCCGTTGGGGCAGTATTTCGAGCGTGTATCGTCGTTGTAGCCCTCGTTGAACAGATAGCCGAGCGTCCAGGGACGAGCCGAGGAGCCGAGGGCCGGAGCGCCATACAACTGCTCGATGGGCGCGCAGCCCAGGCGGGAGTTGTCGTGAACGTACTTGTATCGTCCGCTGGGGCAGGTGAAAAGCTGTACGTTCTTGACGTAGGGCTGAATCAGGTCGGCCCAGATAAAGCGCGGGCAGTTGCTCCAGGTATTCGGGAACGAGTAGGAACCGGCGAATATCTCGTCGTTATCCTGCGCATACATCATCATGGCAAGACCCAACTGCTTGGTGTTGCTGAGGCAGGAGGCCGCGCGGGCCTTCTCGCGGGCCTGGGCGAAAACCGGGAAGAGAATGGCTGCAAGGATCGCAATAATTGCGATAACGACGAGCAGTTCAATCAACGTAAAACCTTTACCACGTCGCATTCTGGTCTCCTTTTGAAGAGAAAGGGTCGAAACAACAGACCACGGCTGCGTACAGAACCGAGGCTCTGCACGGGTGTTGATAGGGGCGGCGCTGCCCGCTCGGACGGTTGTCGGCAGCAGCTACGCCCGGCGTCCTCCGCACGATTCGCGGACGACCAGTTCCGCCGGGAACAGACGGCGTCTTTCCGATGGCGGCTTGCCATCGAGAACGGCACACAGGATTTCGGCGGCCGCCCGGCCCATCTCCTGCGCCGGTTGGCGCAGCGTCGTCAGCGTCGGGCGCGCAAGCTCGCAGATGGGCGCGTCATCGTACCCGACGACGGCCATCTCCTCCGGCACGCGCACCCCGGCATCCGCGCAGGCATTGAGCGCGCCGAGCGCCGCCAGGTCGTTGGCCGCAAGCAGCGCGGTCGGGCGCGGCTCCAGGCAGAGCGCGGCGCGCGCCGCCTGATAGCCCTCGGCCACCGCGAACCCTGCCGGAATCAGATACTCCGGTCGCATCGGCACATTGTGGGCGCGCAGCGCCTCCTCGTAGCCGATCCGCCGGTCTATCGCGTTGGGGACATCGGACGGGCCTTGCAGATGCGCGATCCGCCGATGGCCCAGCCGGAGCAGGTGTTCGGTCGCCAGCCGCCCCCCGGCGACATTGTCCACATCTATCGAGAAGGTCGCTTCTTCCGCCCGCTCATGGCCGCCCACAATAACGGTCGGGAAGCCGGCCCCCGCCAGCAGGCCCGGCAGCGCATCGCTCAGGTGCGGCGCAAGGATGATCAGCCCGTCCACGCTGCCATCGAGAAAGGCGGCGGGCGTGGGATCCTCCTCCGCCCGATAGCCGTAGAGCAGCAGATGCAACTGCCGCGCGTGCAGCGCCATCCCGATGCCGCGCGTCACGGCGACCGACCACATGCCCATCAGCGGCGATTCGATCACGTGCGGCTGATAGACCCCGATGGTGCGCGAACGCCCCGACGCCATCGCGCGGGCGATCGCGTTCGGGCGGTAGTGCAGCCGGTTCGCCGCCTCCAGGACGCGCTGACGGGTATCGGGACTGACCCGCGCCTGGGGGTGGGCATTCAGGACGTAAGAGACCGTCGCCTGCGACACGCCCACCAGCGCCGCGATGTCCCGCATGGTCACGCTCTTGCCAGGTTCCCTCGCGGTGCTTATGCGCTTAACCATCTCCTGTTCAGTGTAACATAGCTTGGCCGGACTGTCAATAGGTTTTCTGCAGCAATTTGGCCGCGCCCCGCCCGGCTTCGTGCGAAAACCATGCCATGCGCCTTCTCATCGGGAAAAAACGGGAAGATTTGCGGAAACCAGGAGCCGGGCATTTCACTCCCTATCTTTAATACGCTCCTCCATGCGCCGCTTGATCTTGGCCTCGGTCCCCTCCTCGGTCGGCTCGTAGAAGGGCGTTCCCTGCACGCCATCCGGGAGATACTGCTGCGCGACATAGTGGCCGGGAAAGTCGTGTGGATAGAGATAGCCCTTGCCGTGTCCCATCGCCTTGCCGCCCGGATAGTGGCTGTCGCGCAAGGGCTTGGGAACCGGCTTCGCGCCGTGCGTGCGTATCTCCTCGGTCGCCCTTCCGATAGCGATGGTCGCCGCGTTGCTCTTGGGGGCCGCCGCCAGATAACAGAC
>DASRGL010000585.1:0-2735 GCA_035651115.1 Chthonomonadaceae bacterium
GAGATCGCCGCCGTCGCCAACAAAGTGGCGATTCCCGCGAAGTGGGGCAGTTCTCAACTCAAGCAGTTCAACTACTCCTTCAAGATCGTAGATGATAAGGACGTGAACGCCTACTCGCTGCCCGGCGGCTTCATCTACGTCAACAAGGGTCTGCTCGACTATGTCCATTCCGATGATGAGTTGGCCGGAGTCCTAGCGCATGAGGTCGCGCACGCCGCGCACCATCATATGCTCAAGCTGATCAAAGAGCAGAACAAGATAGACCTGGCGACGCTGCCCATCAAGCTGGCGACGATCCTGCTGACGATGGCGGGCAAGGGCAACGCGGCGGATGCGCAGAACATCATGCTGGCGACACAGCTCTATACCGTCGCGAAGATCAACACGTATGGCGTCGAGGCGGAGAAAGACGCCGACCAGACCGGCATCCGCCTGCTTCAGCATACGCGCTACAACCCGGTCGGCCTCTACAGCTTTATGCTCCGCATGGCCGCGCTGGAGCAGCGGCGCGGGCCGGTAGACCTGGGCATCTTCCGCACCCACCCACCCGGCGAGGAGCGCGCGGAAGCCGCCAAAGCGCTGCTGACGGAACTGAATATCCCGATCCGTCTCAGCGAGGTAGACCCGAAACTGAAACCGACGGTCAGCCTGGTCAAGGAGGAGAAGACCGGGACAGAACTGGCCGAGATCCGGGTGCGCGATATTCTGCTCTGCCGCATCGCCGCCGACGATGGCCTGACCGCCGAGCAGCGCGCCGAGAAGATCGCCAAGCGCCTGAACACCCTGATCGAGACCCGCCTGCAGCCGTTCGAGATCAAGGCCAGCCCGGATCAGACGAAGGTGATGGCGCGCGGCTTCGCCGTCCAGACGGAAGCGGACGCCGCCGCGCAGCAGAAGACGATCCCGGTTCTGGCCCGCGAACTGACCGATGCCATGTCGCAGTTCCTCCTGAAGCAGCAGCTCGAATCGGGAATATAGAGGCCGGGTACTGAAAGTACCCGTCTGGAGGGCCTGACGGCCAACCGTCCTTCGGACGGACAATGCAGTTGCGTCCGGCAGGACGCTCGGCGGCGCAGCCGCCCTCTAGCCGGGTACTTTCAGTACCCGGCCAATTTCGCCCCGGCAGAAAGCGCAACTCTGCCGGGGTTTCTGCTGTCTATGCGTACAACTCCCCCTCTCCCACAGCGTGAAGAACCATAGGGTTCGGGGCGGAGGGCCGTGACGTGCTATAATAGAGTCCAGTCTGCTATCAACGAGGGAGTGACCCGATAGATGCTTGCCCGCGAACTGCGCCAGAAATATTTCGATTTTTTTATCAGCAAAGGCCACATCGTCCTGCCGAGCGCCAGCCTTGTCCCGGAGAACGACCCCTCCCAGATTTTTACCGGCGCGGGCATGGTTCCGTTCAAGCCCTATTTTGCCGGAACCGCCGCGCCGCCGCATACGCGCCTCACCACCTGCCAGAAGTGCGTGCGCACGACCGACATCGAGGACGTCGGCGACTTCTCGCACTGCACCTTCTTCGAGATGCTGGGCAACTTCAGCTTCGGCGACTACTTCAAGGAAGAGGTCATCCCGTGGGCGTGGGAGTTTCTGACCGAATGGCTCAAACTCGATCCCGACCGGCTCTGCGTCACCATCTATCTGACCGATGACGAGGCGTTCCGCATCTGGCACGAGGTCATCGGCCTGCCCGCCGACCGCATTCACCGGCTGGATGAGGACAAGAACTTCTGGCCCCCGAACTCGGCCAGCGATCCCAACTTCACGGGCGTCTGCGGCACGAACAGCGAGATTTTCTACCGCCTCGTGCCGGAAGAGGAGTTGACCCACGATCCGAACCTGTCGCCGACTGAGCGATACAAACAAGATGACAGAGCGGGCAAGTGGCTGGAACTCTGGAACCTGGTCTTTATGACCTTCAACCGCAGCAACGACGCGGACGGCAAGCCGATCCTCACGCCTCTGCCGAAGAAGAACATAGACACCGGCATGGGCCTGGATCGGGTCGCCTACGTGCTGCAAGGCGGCGCGTCCATCTACGACAACGACCAGTTGCGCTCTATCCTGGCGAAGCTGGAGGAACTGAGCGGGCGGCAGTACGGCGGCACGACGAACCGGCAGGACACCGCCTTTCGGCTCATCACCGAGCATGTGCGCAGCATGGCCTTCATCATGGCGGACGGCGTGCTGCCCGACAACACCGGCAGAGGCTACGTGCTGCGCCGCATCATGCGCCGCGCCATCCTCAACGGCAAGACCAAGCTGGGCTTCGAGGAGCCATTCCTGGAGAAGTCCCTCCCCGCCGTCATCGCCGCGATGGGCGATGCCTATCCCGAACTGCGCGAAGGCGAACATCGCATACTGGCGACCGCCCGGCGCGAGGAGGAACTGTTCCGCGAGACGCTGGAGCGCGGCATCGAGCGGTTCAACCACGCGGCCAACGCGCAGGACGGTAAGACCTTCAGCGGGCAGGTGGCGTTCGACCTGCACAGCACCTACGGCTTCCCCCTCGATCTGACGCAGGAGCTGGCATCGGAGCGCGGCTTTATCGTGGATATGGAGGGCTTCCGGCAGGCCGAAGAGGAGCATGTACGCCGTTCGAGCGGGCAGACGGCCTCTGCCTGGGTCACGGCAGGTACGGGGCTGGCGCAGGTGCAGAAGGCCCATCCGCCGACCGAGTTCGTCGGGTACACGCACGCCGACGCCGACGCCAAAATCCTCGCGCTGCTGCA
>DASRGL010000586.1:0-10292 GCA_035651115.1 Chthonomonadaceae bacterium
GCATCCAGAAGTAGGCCAGCAGGTGGTGCGCCAGCACGATCGGCTGGGCGTGCTGAAGGTGCGTGTAGCCGGGCAGGATCGTCTCCATCTCCCGGTCGGCCAGCAGGAGAAGCGTCTCTTGAAACGCCTTGATCTCTCCTGCGATGGCGTCGCACTCGTCACGAAGATAGAGGCGCACATCGGTCGCGACCTGATCGTTGCGGCTGCGGGCCGTGTGCAGCTTCCCCGCGACCGGGCCGAGGCGTTCGCGAAGCAGCCCCTCCACCGCCGTATGCACGTCCTCTGCGTCGGGCGGCAGTTCCGCCGCGCCGCTCTCCAGATCGGCTTCCAGCGCCTTCAGCCCCGCGACGATCTGCTCCGCCTCTTCCTGCGGCAGGATGCCAGTCGCGCCGAGCATCGCGGCGTGCGCGATGCTGCCCCGGATGTCGTGCCGCCAGAGCCGCGCGTCGAAGGCCAGCGAGTTGTTCAGGCGTTCGATGAGGGCGTCGGTCTGCCCCTCGAAGCGTCCGCCCCAGAGTTTGCGCATACCCTACTCCGCGCCCTCGCCTCTGTCAAGCGGCTTCGGCTCGGGACCGCCGAAGAGCGGCGTCTGGCTCTGCCGTATCTGGAAGTAGAGGCGAGACTGCATCCCGTGCGTCTTGACGATGCCGAGGGACTCGGACTGATCGAAGGTCTTGCTGTCGAACGAGGCGAGGTCGGCGTTATAGAGCGCAAACGGGCTGCCGCGCCCGATGACGACGGCGCTGCCCTTCGCCAGCCGCAGATGCACATCGCCGGTCACACGTTCCTGAATCTTGTTGATGAAAGCCTCCAGGTCTTCCTTGAGCGGGTCGAGCCACAGCCCCTTATAGGCCATCTCGCCCCACTCCCGATCCACGCTTGCCTTGAACTTGAGTTCGCCCTGCGTGCAGACCAGCGCCTCCAGCGCGCGATGCGCCGTCAGTATCGTCACGGCAGCCGGACACTCGTAGTTCTCGCGGACCTTCAGCCCCAGCATCCGGTCTTCCATGATGTCCACGCGCCCGATGCCATGCTCTCCCGCGATTTGGTTCAACTTTTGAACCAAATCCAGGGCAGAGAGCCGCTGGCCGTCCAGCGAAACCGGCACGCCGTTCTCGAACCCTAGCGTCAGGAGACGCGGCTCATCGGGCGTCTCCTTCAGGCCGCGCGTCCACTGGAATATCTCCTCCGGCGGCGCGTAGTCCGGCTCTTCCAGCCGTCCGCCCTCGATACTCCGGCCCCACAGGTTCTCGTCTATGCTCCAGATGCGATCCTTCGTCTGCGGGATGGGCAGGCCGTGCGCGTTGGCGTAGTCAATCTCTTCGCTGCGCGTCCAGGGTTCGCGACGGCCATCGGGCAAACGGCGTCCTTCCCGCATTGGCGCGATGATCTCGGCGTCGGGCATCAGCGTCCGCATGATATATTCGATGCGGAACTGGTCGTTTCCTTTACCGGTGCAGCCATGTCCGAACGCATTCGCGCCCAACTCCTGCGCTTTCTCCACCGCCTTGAGCGCGATCAGGGGCCGCGCGATACTGGTCGAGATCGGATAGCCCTGATAGTCGCCATTGGCGCGCACGGCAGGCCAGCAGAAATGCTCGACGAACATCTCTTTCGCATCCACCGTATAGTGTTCCGTACCCAGACTCTTCGCCCGTTCCTCCGCCTGCCGAATGTCCTCTTCCGGCTGCCCGACATCCACCGTCACGGTGATGACGTGGTCGAAGCCGTACTCTTCGCGCATCAGCGGGATGCAGACCGAGGTATCCAGTCCTCCCGAATAGACAAGCACTACCTTTCGCATTCTCTCATCCTTCGTTCAAAATGAACCGCAGATGCACGCGGATTTAGACCGTCTGAACTATGATTAGAATGATTACAGGATAGACTATGATTATGTCTGGCTTAATCATAAAGTAGTGTCCCTCTACAGAGTGGATAAGGTCATCGGCGACGGCAGCATCAACTCGCTTTGGGGACACTACCTAATCATAGTCCATCCTATAATCCAATAAATCCCGGTTCAGACGTTCTTGATCTGCGTGCATCTGTGGTTTATAATCCCAGAATCAGGGTCAGCAAAGCTTTCTGCGTGTGCAGGCGGTTCTCGGCCTGGTCCAGAATCGGCGTCTTGTGCGCGGCCATGATCTCGGCGCTGATCTCCTCGCCGCGATGCGCGGGCAGGCAGTGAAGGACGATGGCCTCCGGTTTCGCCTTGCCGACGAGTTCGGTGTTGATCTGATAGGGCGCGAAGACTTTCGCCCGTGCCTCTTTTTCGCTCTCCTGGCCCATACTGGCCCACACGTCGGTATAGACCGCGTCGGCATCCCGCACGGCTTCGGCGGGATCGGTGACAATGGAAATCTGCGCGCCGGTCTCCTGTCCGATGCGCTCCGCTTCCGCGACATAGGCGGCATCGGGCGCGTAGCCGTCGGGACACGCCGCAGATAAGTTTACCCCGGTTTTGGCGCACGCAAGCAAGAGGGCGTGCAAAACGTTGTTGCCGTCGCCGACGTAGGCCAGTTTGAGGTTGTTGCCGAGTGGCCCCTTATGTTCTTGGAGGGTTAGTAGGTCAGCGAACGCCTGGCAGGGATGCTCGCGGTCGCTGAGGGCGTTGATGACCGGGCTGGTGGAGTGCTGCGCGAGTTCTTCGACCGTGCCGTGATCGAAGACGCGGGCCACGATGACATCCACCCAGCGCGAGAGGACTCCGGCCACGTCTTCCACGCTTTCCCGCGCGCCGAGGCCGATGTCGCCGGGGGCGAGGTAGACGGCGTGGCCGCGCAGATGCACCATGCTCGCCTCGAAGCTGACACGGGTGCGCAGGGAGGGCTTCTCGAAGATCATCGCCATCGTGCGCGGATACGTCCAGGCGATTCCGGGCGTCCGGTTCTGATCCAGGGCCTTCAACTCCGCTGCAACGTGCAGTGCCGTCTGGAACTGCTCTGTCGTCACGTCGAACAGGCTGATGAGCGACTTTCGCCGCCACTGTGTCGCGTCGCTTTCTATCAGTCTGCGAAGTCCAAAAATGTCTTGAGCATAGGCAGCAGACTGCATGGGACTTTCAGCTTGCACAGCCATGACCTCCCGGCGGGTACGCTCCAGGTCTACCCCTAACTTCGCCAGCACACGACCGGCCAACCCTTCGCCTTCTCGGATCAACCCCAACAGCAGATGCTCGGTTCCAATGTAGTTGTTGGAGAGTTGACGCGCTTCGTCATAAGCCAGATCAATCACCCGCTTGGCTCGCGGCGTCAACTGCATGTCCTGACCCAACCGACCATCGCCTCGTGTGACCTGGCGTTCGATCTCACTGCGAATGCGTCCTAAAGAGACGCCCATTCTATCGAGGATGCGGGCGGCGACGCTGTCGTTTTCGCGCACCAGTCCCAAGAGCAGATGTTCGGTGGAGACATAGTTCTCGCCGAGACGACCGGCTTCTTCTTGCGCGAAAAAGACGACGCGGCGGGCGCGCTCCGTAAATCGCTGCCACATGAGAAACTCTCACTTTCTTACCAACCAGGGACTAATGGGCAGCGAGGCCGGGGTTCACCCGCAGGAGATCGGAGATACCGAGGGAGCGGGGGAGCGGTCGCTGCGCCGGGCGAATAGAATTGGCAGGAACCAACCGATTCGCCACAGCGCAGGCCGGTTCCTGCTTACACGCGCAGCAGGAGTTTCCAGAGGGGCTTACGGGCCGGAGGCGAGGTCGCTTCCTTCTGTCGTTGTTGCGGTTGGGATGCAGACGGTTCTGTCGCCGTCTCCTTTTTGACCAGGGCGGCGCGGATGGCTTCGACGGAGACACCCGCCGTGCGAAGGAGGCTTCCTGCCTTGCCTTCCGATTCCAGCAGCAGGCCGATCAGGACATGGGCCGTGTCTACTTTGGCCTCCTGCTGCGCGGTGGCCTCCTTCTCGGCAAGCGTCATGGCTTCCTGGGTGCGGGTCGTCAGGCGCAGGCCCGGCTCCTTGCCGTTCTTGCCGCGATGGCACTGCGCTTCACATTCGCGGAGGAGACTGCGGCGGTCGAAACCAAGCGCTTTGAGAATGCCAGTGGCCGAGTTGCGCTCTTGCAGCAGACCGATAAGGAGATACTCCGTGTGGACGTAACGATGGTGGTCACGCCCTGCCGCCGCCTGCGCGTGGGATAGCACGCGGCGGACGCCCTCACTGTAGCTAGGTCGCATTCATTCACCTTTGGGGTTGAAAGGTAGCTACCGCGCTCCCCACAGCGGCTTTGCCGGGTCGGCTGCAATGCCGGGCCAAAGCAAGGTTCAGTTTACGGCGAGCAGGGCATTGCGGAGTTCCTCTGCGACCCGGTTGCAATCGTCGGCGGTGACGACCAGCGGCGGAACGAAGCGCAGGATGGTATCGCCCACAGCGTTCACAACGATACCGGCCTCCAGCAAACAGCCCAGGATAGCTTTCGCTATCGGAATAGCAAGTTCTATGCCAATCATCAGCCCTTTGCCGCGCACCTCGCGAATTTTTTCAGGAAATTCACGCTGTAGTGTTAATAGCTTTGCACGGAAATGCTCGCCTACTTCAACGGCGTGCGCCATCAGGCCCTCATCTTCCAGAACGTCCAGGGTGGCGAGCGCGGCGGCACAGGCGAGAGGCTGCCCCGCGAACGTCGAGCCGTGGTCGCCGGGGACGAGCGTCGTCGCGGCCTCTCCGCGCGCCAGGCACGCGCCCATCGGGAAGCCGTCCGCAATGCCCTTTGCCATCGTCACGATGTCCGCCGTGACGCCCGCGCTCTGGCTGCCGAGGAAGTGGCCGGTGCGCCCCATGCCGCACTGCACCTCGTCGAAGATCAGCAGGACTTCGGCCTCGTCGCAGAGGGTGCGCAGGCCTGCCAGGAACTCCGGCGTGGCGATATTGATGCCGCTTTCGCCCTGGATCGGCTCGATCATCACGGCGCAGGTGCGCTCCGAGATCAGATCGTCTACGGCGTGCAGGTCGTTCAAGGGAGCGTAGTGGAAGCCCGGCACAAGCGGCGCGAACGGCTTCTGGTATTTGGGCTGCGCGGTCGCCGTGACCGTTCCCATCGTCCGCCCATGAAACGACCCCTCGAACGTGACGATCTCATAGCAGGCTTCGCCCCGCTGCTTCTTGCCCCACTTTCGCGCGATCTTGAGCGCGCACTCGTTGGCTTCCGCGCCGGAGTTGCAGAAGAAGACCTTCTCCATGCCGGTCAGCCCGCAGAGCCGTTCCGCCAGTTTTGCCTGAAGCGCGTTGTGGTACAGGTTGCTGACGTGCATCAGCGTGTGCGCCTGCTGTGCGATGGCCTCGGCGACGCGCGGGTGGCAGTGTCCGACCCCGACGACGGCGATCCCGGCCAGGAAGTCAAGATACTCGCGCCCTTCGCTGTCCCACAGTTTCGCGCCTTCGCCGCGCACGAACACGACGTTTTGACGCCCATACGTCCCCATGACGTACTCTTTGTCCAGCGCCTTGATCTGTTCTTTATCCACCGTATCTGTCTGTTCTAACAACTCCGTTGTCACGTTGTCTCTCCTTTCTTGACCTAACCCCCCGTCCCCCTTCCCTAAAACGCTGCGCTGGGAAGGGGGAGCCTCTGATTGGAGGCTTTGCCGTTCCTTTACACGCGGGTGCGCGTTTGGAAGAGGAGGAGAAGCCTGGGCCATCGTCACCCCCTTCCCAGCGAGCCTGCGAGCGTTTTAGGGAAGGGGGACGGGGGGTTAGGCCCGTACCATCGTGCCGATGCCGGTGTCGGTGAAAATCTCGATCAGCAGGGCGTGTGGCTGGCGTCCGTCAATCAGGTGGGCGCGCTCGACGCCTGCCTCGACCGCCGTGATGCACGCTTCCAGTTTGGGAATCATGCCGCGCTCCGCTGCGCCGGAGGCGATCATCTCCTCGGCACGGCGGACATCCATCTCGTGAATGAGCGAGGACTTGTCGCTGTAGTCGGCGTACAGGCCCTCCACGTCGGTCAGAACGACCAGCTTGGCCGCGCCGACCGCCGCCGCGATATGCCCGGCGACATGATCGGCATTGACGTTGTAGCTCTCGCCGTCCGGCCCGATGGCGACCGAGGAGATGACGGGAATATAGCCGTTGCCGCTCAATAAGCCTAAGATTTCGGCGTTCACCTGCGCCACCTCGCCGACAAAGCCGAGATCGCCCTTCTCATGCGCCATCTTATAGGCCAGGATCAGATTCGCATCTTTGCCGCTCAAGCCGACCGCCTTCGCGCCCTGCTGGTTCAGCAGCGCGACGATGCCCTTGTTCGTCTTGCCCGCCAGCACCATCTCCACGATCTCCATCGTGGCCGCATCCGTGACGCGCAGCCCGCCGACGAAGTGCGGTTCATGGCCCATCTGCTTCATCAGCGCGCTGATCTCCGGCCCGCCGCCATGCACCAGGATGGGGCGGATGCCGACGTAGTGCAGCAGGGCGATGTCCTGCATCACCTGCGCCTTGAGCGTCTCGTCTATCATCGCGTTGCCGCCATACTTGACGACAATCGTTTTGCCGTAGAAGCGGCGCAGGTAGGGCAGGGCTTCGATAAGAACGGCGGCGTGCGTTCCGGGGTCTAGGTGTGTCACGTATGGTACTCCGCATTGATTTTGACGTAGTCGTAGCTGAAATCGCAGGTCCAGACGGTGGCGGTCTCGTCTCCCGTATTCAGGTCGAGGACGATCTGAACCTCCTTGCCGGTCAGGTAGGCGTGGGCGGCGTCGCGGTCGAACTCCACGCTGCGGCCTTCGGAACAGACCCGATGCTCTCCGATGCGAACGTCTATCAGGTTCGGATCGAAGGCGACGCCCGCGCGGCCGGCGGCGGCTAAAAGGCGGCCCCAGTTCGGATCGTTCCCGAAGAGGGCGGTCTTGACGAGCGGCGACTCGGCGATGGTCTTGGCGATGCGATGCGCCCCGGCTTCCGTCGCTGCGCCGCGCACAACGATCTCGACCAGCTTGGTCGCGCCCTCGCCGTCTCTGGCGATCTGCTTCGCCAGATGCACGCAGACCCGCGTGAGCGCCTCGACGAAATCCTCGAAGGCCGCGCCCTGCCGCGAGATCTCGCCCTGGCCCATGCCAGAGGCCAGCAGCAGGCACATATCGTTCGTGCTGGTGTCGCCGTCCACCGTCACGCTGTTGAAGGAGGGCGCGACGGCCCGCGTCAGCGCCTCGTGCAGCAGGTCGGCGGGCAGGCGCGCGTCGGTCGTCACAAAAGCCAGCATCGTCGCCATGTTCGGCGCGATCATGCCCGCGCCCTTGCACATGCCCCCGATGCGGATCGGCGCGACCCACTGATCCGAGTCGGCTTCGACCGCATGGAGTTTCGGAAACGTGTCCGTCGTCATGATGGCCTGCGCGACCGTCCGATCGGTGTTCTCCTGCCGGTCCAGTGCGGCGACCGCCGCCTCGATTCCCGCTTGCAGCTTCTCCATCGGCAGCAGATGGCCGATGATGCCGGTCGAGGCGGTCAGCACGGCGTCCGGCGCGATACTCAGGTGGCGGCTGACCCACTCGGCCAGCGTGCGGTTATCGGTATCGCCCTGCTCGCCGTTGCAGGCGTTGGCATTGCCCGCGTTGATGAGAACGGCCCGCGCCGTTCCCCGCCGCGCCACGCGCCGCGAATACTGCACGCACGCCGCCTGCACCCGATTGGTCGTGAAGACGCCCGCAACCGTCGCCGCGCTGTCGCTGACGAGCAGGGCCAGGTCTTCGCCCTCCGTCTTCAGGCCGCAGCGCACGCCTGCCGCGACAAAGCCTTCGGGGAACGTGACGCCTGCGCCCTCCTGCTCCTTCCATACCGTGATCACGGCCACAGCCCTCCCATCTCCAGCCCCGCCGTCTCCTCGAACCCGCACATCAGGTTCATGTTCTGCACGGCCTGCCCCGCCATGCCCTTGACCAGGTTATCAATCGCGGAGATCACGGTCACCCGGTTCGTGCGGCTGTCCACCGCCAGCCCGATATGGCACATATTGCTGCCGAGCGTGTGCTTGGTCGCCGGAAGCGCCTCGGTCACGACGGCGACAAAGGGGGCATTGGCATAGAATTCCTCATAAATCTTGAATAGATCGCTGGCCTGCGCCGGTTCGGTCAAGTTCGCGTAGCAGGTCGCCAGGATGCCGCGCGTCATCGGGATCAGATGCGGTGTAAAGGAAATCCGCACCTCCCTGCCGCTCACCTGTGACAGCGCCTGCTCGATCTCCGGCGTGTGCCGATGCGTTCCTGCGACCTTGTAGGCGCTCACGCTCTCGTTCGCCTCCGGGTAGTGATAGTCCTGGCTGAACTTGGAGCGTCCCGCCCCGGACACGCCCGATTTCGCGTCCACGATGATCGTCGCCGGGTCTATCAGCCGTTTCGTCAGCAGGGGGGCCAGCGCCAGGATCGTCGCCGTCGGATAGCAGCCGGGATTGCCGACCAACTGCGCCCCTCGAATCTGCTCCGCATACAACTCCGGCAGCCCATAGACCGCGCGGGCGTTCCACTGCGGAGTCGCGTGCGGCGTCTTGTACCATGCCTCATAGGTCGCCGCGTCTCGGAACCGGAAATCCGCCGACAGGTCAATCAGCTTGCAGCCCGCTTCCAGCAGGTGCGGGGCCGTCACCATCGCCTTGCCGTTCTCCTGCGCCAGAAAGACGACATCGCACTGCGCGACTTCTCTCCCATCGCCATAACTCACGAACTGCATCTCCGACCGCTTCGCCAGCCCTGGAAACGCAGCAGCAACCGACTTGCCTGCATACGTCTCCGAAACCGCCACCTTCAGCTTCGCCTGTGGATGGCGCGACAGCAGGCGCAGCAGCTCCCCGCCGCCATACCCGGAGGCGCCCACGATCCCCACTTCCACCATAATCCACTCTCCTAACGAAGAAAGCCGCGCGGTCGGAAAGAACCGGCGGCTTACGGGTGAATAGAAACGAAACGAGCCGTAAGCCCCCTTGCGGGTCAGCCCACGGCTCTCTACTTGGCAAACAGACATCCAGCGACGCGCGGCGTGGGCTAACTCCCGATACGCTCGCGGCGACGACGGTTCGCAAAGAGATATGCGGTTGTCGCGGTGTCGGCTGGCATGATACCGTCTTCCTTATCGTTAAGGTAGGGCAGAAGTATACCGGGTGATGTGCCGGGCTGTCAACCCCCTGCGCAGGATTTTGACGGATTTTTGCGCGGCCCTCATTGGCGCGCTGCTTTCGGCGGCTCGCTGCACTGAAGCAGCGCCAGAGTCGCCCAGCAGGTCGCGTCGAACGAGGTATACTGCGACTCGCCGTGCGGGAAACCGGCATCGAAATAGTTGTTGGCGGGCATCGTGCGCTTGTTGACGTACCAGGAGCCGTCCTCGTCCTGCGTGCGCAGGAGGAACTGAACGCCGCGCTGATAGGCGGCGGCGTCCGTCGGCAGGTCGCCGCCGACATGCAGCGCGTACAGAGCGATTCCGGTCGCGTGGGCGTCGCTCGGCATCGCAGCGGTCTGCGACCAGCCTCCGTCGGGGCGCTGCGCCGCCAGCAGTTCCCGGAGCGCGCTCTGCCGCTCCTCCGCAGTGGCTCCGGCCCATTTCAGACCGAAGAGGCGAGCCGCCTTGTCTTCCGTGTTGGGAGCCGGTGTGGTCGCCAGCCAGCGCTTGGCGCGGTCGTAACAGGCGGCAAGCTGCGGTTCGGCCTCCTTGGGGCCGTAGGCGCGAAGCACCCGGAGGACAAGCGCCGTCGTGGTGAAGTAGCTCGACTGGAGCGGCTCCCGATCCATCCCATAGGTCCAACTGCCGTTGGGCGACTGGAGGTTCGCCAGCAGCAGCGCCCCCTCGGCGAAGCCCGGATTCGGCGGGACATTGTTGGAAACGAGCGCGCCCAGGATGTATCCGCTGCCGATGGCGAAGTCGCCGATCTCCACTCCCCGAACGACATTGATGACGGTCTTATCCTGAAGTGCCTGATGAATGTACGGGCCGCCCTCCTTGCCGTCTTCTCCCATTCGCTGGAAGTAGCTGCCGATCAGGGCCTTATCCACGGCAAACCCGCGCTGCGCGGCGGCTCCGAGGGTCATCATCCCGAATCCCTGATGATGGCAGGAGACGCACTGGACGCGCTCGGCGAACGCTTTCATGCCGCTCTGAATCGTGGTGAGGCTGGCAGTGACGGCCTGGTTGACCGTGACCAGGGGCGCGGCGCTCGCAGGCGACGCAGCGGCTCCGCCTGCTTTGCGCAGCAGGTCGGCGGCTTCCGTATAGCCCCGTTTTGTGGCGAGAGAGAGCGGCGTGGCGCCGTGACTATCCGCTACGGAGACTGCCGCGCCGTGACTCAAGAGGCTGCCGATGACAGCAGG
>DASRGL010000587.1:0-4480 GCA_035651115.1 Chthonomonadaceae bacterium
ACGTGAACCTTTTTGCCCTCTTCGACGGCGGCGCGGATGACGCCGAGCGCCGTGCCGTAGCCGACGGTGGCGAGCGCGCCCGCGTTGCAGTGGGTCAGGACGTTGGCGTTATCCGAAAGCAGCGCCGCGCCGTACTTGCCCATGCGCCGGTTGCTCTCGATGTCCTCGTCGAGCATCTTGATGGCTTCGCTCAGGATGGCGTCCTTCAGGTCTACCGGATTGCCCTCGGTGTTCTGCGCGACATCGAGAATGCGGTCTATGGCCCAGCCGAGATTGACGGCGGTCGGGCGGGCGACGCGGAAGGTCTCGGCGATGCCGGATACGCGGCGTAAGAAAGCCTCCCGGTTCTCCGCGATGATGCCCCGCGCGCCGAGCGCCATGCCCAGCGCCGCGCTGCACCCGATGGCGGGCGCGCCGCGCACGACCATCGTGCGGATGGCCTCGGCGACATCGCGCCAGTCCGTCAGCTCGACATATTGCAGCTTCTCCGGCAGCGCGGTCTGATCAATGAGGCGGACTTTGCCATTCACCCATTTCACCGTCTGCAACGGCCTGTCTTGCATTCCTATCCGCATCTCGCTTGCGAGCCTCCTTGAAGATCAACCGCAAATGAAAAGCATTAGCATCCACAGACTACACAGATGGACACAGATTAAATGCCCGGATGGTGGTTTTTATTCGCGTTCATTTGCGGCTAAATGACCTACCCGCCGACTTTGGCATGGTCGAGCGCGTGATGGCAGGGACTATCCAGATCGAGCGGAATGCGCCGGATCAGTTCGATAACGACGCGCTTGATGCGTTCGGCATTTTTCAGGAAGACGGCGTAGACCTCCTCCTGCGTCACCGGCGCGACCGCCTCCTCCGCCGCCAGGCCCGAATCGTAATCGGTGATGAGAGAGATGTTCACCACCGCCATCGCCAGTTCCAGCGCGAGATAGGCTTCCGGGTACTGCGTCATGTTGATGACTTCCCAGCCGGCCTGCATATACCAACGACTCTCCGCTTTCGTGGAGAAGCGCGGCCCCTGCACCACGACGACGGTCCCCTTCTCGTGGACGGTGATGCCCTGCTCCTTGATGACCTCGATAGCAAGCCGACGCAGGTGCGGGCAGTAGGGTTCGGCGCTGCTGACATGATAGACGCCCGGCCCATCATAAAACGTGTCTTTGCGCCCGCGCGTGCGATCTACGTACTGATCGCAGACGACGAAATGCTCCGGCGCGACATGGGCTTGCAGGCTTCCGGCAGCGCACGGGCTGATGAGAAAGCGCACGCCGAGTTCTTTCATCGCCCACAGGTTCGCCCGATAGTTGATCGCATGGGGCGGAATGGTGTGGTGGCGGCCATGCCGGGGCAGAAAAGCGACGCGCTTGCCCTCCAGTTCCGCCAGAAAGACGCTGTCGCTGGGCGCGCCATAGGGCGTATCTATTCTGACTTCGCGCACGTTCTCCAGCAGAGAATAGAATCCGCTGCCGCCGAAAACGCCGATGTCTGCGGCGGGCTTATCGGTCGTTGCCATCTAACGGGGGTTCTCCTTCATCTCGCTTCAAACAGAAATCTATTGTACCCCGTTTTTCACGTCGGGCGGCGCGGCTTCGGCAGCGGGTTCGGGGAAATGGAGAGAGAGTTGATCCAGCGCGTTTTGCGCGGCGGCCTGCTCGGCCTCCTTCTTGCTGCGGCCCGCCCCTTCTCCGATGATCCGCTCGCCGACCAGAACCTGCGCGGTAAAGACCTTCTCGTGTTCGCGGCCCTCTTCGCTGACGATGCGGTAGAGCGGAGCCAGATGCGCGCGGGCCTGCGTATGCTCCTGCAGCGAGGACTTGTAGTCGCGGCGGTGCTGATCGGTGATGACCTCTTCGAGAGCAGGCAGCAGGGCGTCCCGTACCACGCGGCGCGCGGCGCGAATGCCGCAGTCGAGATAGATGGCGGCGACGACGGCCTCGAACGCATCGGCCAGGATGGAACGCCTGCGCCGTCCCCCGGACGCCGCCTCGCTCGAACTCATCACGACGAACTCTTCCAGTCCAAGCGCCTGCGCTGCGGCGGCCAGCGCCGGTTCGCTGACGATATAGGCTTTGGACTTCGCCAGGTCGCCTTCGCTATAGTCGGGATAGCGGCGGAACAGGTTCTCGCAGACGACCAGGCCCACGACCGAGTCGCCCAGGAACTCCAGGCGCTCGTTGCTCTCCAAAGCATTGTCGGTAGCGGCAGAGCGATGCGTCAGGGCGCGCTGCAGATAGTGTATGTTTTTGAACCGCACGCCGAGCCGCTGCTGTAGTTTTTCCAGCCCATCATTCATATTGGAACCACAGAGGCACAGAGGCACGGAGGAATCACGGAGAAAAGCAGAAGCAGAAAAAAGGAGCGCCTTCCGTCATTCTCCTGTTTTTCTCCGTGTCTCCGTGTCTCTAGCGCAGCGGGTGGTGAAATCCACCTCTATTCGAGTTTGCGGATGCCCGCGTCAATACGCTCCAGTCCCTTGAGGATGTTTTCACGGGAAGTGGCGTAGGAGAGGCGGATATAGTCGTCGGCCCCGAAGCCGGAGCCGGGAACGACCCCAACGTGGAACTCCGTGAGCAGGTAGTCGGCCAGGTCGTCGGAACCCTGGATGACGCGCTCTCCGGCCCTTCTGCCGAGAACCTGCCCGATGTTCGGGAAGGCATAGAACGCGCCGCCGGGCGCGCGGCAGGTGACGCAGGGAATGGCGTTCAGCTTCTCGACGATGAGATCGCGCCGCTCCTCGAAAGCCTGGCGCATCGCCTCGACCGGCTCTTCCGGCCCGTTGAGCGCAGCGACGGCGGCCTTCTGCGCGATGGAGGTCGGGTTCGAGGTGGACTGGTCTTGCAGGCGGCCCATCGCGGCGACCAGTTCTTTATCGGCAGCGGCGGCATAGCCGATGCGCCAGCCGGTCATCGAGTAGGCTTTGGAGCAGCCGTTGATGGTGATGGTGCGCTGGAACACCGCGTCGCTGAGTGCGCCGGGGCTGACGTGCTTCCGACCGTCGTAGAGCAGCTTCTCGTAGATCTCGTCGCTGATGAGATAGAAGTCGTGCCGCACGGCGAGTTCGGCCAGCGCCTCGACGGTCTTGCGAGAGGCGACCCCCCCCGTCGGATTGGAAGGCGAGTTCAGGATGAGCGCCTTTGTGCGGGGCGTGATGGCCTCAAGCACAGCGTCGGCGGTCGGCATGAAGTCGTCTTCCGGCGCGGTCTGCACGAAGACGGACTTGCCTTCGGCGAGACGCACCTGTTCCGGGTAGGTGACCCAGTACGGCACGGGAATGAGGACTTCATCGCCGGGATCGAGGAGCGCCTGCATCACGTTATAGAGCGAGTGCTTGGCCCCTGCGGAGACGATGATGTTCTCGCGCCGATAGTTCAGGCCGTTATCGCGGGCGAGTTTGGCGATGATGGCGTCCTTGAGGTCTACCGCGCCGCTGCTGGGCGTATATTTGGTATAGCCCGCGTTCAGCGCCTCGATGGCGGCCTGCTTGATGTGGTCGGGCGTGTCGAAGTCAGGTTCGCCCGCGCCGAAGCCGACCACATCAACGCCTTGCGCGCGGAGGGCATTGATTTTGGCGGTGATGCCCAGAGTCGGGGAGGGGGCCGTGTTGCGCGCCCTCTGTGAAATGCTCATGAAACGTTCCTCTCTACAAACAAAATTAGCGTGGCGCACTTGCCACACCGGCCACGATAGTAAGCATAAACATGGCAAACCAGAAAGCTACTGCGGCGAGAAACAGCCCTAAGACCCACTTTGCCCATATTCGCTGCACCGTGCGGCAATGCTCCACGCTGTCGAAGCGGCGATGTTGCCAGGCCAGCGAGTTGCCGCGAATGCCCAGCAAGATAAACAGAACGAGGTTGATGATCCAGATAATCAGGTAGCCAACGGGCAAAATCAGGATGTAGGTCGGCGGACTGCCTGGCGAAGACATGGCGGCGGCCATAACCACAGCTATGAGAATGATCCAGACGCCCACGCTTCCCAATCCTACAAGAAGCGGCCACCAGACACGATGTGATATGCACCAGAAGAGCGTCAAAAAGGAAGCGCCCCAGTTCCATCCCCCCTGCAACTCTGGCGGAACGCTGCCTTTTTGCCCGGACGTGTTTTCGATGATGGGAGCATAACCCGTGGGGACATAGGAAGCGGCGGTCGGGTCGTTGGGGTTGGCGACCATGCCGACGGGCGTGTTACAGCGCGGACAGCTATAGTCGCGCGGGGTCAGCACCGTGCCGCAGACCCGGCACTGCATCGGCGCGGGCGCAACGGGCGGCGGCAGCGGTTCGCCTGTCAGCGACTGCGGGCCGCTCGGCGGGGTATAGAGCGGAGCCGGGGCCGATAAGGGCGCGGCAGGCGGCGGGGCGTAGTTCGGGGCCTGCAACGGCGGCACGCCCGGAGTGGGCGAAGGCGGCACGCTGCCTGTAGGAGCGGGCGCGCCCGCGCGCGGCGGATTGACCGGGATGGCTCCGGCGCT
>DASRGL010000588.1:0-24366 GCA_035651115.1 Chthonomonadaceae bacterium
TCCTGCTCCCGCTGCCGCTCGGCCCCAATGCGCCCTTTCCCGCGCTCGCGACACTCGGCACGGGCGCGACCGCCATGCTTACTTACCATCTCTCCCAGACCCGTTCACAGCGCACCGTCCTGGCTGCCGCAGGCATCGGTCTCCTGCTCGTCACGCTCCTGATGAGCGATCCGCAGGACGGATGGACGCTCTCCAGTCTTTTCGACTCGTTCCTGTCCGGCCTGATCCACTGGCTCATGCCGGACACCTATTTCGGACTGCTCTTCGGCCTGGCGCTGCTGGCGCTGCTGGCCTTCGCCCTGCAACGGCGTCCCCGCGACGGCGCGCTCCTGCTGGCCTGGGGCGTCTCGGTCTGGCTCCCGCTCTACCACGTCGTGTTCAACAGCGCGGGCAACGTCACCTATCTGCCGGACACCTACGGGGCGCTCGTCTGGGGATGGATCGCCGCCGCCCTGACCGCTCCGACAACAGCAGACCGCCCCCCACCCTAAAGGGATAGGTCTACTTCTTAACGGCTGCGCCTTGACAGTCGGCGAAATATTTGGTTTAATAATCCCGTGCCTGGACGACCTGCTCTGAGGACAGGGAGAGCCGAGACTACACAGCAGCGCAGGCGGTCGTCCGTTACGGCAGCAGACGGAGTCACCCGGAGGTAGGCTCCGCAGCGCAAGAAAGGGAGACTGGAGAACCTGCCGCCAGGCGCGCGGCCCGGAAGCCGCCCTTCTCTACCCTGGCACGGCAGGCCCGGTGAGGAATACCCGTGAATTCGCATAACCCGACGGAACCGCCCGATCCCGATCCTTCGGCGGCGGAGGCGCAGGCCGCGCCCTCACGCAAGCCCTTGCCGACGCCGCTGGAAGCGACCATCGCCGCCGAACTCGAATCCCTGCCGGAGCCGCCGCCCCTCAGCGCCGCCGAGAGCCGTGACCTGGGCGATCAGCAGTTGGCGCAGGGGAACGTGGACGAAGCGATCCAACAGTACCGGCGCGCGATGCAGATGGACTCGAACGACGCCTCCAACCACACCTATCTCGGCGACGCCTATGTGTACGCCGAGCAGTCCCGCAAAGCCGTCACCCACTACCGCCGCGCCATCAAAGTCAGTCCCCGTCGCGCCGGGCCGCACTTCAGCCTGGCCGAAGTCTACAAACGCTACGGCAAGCTGCACGCCGCCCTGACCGAATATCGCAAGGCGGTCGAGTGCGACCCCAACAACGCTTTCTACCACTACAAACTCGGCGACTGCTTCGCGGCCCTCGGTCTGAGCGCGCTCGGCATCAAAGAGCTGGAGACCGCCCGCGACCTGCGTCCGCAGGACGGCTTCTATCATTTCTGGCTCGGCGATCTCTATGCGCGTATCGGACGCTTTCAGGACGCCATTACGGAGATGCAGCAGGCCACGCTCTTCTCGCCCTTCGACGCCTACTATAACGTGCGACTGGGGATGCTCTACCTGCAAGCCAGCTATACGGGCGAGGCGGCGGAGGCGTTCCGGCAGGCCGTGCGCCTCGACCCGGAAAACGCCTCGTACCACTGCCTGCTTGGCGATACCTATGCGCGCCTGGGCTACGAGCGCGAGGCGCTGTATCACTATCGCAGCGCCGGTCGCCTCGATCCCTACGATGCCGCCTATGTGGAGCGCGTCCGCCGCCTGACCGCCAGCAAACCGCTAACATAAGGCCCCTTCTGTCTGAACTATGATTTATCGGATTATAGGATGGACTATGAGAGCGCCAATCATAGTCTTCATTCAATCCGGTAAATCATGGTTCAGACAGAAGGGGCATTCATTCGTTGGGCAAACTCTCGGCAAGCGTGCGCAGGATGTCCTCCTGTAAGGCAGCGGGGACTTGAAAATCCTGCATCCGGGCGCGCATCTCGGCCAGTTCCTCATATGCGCGCCGGCAGAGGGCCGCGCAGTCGGCGCACGTGTCGAGATGTTCCAGCATCCGCCGTGTCTCCTCCGGGGCCAACTCCTGATCCAGATAGTCATCCAGCCGCGCCTGAACCTCTTCGCACGGATAAGCGGCGTTCTCGGCCATAGGCACCGTTCCTGTTCGCCAGAATGTCGTTTATAGCGCCGGGGCAAAGGAAAGGCCGCCCGACAGAGGACGTTTGCGGCCCTCCGGCGCTGCCGCTTCGCACTCGCCGCTCTCTTCCTCTCCGCCGTATCCTGTCAGCGACTTCAGGGCATACTGAAGCGCCCTGCGCCCTCGATGCAGGCGCGAGCGCACCGTGCCGATAGGACACTCCAGAATGTCGGAGATCTCCTGATAACTCAGCTCATCCAGGAAGTAGAGCGTACAGACGGCGCGATACTCCTCTGGCAGCGCGGCGACCGCATCGAGGATCGCCTGCTGGTCGAGTTTGCGCATCAACTCCCGCGAAGGATCGGTCGCCTGGCTGACAAGCTGCGGATCGCCGACTCGATCCGAGAGATAGGCGTCCACCGCGCCCTCCCAGAGTACCAGGTCAGGACTGCGCCGTTTCTTGCGGCACTGGTTGAGGAAGAGATTGGTGAGAATGCGCAGAAACCAGGCTTTGAAGTTGGTTCCGGGCTGGAAGGTGGCGAAGGCGCGGAAAGCGTGCAGCGACGCCTCCTGCACGAGGTCTTCCGCCTCTTCGCGGCTGTGAGTCAGGTAGTAGGCGGTGCCGTAGGCCGTCTTTAGGACAGGGGCCAGATAGGACTCGAAAAGTTTAAGTTCCGCAGAGCGTTCCATGGCGTATCACTCCTGAAGATAAGCTTGATACGCCATTCTAACCGCCGTCAGTGGAGGAAGCGTGAAATCCGCGTGAAAGGCTCGTGAAGTTTGGACTTTTTTGAAGATTTTTCGCGCCCGTTGGGAATTCTAGGGCCTGGTCATGCAGTTCAGCGCGAACTCTAGCGCCTGCTCCCAGGCCATCGCGCGGCCCTCGGCCCAGGCCGCATCAAAAGCGGTGTCGCCCAGTCGGCAGCGCACCGATGCGATATGGCGCGCGGTCACATCCTGCTGGCACGGCCAGACCTGCGCGCCATGCTCTGCACGCAGGCGTTCCGTCACGCCCCATAGGATCGCGGCGCATTCCGGCTCGGCGCACTCCGCCGCGAACTGCGCGACAGCCGCCAGCGTCCCGATCAGGCCGTGCCGATCCTTCAGTTCGCGCCGCAGCGCCAGGCTCTCCGTGAACAGGCCGCGCGCCTCCTCGATCTTTCCTTGCGCCCCGGCGATCAGTCCCAGGTGGTCGAGCGTACCCGCAACGCCCTGCTTGTCTCCTAGCGCGCGCACGATGCTCAGGCTCTCTTCAAACAGCGCGCGCGCCGCCGGGTAGTCCTCCTGAAGCCGCCTCACCATACCGAGATTATGCAGCGCGGCGCAGATGCCCCAGGGATTCTGCTGCTCCCGGTGCAGCGCCAGGCTCTCCTCGAAGCAGGCGCGGGCCGTCGCAAAGTCCCCCTGCGCGCAGACGGTCAGCCCCAGGTTGCTTAGCGTCACGGCGGTACTCTGCCGGTTGCCGTCCTCCCGCGCTATCGCCAGCCGCTCTGTCAGCAGCGCGCGCGCCGTCTCGTAGTCGCCCTGGTCGCGCGCGACCAGGGCGAGATGCACCTTCGCGGAGTTGATGCCCGACCTGTCCCCCGTCTCTTCCCAGGCTGCCAGGCTCTCCTCAAAAAACCTGCGCGCCGCCGGATAGTCGCCTATATTGCGGGCCAGGCTCCCCAGCCCGCCCAGCGCAGTCGCGATACTGACTTTGTCGCCCACGGCGCGCGCGATCTCCAGCCCCTCTTCCTGTAACCGGCGGGCCGCCGCGAAATCGCTCTGCATCTCCGCGAAGTTTCCGGCAGCATTGAGCGCGGCGGCGCGTGCCTGCGTCGGAGCCTGCGCGCCCGGATGCGCCAGCGCCGCCCTGTACCGTTCGCGGCCCTCGACGAAATGCCCGCGCAGGTCCCAGAACCAGTCCAGCAGACTCACCAGACGCAGTCCCGGTTCGCCGCCGTCCGGGCGCTCCCGGCAGGTGTCCAGCGCGGCGCGCAGGTTATCGTGTTCCACCTCCAGACGTTCCAGCCAGCGCGTCTGCTCCGGCCCGATGCGCTGAATCCGGGCCCGTTCCGCCAGCGCCAGAAAATAGTCCCGATGGCGTATGCGCGCCGCCTCCCTCTCCCCGCACTCTTGCAGCCGCTCCTGCGTATACTCCCGCACCGTCTCCAGCATCCGAAACCGCATCTCCTCGCCCTGCTCTGCGGCCAGAATCAGCGTGGACTCGCGCAGGTCCATCAGCAGATCGAGGACATCGGGAGCCTGGCAGACCGTCTCCGCCGCTTCCAGCGACCAGCCGCCGCGAAAGACCGACAGTTGGGCCAGCAGCCGCCGGTGGCTGTCCGTCAGCGCCTGATAGCTCCAGTCCAGCACGGCCCGGAGCGCGCGATGCCGATGCTCCGCGTCGCGATGCCGACCCACCAGAAAATCGAAGCGGCGCGCGACATGCTGCACCATCTGCGCGGGCGTCAACACCTGCGCCCGCGCCGCCGCCAGTTCCAGCGCCAGCGGAATCCCTTCCAGGCTATGACACAGTTGGGCGACGGCCTGCGCATTGGCGGCCGTGATCTGAAAATCGGGACGCGCGGCCTGCGCGCGACTGACGAACAGGCGCACCCCCGCGAACTCCAGCAGGCGTTCCGGGGTGGCGGGCGTGGCGGGCGTCGGCAGGGGCGCGACAGGAAACTCCCACTCGCCTTTCAGTCCGAGGGGCAGGCGTGAGGTGACCAGGCAGGTCAGTTCGGGCAGGCGTTCCAGCAGCCGGGCGACGATATTCGGCCCTCCTTCTGTCAGAAGCTGCTCGTAGTTGTCCAGCGCCAGCAGCGCCGGCTCGTCTGCCAGCGCCTCGACGATCTGCGCGAGGGCATCGCCGCTGGCCGAGGCGGGAAGCTGAAGCGCCGCGCGGATCGTCTCCCCGATCAGGCGCGGATCGCTCGTATCCGCCAGAGCGACGAAGTAGACGCGCCGCCCCTCCGTCCGCAGCCGAGAGGCGACTTCCAGGGCCAGCCGCGTCTTGCCCGTGCCTCCCAGCCCGGTCAGGGTGATGAGCCGCGCGCCCGGCATCTCCAGCAGCGCCCGTATCTGCCCGATCTCCTCCTCGCGCCCGAAGAACGGCGTCAGCGGAGCCGGAAGCGGGGGAACGCGCGCCGCCTCGTGGGGCGGCGCAGACGCGACGACCGGCGCAGGCGGTTCCACACGAAGCGCATTCCTATCGTGGGCGGGCGTCTCCGGCGCTTCCGCCGCTGGACGTTGCGCCTTCGGCATGTCACGCAGCGCCTCCTCGGCAGAGCGTTCCGGTGTGGTGTCCAACTCCGCACGCAGGTTCCGCTCCAACTCTTGATACTGCTGCAAGGCTGCCGCCGTTCGGCCTGCCGCCGCATAGAGCCGCATCAGATCGTAGTGGGCCTCTTCTTCCAGAGGCGACTCCTGGACGGCCTGGCGCGCATAGCCGATAGCGGCCTCATGGTCGCCCTGCGCGCCCAGCGCCGCCGCCAACTGCCGCAGCGCCCACAGATGGGTCTCGGCCAGATGCGTCCGCGCCGTCAGAACCCAGTCGTCATAGTAGCCGGGCAGCAGTTCTCCCTGATAGAGCGCGACGGCCCGCTTCAGCCGCGCGATCTGCTCCGCCGTGTCTGCCTTCGCCGCCTGAATCTCCCGCTCGAACGCGGCCACATCCGTCGTGATACTGTCGGGGTTCAGGCGCGCGAAGTAGCGGTCGGCGATGAGCGCCGCGCCGGGCGTGACGCCGGGCGGTTCCAGTTGGCGGCGCAGCGAGGCCAGCGCCGTGCGCAGGCTCATGCGGCCCGATTCCAGGTCGGCATCCGGCCAGAAGCGCTCGATCAGTTCTTCACGGGGATGCGCGCGGTGGGAATGATAGGCAAGATAAGCGAACAGGCCGCCGATCTTGTGGGTGTAGAAGCGGTCAATGACGTGGTTGGCCTGGGTCGCGCGGAGTCCCCCAAGCAGTTGCACTTTCCAGGGCGTTTCCAACATGGCTTTCTCACTCGTCCCTTATCCTGCAACGGGCGGGCGCAACGTTCCACCCGCCATGCTCTGCCCTTCATAACTCCCCAATGCCTGCTCCGAATTTATGGTTCCCACTATTTTTCGCGGCCCTCATCCCCCCGGCCCCCTTCTCCCACGCTGCGGGAGAAGGGGGAGGGCTAAACACTCGGCATTGCCCTTTCCTCCTGCTCGTGCCAGAGCGGAAAGGGAGGGACAAGCCTGCGCTATAATCCCCCCTCTCCCGCAGCGTGGGAGAGGGGTCGGGGGTGAGGGCCGCGCAGGAAACACTCTCCCTAACGACGAATGAGGGCGCAGACGAGAATCGGCCCGCAGAAGCGGTCGAAGGAAAAGGAGAGTACCGTATGTATGAGCCTGCTCTGAGCGACGACGCGCGCTTCGACGCAACCCAACGGGAACTGCTGGACATCACCTGGAGGATGCTGGACGCCATCCACACCGGCGACGCCGAAACCTATGCCCGGCTTTCAACGGAAGACCTCTCCTGCTATGAAGATGTCTGCCCGTACCGCATTGATGGCCTGGAGTTCCACCTGACAATGATTCGGCAGATGGGGCAGAATCCCGCCCTCAAGCCTGCCCGATTCGATATGCTTACGCCGCGCGTCCAGGTCTATGGCGACACGGGTATCGTCACCTATACCCGCCTGATGACCTACGACGACGGCGGCAAACCCCGCTGGACGACCTGCAATGAGACGCGCGTCTTCATCCGACAGGACGGCCAGTGGAAGATGGCCCACTTTCACCGCTCCCCGACGTAGACAGGCGCGCAAGCTGTTATTTTCGGAAACGAAACGCCTGGCTTTCTTTCCGTTTTCTCGCGATCAGAGAGAGTTTCGGTGTAATGCACCGTTGCTGAAGGAGAAACAGATGGTCGCCCATCCGAAACCATGTTACGTCACGCCGGAAGAGTACCTGGAACGCGAACGCGCCGCCGAGACGAAGAGCGAATACTACGATGGGGTCATCGTGGCGATGGCGGGAGCCAGCCCGGAACATGATCGCATTGCGGTAGATATTCTACGGCATCTCGGAAATCAACTGGAAAGGTCGCCGTGTGAGCCGTTCAGCAGCGATATGCGCGTGCGCGTACCGACCTGCAATCGCTACTACTATCCCGACGTATCGGTGGCCTGTGGAGGCTCTCAGTTTGAAGCCCTGGTCGGGGTACGCTCTCTACTCAATCCCAAACTGATCGTCGAAGTGCTTTCGGAGTCCACCGAAAAGAACGACCGCACGGACAAATACGACTGCTACCGCACGCTTGCCTCGCTTGCGACCTACGTACTCGTCGCTCAGGATAGGCCGCGTATCGAGGTGTTTACCCGCCAGCCGGACGATACGTGGCGTCATGAGGTGGCGAAGGGGCTGGAAGCCGTACTTGCCCTGCCCGCCATCGGCTGCGAACTCAAGCTGGCCGACATCTATGCCCGCGTCGAGTTTCCGCCCGCGCCGACCGAACCGGCAGCGGAATAATCATCCCTCTCTCCTGGCTTCATCTCATGGTTTCGGCAGAGCGCGCTTGAGCCTTCGCATCGAGTTCCTGAAGCGTGAACCGCACGCTGACGATATACGGCTCCTGCCCCGCTTCCCAGTGGCCGTAGGTCGTCGTCACGAACGTGCCGTCCGGCAGGACTTCCACGCCCGGATAGGCGCAGTCGGCGGCCTTGTGGTTCTGCATCAGGCGCACGCGGTACTGACCCTCCCGCCCGTTCACGATGTCCTCGTAGCGACCGACCCAGCCGACCCAATCGCCTTTTGTCGGGCTGTCGTGCGTCATATCGCGGAAAGAGACGAACAGCCTGCCGTCCGGGGCGTATTTCCCCGTGTGCCGGTCGCCGGTCAGCGCGCCCGGCAGTTCGCGCGGCGGCGACCAGGTCTGCGCCTCGTCGTCGGAGAAGATGACATAAGAATTGCGCGTCCGGCTGTTCTCGCGCAGCAGCGCGGCCAGTTGCCTGCCATCCGGCGAACGAATCAGGCCGGGTTCGCAGAGATGGATGTCGCTGGCGGCATAGATCGGTTCCGGCACGCTCCAGGACAGCCCGCCGTCGCGAGAAAACGTCTGATACAGCGTAAAGAGACCGGTCGCCGCGCCGCCCGCGCGGAAAAAGCGCCCGTCATCGTGGAACAGCGCCACATAGTCGCCATTGCGCAGCCGTTCCAGGCTCGCCATCGCGACGATCCCGCCCCAGTCCCCGACCGGTTCCAGCGGCGTCCAGGTCACGCCCTCATCTTCCGAGACGGCCATGCGGCAGGGATACAGGCCGGAGAAGAGGATCAATCGCCGCACGCCCTGCCTATCCACCACGCGATAGAGCGTCGGCACTTCCCGGCCGGTGGCCCAGTTCTCCGGCACGGGCAGGCGCTCCGACCACGTCCGCCCGGCATCGGCGCTGCGCTTCAGCACGATAGCGCCGCGTCCGTGTCCCTTCGGATAGACGGCGAGCATCGTCTGGCCGTCCTCGAGCAGCACGGTCGTCGGGTGGCCCAGGTACTGCCCCGGTTCCCGATCCACGACAACCTGACGGCGCTTCTCGCTCGCCAGGTCCATGAGAGGAAGCGTATAGCCGCGCTGCGGGAGCATCCTTATTGCCTCCTTGCGGAATCTTCGATTCCGAATTCAGGGCTGCGTTCGCCCCTGGATTCATTGCGGATTTCGCCATCCTTGCAGAAGCGTCCTGCGTAGAAGAAGTAGAATAAGAGAACGCCACTGTGATGAAGGGAGAGACAGTCTGATGTTCAAGCGCATCTTGATTGCTTCGGACGGTTCCGACTACGCGCTCAAGGCGGCGCAGGCCGCCGGGGAGATCGCGCAGAAGTTCGGCGCATCGCTGCTACTGCTCAGCGTGTTCAATCCGCCCCCCACCGTCGCTCCGTTTGCAGGCGGACTGCAGCCGCCGATAGACCCGGAACTGATCGCGCGTTACGGCGAGGAGACGCAGGACGCTATCGAGCGGCAGACCGGCAGCGTTCTGGAGAAACTGGGCGTCGCGTATGAGGCGCGGCGGGAAGTCGGGCATCCGGCGGAGATGATCATCGGCGTGGCTGGTCGCGAGAACGCAGACCTGATCGTGATGGGCAGTCGCGGTCTGTCCGGCCTGCAATCCTTCCTCCTCGGCAGCATCTCCGACCGCGTGCTGCACCACGCCCACTGCCCCGTTCTCATCGTCAAATAGCGCGCGGACGCTCTCGGCCCGGTCGTCTTCGCCCCCTAGAGAGAGGATCGGGGCCGGGAGCGTTCCTGATTTCCCGAAAAAAGAATCGCCCCTCCTCTTGACACATCTGGTTAACGGTGGTATAGTTTGGTTGAGAATGGTGGATCGCTCTCCTGGTGAGTCGCGTGCTTATGAACCGTAACCCTGCTGTCCCGCATATTCTGACGACCCTGCGCGAACGCATCGAAGGGAACGCCTATCAGCCCGGCACCTGGCTGCCCACTGAGCGCGCCCTCTCGGAAGAGTTCGGCGTGGATCGCTCTGTCATCCGCACGGTGCTGGCGGAACTCATAGAGCAGGGGCTGGTGGTGCGCTCGCAGGGCAGGCGGCCCTGGGTCAGCGAGAATATACAACCAAAAATCACCAAAATAGACAGGCACGCCACCGCCCTCGTCACACAGGCCCCTACGTCCGCCCCGCCCCGCATTGCGGCGCAGCGGCGCAGCCTGGGCCTCTCGATCTGGCCCAACCCGACCGACCCGGTCTCCGCCTCGGTCGCGCAGGGCATCTGCAAAGCCATAGACCTGGACACCTATCGCCTCGTCATTGACAATCTGGCCCTGGATAGCTGGGAAGAGATACTTCAGTCCGAGGCGCGGTTTCTGGAGCGCATGGTCGAAGACCGGGACATCGCGGGCGTGCTGCTCTGGCTGCTGGGCGGCAAGGACAGCTTGCCTGCCTTGCAGAAGGTGCGCGCGGCCAACATCCCCATTGTCTTTCTGGATCGCCGACCGCCCTTTGGCTTCGAGGCCGACTATGTCGGGGTGGACAACGAGTTCGCGGCGGAACAGGCGGTCAATCACCTTCTCGCGCTGGGCCATCGGCGGATCGCCCACATCACGAACGGAGACTATGCTTCCACCGTCGTTGAGCGGATGAACGGCTACCGGCGCGCGCTGGAAAAGGCGAAGATTCCCTTCGACCTCGATCTAATCGGAACGGTGTCGGAGGGATGGCGGGAGGCGCGCTATACAGCCATGCTGGATCGGCTGCTGAGCCTGCCGGAGCCGCCGACCGCCATGTTCGCGGTCAACGACGTGCTTGCCGACAGATGTATGAAGCTGATGCGGGAGCGCGGCCTGCGTATTCCCGAAGATATGGCGGTCGTGGGCTTTGACGGCATCGAGCGCTGGCGGCCCGGCGAGCCGTTCCTGACGACAGTGCATCAGCCCTTTGAACTGATCGGGATGCGCGCCGCCGACCTGCTGCTGCAACGGATCGAGGGAAGGCCGCCCGCGGCTTACCAGCATATTCTTCTGCCGGCATCCCTGAGCATTCACGGTTCGACTCTCATCGAGCGTCGAGATAACAATACCTCCCGATAACGCCCTTATCAGGAAAGGAGCAAGCGTATGAAACGCGGTACGAAGGAAGGTTTTACGCTGATTGAGTTGCTCGTCGTCATCGCCATTATCGCTATATTGGCGGCTATTCTGTTCCCGGTGTTCGCTCAGGCGCGCGAGAAGGCGCGGGCCATCTCCTGCGTGAGCAACCTCAAGCAGTTGGGACTGGCCTACCGGATGTATGTCGAGGACTATGATGGCACGGTCATTCCCGGCTATCAGTACCAGGACCCGGCAGGCTGCTACATCCGCTGGTATCCCGACCTCATGTACCCGTATGTCAAGAACGCCGGGGTCTTCCTCTGCCCGGATCGCGCGGGCCAGTTGGGTTCCGACACGGGTTGCTGGGCCACGACGGATACGGGCGAAGGCCGGGGCGACCTGCCGGAAGGAACCGGCCCGGGCAAACGGATACTCCAGTGGTCGTATGCCTTCAACAACTCCTGGGACTGCTGCGGCCTGACGCCGCAGGATAACCCCATCGGCCAGTATCGGGGCGACACGCTGGGGCGCTACTTCCCCTATCCGAGCGACGCCACCTTCGACAAACCGGCGGACTATATCACGCTGTTCGACGGCTGTACGCTCCAGTTGTGGGCGGCTGCCTACCCCGCCCCGCATCAAGGGGCAGGCACGGTACATGGGTATGACATCATGACGGAAAAGGATCGCACCAGCGCGGCCTGGGGGAGCAACTGCCGCGCCTCCGTGCGCCGCGACCATACCGGCGGCTTCAACGCCCTGTTCATGGACGGCCACGTGAAGCAACTGCGCCAGTCGAAGCTGGAGAACTGGGCCGCGCGGCCCGGCGGCGACTGGTCCTGGCAGGATCGCTAAGCCGCTCTTCGCGATAAGAAACCGGGGACGCAGAACGGCATGGCTCTGCGTCCCCTTGCCTCACTACCCCAAGCCCTTCCGCTCTCGGCCTTTCGCGTCCGGCAGGACGCTTGGCCGCAGGCCACCGAGACGGGTACGTTTAGTACCCGGCCCCGCAGAGCAAGAACGGAATGGCCCTGGTCACTATCCAGGCAGCAAAGGAGAATCTTCGCATGAAAAAAAATATCAACCCGGCCGTCGCTGTCGTCGCTGTCGTCGTGTTGCTGCTGGTGGTCGGATTTGTCTATTACAAACAGACGACCCCGCCGCCGCCCATGCACGCCAGTCCGCTGGGTCTGGACGATCTGCCCAAAGGCAAAGGCAAGGGCATGATGCCGGATGTCCAGGCGGCCATCAAGCAGCAGCAACAGAACAACCAGGGCGCGCCTGGCGCTGGGGGCCGCTGAGATCTTGCCCTGTAGCGTGGGACGCCTGACGGCACAGGCGTCCCGCGCCCACAGAAAGCACGCCAATGCCTCTCCTCTTTCTCCATAGGCGGATGATCGCCTGCCTCACCTTCCTTCTCGGTGTTTCTCTGCCCGGCCCCTCCCAACCGCTTCCGCCGGACATCGCGCCGCCAGAGTGCCTGGTTCTCGCCCGCGTCGAGCAGGGCGGACGCTCCCCCGTCCATACCGATGCCATCGAGCGGGCCATCGTCCTGGGAACCTGGGCGCGACCGAAAGCGGGCGACGCGGTCAGCCTTGCCGACGGCACGATGCAGACCTGGAAGCGCGTTGCGCCCGGCAAGGACGGCGTCTTGCAGGACGAGGCCTTGCGCGGCGGCTATGCCTTTGTGCCGGTAGATGTCGGCAAGGCGCAGGTCCGAATTCTGGAAGCCTCCGGCCACAGCCTGGTCTATGTCAACGGGGAGCCGCGCACCGGGGACATCTACGGCGCTGGCTGGACGCGGCTGCCGATCCGGCTGCGCGCGGGCCGCAACGACCTGCTGTTCCGCTGTGGGCGAGGCGACACGCTGCACGTCAAGCTGATCGCGCCGAAAGCCCCCGCGCTCCTCAACACGCGCGATACGACACTGCCCGACCTGATCACCGGCACAGACGAGCGGCAGTGGGGGGCCGTCGTCGTCCTCAACGCGACGAATGCCCCGCTGACCGGGCTGACGCTGCGCGTCCATCGCGCCGGAGTTCCCGATACGGTCACGCCGCTCCCTCCCCTGCCGCCGCTGACGACGCGCAAGGTCGGGTTCACGCTGGCGGGCCGCGCTCCGTCCACACCGGGCAATGTCACGGCGACACTGACGCTGGCCCGGCAGGCCGACAGGCGCGCGGAGACACTGGACACGGCGCAGATCGAACTGCGCGTGCGCCGCCCGGATGAGACGTACAGGCGCACGTTCCTCAGCGCGATAGACGGCAGCGTGCAGTATTACGCCGTGAATCCGGCCCGGCCCCTGCGCACAGACGCGCCGCCTCCCGCCCTGATCCTCTCGCTGCACGGCGCGGGAGTAGAGGCCATCGGGCAGGCCGACGCCTACGAAGGCAAAACCTGGGCCACGCTCGTCGCGCCGACGAATCGCCGCCCGTTCGGATTCGACTGGGAAGACTGGGGCTGCCTGGACGCGCTGGAAGTCCTGGACATCGCGCAGAAACGACTGCGTACCGACCCGCGCCGCATCTATCTGACCGGGCATTCGATGGGCGGGCATGGAACCTGGCATCTCGGCGTGACCTTCCCCGACCGCTTCGCCGCCATCGGGCCGAGCGCAGGCTGGATCAGCTTTGCCTCGTATGCCGGAGCGTCGCCGCGTTCCGAGAACCCGACGCCGATGCAGAAGATGCTGACGCGCCCCACCCTGCCCAGCGATACGCTGGCCCTGAAATCCAATCTGGCGCAGGACGGCGTCTACATTCTGCATGGCGGCGCGGACGACAACGTGCCGGTCGAGCAGGCGCGTACGATGGCGCGGGAACTCGGCGCGTTTCATCGCGACTGGGTCTACCACGAGCAGCCGGGAGCCGGACACTGGTGGGACGCCTCCGACGAGCCGGGAACCGACTGCGTGGACTGGCAGCCGATGAACGATTTCTTCGCCCGCCATGCCCTCCCGGACGACGAATCGGTGCGGCAGGTGGATTTCGTGACCGCCGATCCGGGCGTCTCCGCGCGCTGCCACTGGGCGACCATCGAGACACAGCTTCACGCTCTGAAGTTGAGCGCAGTCCACCTGCGCTGCGATCCGGGCCCGCGCCGCTTTGTCGGAACGACGGAGAATGTCGCCCGCCTCGCCCTGTCGCTCACTCACCTCTCGCCAACCGGAACGCTGACGCTGGAACTGGACGGCCAGAAACTCGCCGCTGTGCCGTACCCGACGCAGACGCAACGGCTCACGCTGGCGCGCACGAACGGCGTGTGGGCCGTCGTTCCCGCTCCCTCGCCCGCGCTGAAAGGACCGGAGCGGTGCGGGCCGTTCAAGCAGGCGTTTCGTAACCGGATGCTGTTCGTCTACGGCACGCAGGGAACGCCAGAGGAGAACGCCTGGGCCTTTGCCAAAGCGCGCTACGATGCGGAGACGTTCTGGTATCGGGGCAACGGCGCGGTGGACATCATCGCAGATAAAACTTTCGACGCAGCGAAAGAGCGAGACCGCAACATCATTCTCTACGGCAATGCGGAGACGAATGCGGCCTGGAACGCGCTGCTGTCGGCCTGCCCGGTGTTCGTGCAGCGCAATTGGGTGCGAGTCGGAGCGCAGGAGTGGAGGGGAGGCGACCTGGCCTGCCTGTTCGTCTACCCCCGGCCCGGCAGCGACCGCGCCAGCGTGGGCGTGGTGAGCGGTACGGGCCTCGTCGGGATGCGCCTGACCGACCGCCAGCCCTATCTCGCGCCAGGCGTCGGCTACCCGGACTGCCTGGTGTTCAGCGCGGAGATGCTGACGAAGGGTATAGAGGGCGTGCGCGCCGCCGGGTTCTTCGGGCCGGACTGGAGCGTGACGGGCGGCGAGTTCGTGTTCGACAGGAACCGGCTCTCCGCGCGGTGAATAGCGCAGTGTGGATGCCAATGCCCCCAACAAGGAAGTCCGGCGCGCGGCGGCGCTGGCCTGGCTGACGACGGAGGCCGGGGCCGCGCTGCTGACCGAGGCCGCGCGGCTGCCGTCCGACCGCCTGACGCGCCTGGCACGCCTGCGCCGCCGCGTTCCCGCCGAGATCGCCTCTGCCGCCGTCGAACTGCTGGAACTGCGCGCCCGCGCCCGCCGCAAGTTCGCACAGGCCGATTCGCTGTTCTTGACGCCGGAAGGACTGGAGCAGTCCACCGGGGAGGCGATTGCGCGCTACCGGGCGGCGCGGTTTCCCACCGACGTGCCGATTCTGGACGCCTGCTGCGGCATCGGCGGGGACGCGCTGACGCTGGCCGAACGCGCGCCCGTCCTCGCCGTTGACCGCAATCCCGCCGCCGCCGTCTGCGCCCGCGCCAACGCCGCCCTTTGCGCTCCGACTTCGCACCCTCTCTCTACCCTCTGCGCGGACGTGATGACGCTCGACCTGGCCCGACTGCGCCGCGCCGGTTTTGGAGCCGCCTTCTTCGATCCCTCCCGCCGTGCCGACCGACCGACCGGGGGCCGCCACCGCGCCCGCGCTGCCGAGGACTATGCGCCGCCGCTCTCCTGGCTGGAGACGCTGCGTTCTCACTTCCCCGCGCTGGCCGTCAAGGTCTCGCCCGCCCTCGACGACGCTGAACTGCAACGCTATGACGCCCGCGTGGAGTTCCTCTCCGACCAGGGCGAGTGTAAAGAGGCCGTGCTGTGGTTCGGGCCGCTCGCCGAGGCGCTGCCGGAATCGGAGCCATCCGGCTACTGCGCGACCGTCCTGCGCCCCGCCGCGCCGCCCGCCACGCTCGCTCCCTTCCCCTGCGAACCGCCGCCACTCTCCGAGCCGCGCGCCTGGCTCTACGAACCCGACCCTGCCGTGATCCGCGCTCATCTCGTGCCGCAGATCGCCCGCCTGCTCCACGCCGCCCTGCTCGACCCGCAGATCGCCTATCTCACTGCCGACGCCGTCACGCCGACTCCCTTCGCCACCGCCTACCGCGTCCTCGACTGGCTGCCCTACAACCTCAAGCGCGTGCAGGCGCGGCTCAGGGCGCTCGGAAGGCAGGTCGCCGCCATCAAACGGCGCGGTGTGCCGCTCGAACCGGAGAGCCTGCGCCCGCGCCTGACCGGAACCGGCCAGGCAGCAGACCCGCCCGCCGTCGTCGTCCTGACTCGCTGTCGAGAAAAGCCGGTCGCTATTCTGTGCGAGACCTAACCCCCCGTCCCCCTTCCCTGCCCGTCCCAACGATAAAGCCGGTTCGGGCTAGGGAAAGGAATGTCGGTAGACTGTACCGTTGTATCCAGCTTATGTCCTGTCCTTCTGGCGGCTCTCTTCTGCCCTTCTGAGCGCGGCGAAGCATCTCAAGACAGATGGCAAGAGATGCTTCGCCGCGCTCAGAAGGGCCGGTGGGAAGCCTGTATGACAAGTTTTGCCCCACTCTTGACAGTCAGAGAGGAAAACGGCATACTGAATAGGGAGGCGCGGATGCCCAATCCCTTTGACGAAACGCTCCAGCATCTGGTCGAATCGCAACCGCACGCCTGGATCGAATGTGTCGGCTGGACGGGCGAGACGGTCAAAGCCATTGACGCCGATCTGTCCACGCTGACGGCAGAGGCGGACAAGGCGCTGAAGATCGTCGCTCCCACGCCCGCGCTGGCGCCTATGGAGTCCCGCTCCGGCTACGACGCCACGCTCGGCGACCGGACTCTGCTCTACAACGTGCTGCTGCGCCATCGGCACGTGCTTCCGGTGCGCAGCGTTCTCCTGCTGTTGCGCAAGAAAGCCGATAGCGCACAGATGACAGGCGCGGTGCGCCATACCGACCCGGAAGACGGGGAACGCCTCCACGATTTCCGCCACCGCGTAGTACGGGTGTGGGAGCGCCCGACGGAGGCGATACTGTCGGGCCGATTGGCGACGCTGCCCCTGGCTCTGCTCTCGCAGGTGACGCGCGCCCAACTGCCCGGAGTGATTCAGCAGATGCAGGCGCGCATTCGCCAGAAAGCCTCCCCTTCCGAGGCACGGGAGTTGTGGTCGGCCACGTATATCTTGATGGGATTGAACTACCCGGATGCGTTCACGGCGCAGCTGTTGGAAGGAGTGCAGGGAATGGAAGATTCGGTCACCTATCCGACCATTAGGCTTCCTGCATAAGTCTGTTTGCCGCGTACGAAGGACGCTTGGCCGTTGGCCGCCGAGACGGATACTTTCAGTACCCGGCCACTTTTGCAGGAAGTCTATTATCAAGAGGGGTGAAGAGAGAGGCAAGCTGGAAGGGGATGCGAAGTGATCTTCCGGCAGGGCGGCAAGCGTTTCGGCCCGCCGGATGCGCAGACACAATCAGCGATAGAGGCGATGACCTCGCTGGAGCAGTTGGAACAACTGGCCGAACGCCTCCTCGAAGTCGAAAACTGGCAGGAGTTGCTGGCCTGACCGTGACGAGTACGAGCAAAGGGAACCGCCCCGATGAGGATCAAGAGCCGAGGAGATCTGCTCAAGCTGGAAGCCGAGGAAGAGTGCGTCGAGGAAGGAGAGGCAGCGAATTATCCTCTCGAAATGGCGTTTGCGGTCGAGGCCGCGCAGGCGGGGCAGCGGCTGGACGTCTTCCTTGTCGGAGCGCTCGGCGATGCGACGCGGGCAGAGGCGCAGCGCCTGCTCGATCTGCCGGAGGCTGTGCGGGTCAACGGGCGGCGCGAGAAGGCGAACTATCGCGTGCGGGCAGGCGATACCATCACCGTCGAGCGGCCCTCCCCGCAGCCGACAGAGCTAAAACCCGAACCTATTCCCCTGACCGTCGTGTACGAAGACGCGGACGTGCTGGTGATAGACAAGCCGCGCGGGATGGTCGTGCATCCTGCGCCCGGAGCCGAACACGGCACGCTCGTCAACGCGGTGCTGGCGCACGCCGACGACCTCTCCGGCATCGGCGGCGAACTGCGGCCCGGCATCGTCCATCGGCTCGACAAAGACACGGGCGGGCTGCTGATGGTCGCCAAGAACGACGCCGCTCACCAGGCGCTTCAGGCCCAGATACAGGCGCGCACGGCCCAGCGCCGCTATCAGGCGCTGGTCTGGGGTTCGCCCGACTTCACGCAGGCCACCGTAGACGCGCCCATCGGACGCCATCCCACCGACCGCAAGAAGATGGCGGTCATCACGGCTCCCCACCTTACCGCGCGTCCGGCGCAGACGGAACTGACCGTTCTGGAACGCTTCGCCGGGACCTTCACGCTGCTGGAAGCCCGCTTACAGACCGGGCGCACGCATCAGATTCGCGTTCATAGTGCCTATATCCACCATCCGGTCGTCGGCGATCCGCTCTACGGCGGGCTGCGCAAAATCCCGGCGAACGCATTCCCCGCTCCCCGCCGCGCGGCCCTCGAACAGGCCATTGCCACGCTCGGCGGGCAGGCGCTGCACGCCTACGCCCTCGCCTTCGACCATCCCCGCACCGGCGTACGTTTGAGCTTCACCGTTCCCCTGCCGCCGCCCATGCAGCGCCTCCTCGACCTGCTGCGCGCAGCGGCCTAGACCTCCTCCCCTCCGACAGAGCGTTCCAACAGGGCGGCGATGCTATCGTGCAGCGCCTTCGCCTTGAACGGCTTCGGAATGTAGGGACAGCCGGTGCGCTCGAAAAACTCCCGCGTTTCTGCCGTCAGCACATCCCCGGTGATAAAGAGCATTCGCGCGGCCTGCGCCGGGTCGCGCGCCTGAATCCGCGCGTAGAGTTCCGTGCCGCTCATGCCGGGCATCTTCATGTCGGAGACGATCACATCGTAGGCACGGGTCTCCAGGGCCGCCAGCGCCTCCATCGGACTGTAGAAGCTGTCCACCGTATAGCCCTGCGCGCGACAGAGTTCGGTCAGCATTTCACAGATAATCGGGACATCGTCCAGAATGGCGATATGTAGCGCGTGCAACGGTGCTGCCGTCCTCCTCCCCTACTCATAAGCATGGACTGGATTATCGGCACAATGCCCCGGAAAACCTATGGCCTGGTGGGTCATCTGGCTTGCTCATCGTCCGAGTGGAATAGGACCTGAATACAGAGAGTCTCCAGGCTGGAGGCCGCCTCACGGGGCGATCACTTCAAAACCGCCGCGATTGCTGCACGGGCCTCCGCAGAAGTGAGGTCTCCGTTGGGGAGGCGTAAAAGGCGGAGACGCAGAATGTGGGTCAGCCTGCTGCCCGCGTTTTTTGCCATGGGATCACCCTCCACGTTGCGGGAACTTCCGGGCGCGGGCAGTGTCTATTCGTCAGAGGAACTGGCGACCTTATCGGCCCTCAGCCGTTTTCTGGAGCAAGGCCAGCCGCTCGCGCGACACACGCTCGAACCAGGTCGCGGGATACTCCCGGATGAGAGCCTCGAACGCTTTCTCAGCCTCGGCGAGCCGTCCCGCGCGCAGATGCGCCTCGGCAGCTTCGTACTGATGATGTCCTACCGTTGACGCGCGGTTGATCATCCGGGCAATCTCAGGAGCCGGGCCGGGAACTATCTCCGGGAGTGTCTCCAGGATCGGCGGTCGCGGGTCGGTGAGCCTCTCGTATGCTTTGGGCTGCCGCTCGCGGAACAGGCGCGCCCGCATGTCCTCCTGCCGATTCGCCCAGTCCTGGTTCTGGCGACCGTCGAACGGGTCTATATCGGCCACCGCCACTTCGCCGGGGCGCATCTCCTCGGCGAGAATCTCTCCTTGCGGCGAGAGGATCAGGCTGCCCTCGCTGTCGCCCCAACCGCCCCAGGAGACCGCCAGATAGGTGAAGTTCTCGACCGCACGGGTACGATAGGCCGCGCGGCTGATCTCCGGGCCGCCGAACGCCGCTCCGCCTTCTGTCGGGTCAAAAATGATGTTGGCTCCGCCCAGCGCCAGGCAGCGCGCCGACTCAGGGAAGATCATATCGTAGCAGATCAGCATCCCCACTCCGCCCAGGTCTGGAGTCTCATAGACAGGAAAGCCGTCTCCGGGCCGCTTGAGATGCTCCTGCACCGGCAGATTGACCTTATGGTAGCGGCCGATCTCGCGCCCATCGCGCCCCAGGAAGAAGGCCGTGCTGCACACCGCGCCGTCCGGCTCGTAAGTATCGGAGCAGCAGATCAGGTACATCCCGTAAGACGCCGCCACTCCGCCCAGGCGGTCGAGCATCCGCGCGACCGCCGGGGGAAGCACAGTACCCACCGCCTCCCAATGCGCCGCCTCCCACGGGGCCAGTCCCAGCGCATCCTCCGGCAGTGCGAGGACATCGCATCCTGCCTCTCCGCCTTTGCGAACCAGTCCCTCGAGTATCCCCAGCGCCCGCTCCACATGGTCGGTCACCTCTTCCGGCTTCAGGCGGAAATCTATATTCACCGCCCGGCGGATCGCACTGCCTCCATTGGCGCTCCCCACGCGAACACGCTTTCCCATTGCCTTCCTCCTCGCGTTCTTCCCCTCAGTTCAGGGCGGGCGGGCCGCCGCGCAGTCGGGTCAGGACGTTCCGGCATCGCTCCAACTCCGCCGCCTTCGTCTCCAGGTTCAGCGCGCGCACCATCTCGGCGATGGGCGTCGTCGGGTCGTTGGACCAGAAGATGCCGCAGTCTTCGACCTCGGAATAACGATAGCCGACCCGCGCCCCGAACCGCTCGGCGAAAGCGGCTCCGTTCCGCAGTGTGGGCTGCCAGCCAAGAATCGCATAGTCGAGGTCTATCTGCTCAACAAAGACGCCATCCGCGCGTATCTCGCGGAGGAGATGGCCGGTGGGATCGAGCAGGGAGGCATTATTGCGCCACGTACTGCTGAGGACGAAGCACCCGCCTCGCAGCGCGCGGCTGGCGGCATGGATCTGCCCCGGCCACTGGCTGGGCCAGGCGATCAGTTCCGCCCCTTTGCGGCGCAGCGCTTCCCATCCCTCGTCGAAGGCCATGTCATAACATATCTGGATACCCACGCGCCCGAAATCGCAGTCGAAAACCGGGAAATCCGTGCCGGGCATGACCCCGCCTTCCGCGTTCTCCGCACCATGAGCGACCACTGCGAAGACCTTCCGATAGATGCCTGCCACCTGGCCCTGCCGATCCACGAGCGCGGCGGCGTTGCTGTAGAGGCCCCTCTCACGATTGTCCACAAGATAAAGCGGCACGACGATGTAGCACTGGCGCGCGCGGGCCTTCGCGCCCATCACCTCCAGCACGGGGCCGTCGAGCGGATAGGAGACCTCTGCTGCCGTTCCTTCCCGCCCGCCATTGACTGCCATCTCCGGCAGAACGGCGATGTCCAGACGCGCGCCGTCATATCGGGCGGCCGCCTCCTCCGCCATCCGGTCAACCAGGCTGGCAAGCTCTCCAAGCCGGGTTTGCAGGCCGGGGTAGGGACGAAACATATTGTGCATCGCCGTACCCACGATCACCTTGCGCGGCCCCGATCTATTCTCGCTCATCTGCGTCCTCCTCGGAGCGGCCTCTTGAAGGCAGGCAAACGCCTTTAGAGCGAGGCCCGCCCCCTTCTGTCGCGTGCGCGCTGCCGTCACCAGCCGAAGAAACGGTAGGGATCGTCCCACTCCTCCGGGGTATCGAGATAGAGACCGTCCAGCCAGCGCTTCTCGGCTCCGGCGCTGTCCTACAGGGATATGGAAGCGGGCTATCCACGTCGGTGCTTAAAGTCAAGCCCGCCGCTTCCCTGTGCGCCTTGCCTGCCGGATCGCCGGTACGCTGTATCCATTCGCGTCGTGTGAGCGTATTGCGGCTTTCGGGCTGCATAGATAGGCTCCTGTGTGGAATCGCTTCCGGTCTGACCTTACAGCGTCACGAAGACGGTATCGTCCTCCACCGTGACCGGATAGAGACGCAGCCGCTTCCGATCGTGCGCCAGCGCCCGCCCGGTCAACAGGTCGAACTCCCAGCCGTGCCAGGGACAGGACAGTATCTCTCCCTCCCGTCCCCAGCGATACTCCCCCGGCGGCGAAGGCAGCGTCGTGCCGCCGACCCGCCCCCGACAGATCGGCCCGCCCTCATGCGGGCAGATGTTTCGCACTGCCACGAACGTGCCGTGAACATTGAAGACGCCGAGGGAACGGCCCGCCACCGTGACGAGCTTGCGCGCTCCCGGCGGAAGCTCGTGGACATGGGCGACGGCGTATCGCTTTGGAGCCGGGGCGGTGGTCTCAGGCATCGGGCATCTCCGGCAGGCCATAGAGTTCGCGCGCGGTTTCGCGCATCACACGCGGGCGCAGTTGCGGCGGGTAGGCCCGCGCGCAGAAGTCGGGCGTATCCCCGTCCCAATGCGGGAAGTCGCTGGAGAACATCAGCATCCGCCCGGCGTCGAACATCTCCAGCATCCTCTGGAAATGTTCCGGGCGTTCCGGCTCCTCCACCGGCTGCGTGGTCAGCAGGATGTGTTCCGTCACGATCTCGCTGGGCGGACGCTCCAGCCAGGGAGTGGTCTGCCGCAGCGCCCGCCAGTTTTTGTCGAAGCGCCACAAGAGCGGCGGCAGCCAGCCGACCCCGCCCTCGATCAGCACGAACTTGAGGGTGGGAAACTTGACGAACACGCCCTCGGTGACCAGGCTGATCAGATGGGCCATATAGCTGCCCACCAGCCCGGTGTGCCACTCGAAATAGCTGCTGGGATAGCCTGCGGCAGTCGGCGGGCCGGAGATGCCGACCCCTTCCGAGCCGGGATGGATCGCCACCGGAAGATCGTGCGCGACGGCAGCGGCATAGATCGGGTGGTAGAACCGCTGGCCGTAGGGCAGGCGCGCGCCGCTGGGCATCAGCACCTGCACGATGCCGGGATGATCGCCCAGACGATGGATCTCGCGGGCGGCCAGTTCCGGGTCGGCAGGCGAGACGGTCAGGGAGGCGCGAAATCGCGGGTCGGCAGGCAGCCAGTCGTGGACGATGACATCGTTTTCGGCGGAGAGAACGGCGGCGGCATAGTCGGGTTCGGGCGAGAGGCCGATATGCTGGTTGCCCGCGTTGAGAACGCCATAGGCGATGTGGTAGGGATCGAAGAAGCGCCGGGCCAGATTTTCAGGACAGTTCTCGATGCGGGAGCCGTCGGGGAGCAGCGTATCCGCGCGCATGACGCCGTTGGGGTTCCAGTAGCCGAGGTGTCCCGGCCCCCGGCTGCCGCTGGCGTAGCGGGTGCGCCAGGGTTCGGGCAGGAACCCGAGGACGCGCCGGGCATCCAGCACGGCATGAATGTCGGTATCAATCGCGAAATCGCGCGTCTTCATCCCAGGACCTCCTGTGCGACAGCCCGCAGGTTCACGATGATCTGCGTACCATGCAGTTTGTCGCCAGGGCCGCCGAGTCCTGCGCAAAAGCTCGGTCCGGGTGGACAGAAGTTCTGGATAGGGCTTGCGGTTCGCGCACAAACCCCGCCTCACTTTGCGTCCAGTAGGAGGCAAGGCCAGAGGCTGAGCAAGAAAAAGGGCAGACGAGGGATCGGCTGTGCTGCCCGGATCGCCCTCTGCGGTCAACGCACGATGAGTACGGGACAAGGGGCATGGTGGAGAACGCCATCGGAAACGCTCCCCAGCAACAGGCGCTGGAACCCACCCAGGCCGCGACTGCCCAATACAATCAGTTCCGCTCCCCTGTCTTTGGCGACATGGAGGATGGTGTCCACAGGATGCCCGACCTCGAACTGCCCTTCATAAAAACATGGCAAGGAGACCCCTGACTTCAGGCAGGGGAGGAAGGGCCATCCGGTTCAGGCTTCGGCTCCCAGGCCGAATGCCGTCTCTCCTTGCCTCCTCCTTTCGTCCGATTTTTGTGGTAACCGGCTTTCCGGTTTGCCCTCCTGTCGGGTAGTATACAGAGTAGAGCAAAGGCTGATCTCCGCAACGTCGGCGGAAACGGTTATCGCTCCCTGACAAGTTGCTGTAGGAGGTTGCTCTGCCACACGCCTTCGCAGAGCGTAGAACAGCCAGAAGGCTCTGAGAAATCAGAGAGGGCCCCCGCGTGAGCGGTGTGGTACGGGCGGAATGTCAGGCCGCCTCTTGTGTCGGTCGGCTCCGAGAGCGACCAGGCGTGAGCCGCCTGCGCTTTAGCCAGGGGTATCTGACTATAGTCCTGGAGGCGGCGGGGAAACATCCTCGAATCGGCGGATTGTCAAGATCGGAATCGCGACAAGAGACGAGGCGGCGCTCCTGTCATTCAGAGCGCAGGGCAGACTCTTGAACGGGAAGCGTTCCACCGGAGGGACGCAACAGTTCCTCCGGCGCTGTCGTATCGGCAGTAGGCGCGGCTGGCCGCAGCAAAACTTCCGGCGCGGCAAGGGTAGAGGCGTCGGAAGGGCGCAAAAGCGTCTGCGCCTGCTTCGCCTCCTCCGCGCGCAGAGACAGTTGGTTCAGGCACTCCCGCGCCGCCTGCCGTATCAGTTGCAGATTCTCTCGCGTCACCTCAGTTAGATCGCCCCTTCTATATCTGCTACCGAATTCGAAGTTATGCAGAAATCCAAACTTGGCAAGAACAGCCACAGCAGGCATTGCTCCCTCATCGCCATATTGCTCTAAGCCTTCAGGATACATAGCGACAACTCGGTATCGAAGTACGGCCATTCCAGGAGAGAAAGGAGAGTTTTGCCCTGATCATCTGTCAGCGCGTTCGCATCTTCCTCGCGCATCCGGGGCAACAGCCGCTTGAGGGCGACATTGACACGCAGCAGCACGACGCCGTCTTGCCGGGCCGACTGCAAAAGAGAAAGGGCAGCGGCAATATAACGTGACGTGAGTTCGGGATAAGGCACGGGTTCCTGAGAATAGGGTATCTTTCGGTTACCACACCAAAGACCCCTCAGGAGACCCGTACCATGAGTTTACTCGAATTGTTCTGCGACGTAGATGCGTTCTGTGTCGAATTTGAACC
>DASRGL010000589.1:0-2497 GCA_035651115.1 Chthonomonadaceae bacterium
CGCGCAGTTGGCCTGCTTCCACTGCACGACGATATTGATATTGGCGTCGGAGCCGACCGAAGCCATCTGCGCGATATTGAGCAGGCTGTCGGGCTGGAGGTTGTTCGCCGCGTTCATAAAGACCAGAATGGTCCAGAACGGCCGCCCGGCCTGGTGCGCGTTCTGCGTGCAGGCGGCGCGTCCCGTGCCGGGGCCGGGCCCGGGATTGCCGCCTCCGCCCCCGCCTCCTCCGCCACAGCCGGAGAGCGACGCGCCAAGAATGCCGACCAGTCCGGCCAGAACGGACAGGCGGCGCAAAGGAATCAGAGAGGACATCGGTCAGACACTCCTTCAGGTGAGTTCACGCGCAAGTATAACATACGGGGGATTTTCTCGCAACGGCAGAAAGGGCCGCGCCGCCACGCAGGAACGGGACCGGCGAAATTCCCGGAAGAAAGCGGCCAGACCCTTGAATTGGAGGGGGGATTTTGATATAATGTGCCGACAGGAACGGTCTGTTGCTGAGTCTATCGCATTCGGGCGCGGTTTTGTTCCCGCCGTCCACAGAAAGATGGGGACGTATCCGTGAACTCTTCCAGGCAGAGCAGGCAGGCAAGCGCAAAACAGGAACAGAGTCCCCCGGCAGCGACGGTCGGCCCGCGCAAGCGCGTCCGTATCGGCCTGCGGTTCCCGTCGCGTTCTCGCAGCCATTCCTTGCCTGCGCGCGGCAGCCGAATGAGTCTGGTCTTCCCGGCGGAGACCTCCTCGTTCCAGTCCCTCTATCGCGGCGGCGTCATGGCAGCGGCCCTCCTGCTGCTGGCCTGGGGCGTCTGGGAGGACGGCCTCTCGATGGCGACGCTGGGCGCGGCCATGACGGTCGTCGGTCTTGTGCTGCTCGCCCGGCTGGTTCCGGTCGCCTGGACGCGCGAACGCCCTCTTACCTTCACCGCCTCCCTCGTCTTTGCCGCCACGCTCTGGATGGGCGCGGAAGCGGCGGCGCTCGGTGTGCTGCTGGCCTGCCTGCTCCACGCGCGCTTCGGGCAGAAACTCGGCGACTCGCGCGGCTATGTGCGTTTTCAGGGCGCGCAACTGGCGCTCTCCGCTTTTCTCGGCAGCGCCGCCCTGCGGCTGGCAGGCGCGCGATTCGGGCTGCCTGCCAGTGGCGCAGCCCCTCTGAATCTGCTGGCGGCGGCGACGCTGAGCGCACTGGCGTTCCTGCTGGCGAACGGTCTGCTGACGGCGGGCGCGCACCTGAACACGCTGCGTTCGCGCTGGCAGCTCTCCCGCTCTCGCAGGCGGCTGGGCGCGCTGGCCCTGGTCTACCTGCTGGGGATGCTTCCGGTCGTGCTGCTGGCTCCGCTCGGCGCAACACTCGGCCTGAAAGTCGGACTGCCCCTGCTGCTGCTGCTGACGCTGAGCGGGCAGGTCGCGCGCCTTACGCTGGAAGTCGCCAGCCTGCGCGGTCAACTCGAAACCGCCGAGGCGATGGGTCGCGCCAGCATCGCCGATCCCGAAACCGATATTGATCCAAACGCGCTCCTCCAACGCTTCCTCACCCTCGCGCAGGGTCTCGTCACCGCCGAACGCGCCCTCGTCTGGACGATGAACCAGGAGACGGGCGAACTGACTCCGGCGGCGGCGCTGCCGAATAGCGGCGTCTTTGCCGGGCAGAAGGCGATGTTCGGCGAAGGGCTGATCGGCCATGCGGCGGCGCGCATCCGTCCACGCCTGGTCGCCGATGCCGCCCGCGATCCGCGCCGGGGACGGCGCGAGACGGCGTCCGGCGCGTGGCTGCTCTATCCCATCATCGTCCATGCGCGCCTGCTCGGCGTGGCGCACTGGATTCGGCCTGTCAGCCATCCTTTCACCCAGGCGGACGTGGCGCGGCTGGCCTCGCTCGTCCCGCAGGCGGCGGTCGCGCTGGAGAACGTGCTGGTGCGCGAACAGATGCACAGCCAGGCGGCGACGGACGGCCTGACCGGGCTGTGGAACCATCGCCGGATGCAGGAACTGCTCGGCGAAGAGGTCCGCCGCTCGGCGCGCTACCATCGCGCACTCTCCGTGCTGATGCTGGACGTGGACAGCTTCAAGACGTTCAACGACACCTACGGCCATCCGCAGGGCGACCAACTGCTGCGCAGCATCGCCACCATCCTGCGCGCCAATGTCCGCACGGTGGATCATGTCGGGCGCTACGGCGGCGAGGAGTTCGTCATCATTCTGCCGGAGACGGCCAAAGACGACGCCTGCCGCCTGGCGGAACGCATTCGCAGCGCGGTCGAGGCGCAGGCGTGCATCGTCATTGATGACCAGATCATCCGCCGCACCATCAGTGTCGGCGTCGCCGCCTACCCGGAAGATGCGCTCAACCCCGGCGAACTGGTGCAGCGCGCGGACGAGGCGCTCTATCGCGCCAAGCGTTCGGGCAAGAACTGCGTGATCTGGGCATGAGGGCCACCTGATGCAGCCGCTTGCCAGCGATGACCTGCGCGCCGTACAGCGTCTCTATCGAGAACTG
>DASRGL010000590.1:0-3664 GCA_035651115.1 Chthonomonadaceae bacterium
ACGAGTTCGTGCGGCGTCTCCGTCGTCGTCAGATGGGTCGCATCTATCTCCAGCGCGCCGTCCTCGCGGAAGCGAGAGGCCACGCCCAGATGCTGAAATATCTCCAGGAGGGTATAGACATCGCGGAGGCGCGGCACATTGTGCAGTACCGTCTTGCCCGGTATGAGCAGCGCGCCCGCCATAATCGCCAGGGAATCGTTCTTACTGCCTCCGATCTCTACCGTACCTTCTAGCGGCTGTCCGCCCCGGATATAGATTTTTTCCAAAAGCCTGCCACCCTTCCTGCTCCGGTGTTCTCAGTATGTGTCAATAAATGCGCGCAACGTTGCGTTGCGTCCTGATAAACCTGCTAAAGTATACAGAAATGCAAGGCTGCTGTCAATCGGTGCGTCAAAAAACTCTGCTGGCTCTGTGCGGCGGCGCGCGGCGGGGATGGCGGAAGATGTCGGGCCGTTCCGCCGATCTGTTCCCGAAGAATAGTCCCGCCGCCCGGATGGGTATACTTCTTGCAGGAAGAGTCCGGGAACTTCTGACGGGCGCAGGCACGCTGAGTCTACCGGGCATTTCCGCAGCGTTTCCTCACGGCAGCGCGTTCCCTGCCCGGCAGTCCAACAAGGCCCGGAAGGAGAACGCATCCGCATGACAAGGGAGGCAAGAGGTTGTTCTTGACAGGAGAGATTTCCGGGTGGCAGGCGATTCTGATCGGGCTGGTGGAGGGTCTGACCGAGTTTCTGCCCATCAGTAGCACGGCGCACATGGCGATCGTGCCGCAGTTGCTGCGTATGCCCGATCCCGGCGCGGCGTTTTCGGCGGTGGTGCAGTTGGGGCCGGTGGTCGCCATCATCGCCTATTTCCGGCACGACCTGGCCCGCTATATTCGCGGCATCCTGCGCACCCGAACTCCGGCGAACCTCCGCCCCGGCGACATAGACGCCCGCCTCGGCTGGTTCACGGTCTTCGCGACGATCCCCGCGCTGATCCTGGGCAAGCTGCTGGAGAAGCATATTGACCGGGAGTTCCGCAGCCTCTACGTGATTGCGGGCGCGCTCATTCTGCTGGCGCTGTTCCTGTGGCTGGCGGAGTGGGTGGGCAAGCGCAACAAATCGCTCGAACAGATGACCTTCCCGGACAGCCAGGCTATCGGTTGGGCGCAGACCCTGGCGCTGGTTCCGGGCGCGTCTCGCTCCGGCGTCACGATGACGGCGGGCATGTTTCTGGGCCTGGATCGGGAGAGCGCCACGCGGTTCAGCTTCCTCCTGAGCGTGCCGGTCATCACGGCGGCGGGCATTTATAAGCTGATCACCGATGTGCTGCGGCAGCCCGATCTCAAGGCGGAAATCGTGCCATACACGCTGGGGACGCTTGTCGCCGCCGTCTCCGCCTACGCCATCATTCACTGGTTTCTGGGCTATATGCGCCGCCACAACACCGGTATCTTCATCGTCTACCGCATTCTGCTCGGCCTCCTGCTGCTTGCGCTGCTGCATTTCGGCGTCATCCAGGATGGCGAGAAGAAGACGGCGACGCCTCCTGCCGCGCAGCAGGCGCAGGCGGCAAAGGCGCTGCCTGCAAGCCCGCTTCCCTGAAATCTAAAATTCCTCCCGACCGTAGCGTTCGCGTGTGACAGAGGGCGAATGGCCTGGTATTTATCAGTAGATCGAACGGCGCGCCATCGCTTCCCTATTCGGCGCACGCACGTGGAACGATCTGGCCGCTTTTCCGTATCGGGTGGAACAGAATCTCTCAGGGAGGACAAAGATGAGACCGCTATCCGGCCCGGTGGGGCGCACAGACGGACGCGGCGGCTATCTCGCGATGGCCGCGCTGCTGATTCTCCTGACCGCTGGCTCGCACGCGAGCGCCCAGACGCTGACGCTGGTGAGCAGCAAAGACAACACGCTGTACGAGGACGCGACGGGCAGCCTCAGCAATGGCGCGGGGGCGAACTTCTTTGCGGGCGAGACAGGCAATGGACTGATACGGCGCGGGCTCCTGGCGTTCGATCTCAGCGCGATACCGACCGGCGCGAAGATAGACAGCGTCGCGCTGACCCTCTCGATGTCGCGGACGGTCTCCGGGTCGGAAACGATCTCGCTCTACCGCGTGCTGGCCGACTGGGGCGAAGGAACGTCCAACGCCACCGGCCAGGAGGGGGCAGGCGCGCCCGCAACGACCAACGATGCCACCTGGATCCATCGGTTCTACAATACCCAGACGTGGGCGACGCCGGGCGGCGACTTTGCCAGCGCCGCCAGCGCGACGCGCACCGTCGGCGGCGTCGGTTCCTACACCTGGGCCTCGACGCCGCAGTTGGTGGCCGACGTGCAGGGCTGGGTGGATAACCCTTCCACCAACTTCGGCTGGGCGGTGATCGGCAACGAAAGCGCCGCTTCGACCGCCAAGCGTTTCGACACGCGCGAAAATCCCGTCGCCGCCAACCGGCCCTCGCTTTTCATCAGTTATACGGTTGCCGCCGTCCCGGGCCCGGCGTCTCTGCCGATCTTTGCCGGTGGGCTGTGCGCCGGACTGGGCTATCTGCGTCGGCGCTGCCGCTGAACAACGCGCGGCTCTCCTCTTCGTTATTGCCGGTTTATCGCGCAGGCTCGACAGAATCAAGCCCGTCTCCTCGCTAGAAGGAGACGGGCTTGCTGTTTCTCAGACGCAGAGCGTCGGTCCGGCGCGGCGGCGGACACGGGCCAGGCCGAGCGGCCCGCCGCAGGCCAGAATCAATGCTCCCGCCATCCACAGAGACGACGGTTCCGGGACGGCCTGGACAGACAGACTGACATTGTCCACGCCGAAATTGAAAGCCGTTCTCGTTCGCGTTGGTCGCGGCGGTTTCGTGGCCGGGAACGGGGACGTTGCCATTCTGCCGGGAGCGCAGCAGGATGATATTCCGGTCGAAAGTCAGCGTGGAGCCGTTCCAGAGGAAGCGATCTACCCGGTTGCCCAGCAGGGGAACCTCGCTGATGACCGTACTGTCGGCTCCGGCGCTGCTCTCCGTCCACCGGATAAAGACCTGGGGCGTCGTGGGGAAGTCGGGATGCAGCGCCAGGCTCAGCAGGCCGCGCTCGGAGTTCGAGTTCACCGCCAGGTCGAGGACAGGCGCGGCCTGGACGACGCCGTTGATGACGCGCTTGATTTTCCCGGAAGCCTTTTCCAGCACCAGCATGTCGTTGGCTGCCAGGAAGACGACTCCGATCGGTTGGTCCAGCCCGCTGACGACGGTGGTGACCTGAAGGTTAGGGTCCAGCGCCGCCAGCGGGATCGTGTCGGAACGGGCCGCCGCCCCGACGAGGGCGCAGGCGGCCAGCGCCGCCACGCGGGCCGCGAATCGGCCCGCTGCCGGTCTTCGCGCCGGAGACGATTTGATGAGGTCGAAGCGGCGCAGCCTGCAAAACGGTTGGGTCATTGTGGCAATCCTTTCATGGATAGTAGAGTGGGAAGGAGTTGCTGCAAACCGTCGAACACAGCGCCATGCCAGCCGTAGCAGCAGGAGAGCGGCAGAGCAGAAGGAGGCAGGATGGCAATAGTAGCATCCACTCTTGCCGAGAGGCCGGGTCATTGGCGAGAGGCCGGGAGCGGGTCTTGCGCGTCAGGCGCGACGGGCCTTCTCCCCCGGCCCAGCAGCTCTATTTCTATATACCTGCGGCGCGCGCCTCTG
>DASRGL010000591.1:0-9189 GCA_035651115.1 Chthonomonadaceae bacterium
CCCGTCGTTCAGATGTTCTATCTGATGGATGGCGAATCCGGGCAGCAGCGAGGAGGCGGTCGCTTTCGCGCCTGCCGAAGCCAGCGCCAGGTTGCGTTCTGTGTCCGCGCCGAAGATTTGCAGTTCGTCCAGGCAGGGTTCCGTGCCGTCGCGGGTGGCAAGCACGGTGAAGCGGACGAATCGCGCCTGCACTGGCGGAAAATCGTCCACGTTGCGGCGGGCGTTGACAGCAGGCCGTGTGCCGGCCGGTTTCCCGCTCTGGCGCAGGACGCTCTCGCGCGCCTGCGTGTCCAGCGCGTTGATCTGATTCGCCAGCGTCTGGATACGGGAACTCAGCGCCTCCGTCTCGCGCTTCGCCTGCGCCTGCTCCGCCGCCGTCACCAGTGACCGCTCGCCGTGCCGCACGCCCGCGAAGCAGGCGGTCAGACGATAATAGTCTCTCTGCGGAATGGGATCGAACTTGTGGTCGTGGCACTTGGCGCAGCCGACGGTCAGGCCGAGGAACGCCGCGCCGGTCGTGGAGACGATGTCATCCAGGTCGTTGGCGCGCTGCTGGCGCGTCCCCTCTTCGGTCTGGATGCCAACGGTATCGTGGATGCCCGCCACCAGAAAGCCGGTCGCGGCCCCGACATCGGGATCGCCCTTGCCCAGCACATCGCCCGCCAACTGCTCGGCGATAAACTGCGGATAGGGCTTATCCTGGTTGAAGGCGCGGATGACATAGTCGCGATAGGGCCAGGCGTTCGGACGCAGGTGGTTCTGCTCGTAGCCGTGACTTTCGCCGTAGCGCACGACATCGAGCCAGTGACGGCCCCAGCGTTCGCCGTAGGCGGGCGAGGCCAGCAGGCGATCCACGACTTTTGTGTAGGCGTCGGGGCGGGTGTCCTTGAGGAAAGCGTCTCTCTCCGCAGGCGTCGGCGGCAGGCCCGTCAGATCCATCGTGACGCGGCGCAGCAGCGTCCGTTTGTCCGCAGGCGGCGCGGGCCGCAGCCCTGCGGCAGCCAGCCGCGCGAACACGAACCGGTCTATCGGGTTCTGCGCGAGCGCATCGTAGCGCGTGCGGGGAACAGCAGGGCGGCGCACCGGCAGCAGCGACCAGAGCGGCGACTCCTGGCTTTGGGCCGAAGCCGACCAGGGCGCGCCCTCCGCGATCCAGCGCGCCAGCAGCGCGGTCTCGGCTTCCGGGAGTTTCCCGGTCGGGGGCATCTTTCCTGCCCGCGTCATCCGCACGACTTTGCTGCGTTCCGCATCGCCGGGCGTGAACGCGCCTCCGGCCAATGCGCTCTCCCGCGAGGAGAGGTCTATACCGCCCGATTTCACCTTGACGTTGTGGCAGGCGACGCATCTGGCCTGCATCAGTTTTGCGGCCTGGAGTGCCAATGGCTCCGGCGCGGCGCTCTGTCCGACCGTGCCGCCCGCCGCCCACCCCAGCAGACCGAGGGGACTGAGAAGCATCGCAATGCGCTGAACAGGAATCATCTTCCTCTCGCATAGTATAGTCGCCCGGCGAATGCATTCGCCGGGCAAGGTCTTTATACATCCTCTGATGTCCAACCCAAACGAATGTCTGCACGACTTTACCGGAAACTAGAGGTATGATACGGTGAGGAAGGTTTCGACGGACAGATCGAATTGCATGACAGCACCTCCGGGCAAAGAGTTGTTGTAGCAATTCGGTGTGCAGACAAGCCTTCCTCCAATCTGAGCGATTCATTACACATTAAGGGTAAGATACTTTTGGAAAGTTGCTTCCAGTATACCCGGGTATACTTGGAGTAACTTTCCAAAGGATGTTGATATGCGCAACAGTAGGCGAATTAGCCAGATAAATCTATATCTGCTTGATGCAATCATTCTTGGAGATGTTAAATTAACATCCCAATTGCTTGCTCAAGGAGTACAAACTGATGTGCGTGATAGAGAACACGGAGAAACAGCCTTAATGCCTTGCATCACAATTTAATAGGCCAGAGATTGCCCGGTTGTTAATCGAAAATGGTGCCAATGTAAACGCAAGGGATAATCAAGGTCAGACCCCTTGTATTATGCGAAAGCATCTCTATTACCGCTATTAGTTGCCAACAATGCAGACACACGCTATCGTCTTCCCTGCCGTCAACGTGGCGGCGCTGGAGACCATCGCACTGCCGCCGATGGAGCCTGCCGACGCCCTCGTGGATGTGGAACTGAGCGGCGTCAGCGTAGGAACGGAGGTCTGGGCGTTGACCGGGAAGCGTCCGCCTGGCGACACGACCTTCCCCTGCGTGCCGGGCTATCAGGCGGTCGGCGTGGTGCGCCAGGCCGGGAGCGGATCCGCTGTGCGCCCCGGCGAGCGTCTCTTCTTCACACAGGCCCGCCTGCCTGCTCCCTACAGTCAGGGGAACTGGATGGGTTCGCATCTGGAAACGGCGGTCGTGGATACATCCGGGAATCCGACGTGCGGCTACTGGGTGCGCGTGCCGGAGAGCCTGAAGCCGGAGGATGTCGCGCTCTCCGCACTGGCCGCCGTGACCGAGCGCGGCCTGCGGCAGGTCTCTCCGCAGCCCGGAGAGTTCTGCGTCGTTATCGGGCAGGGCGTCATCGGGCAGACCTCGGCGCAGATCGCGCGCATTCGAGGTGCGAAGGTGCTGGCAGCCGACATCGCGCCCAACCGCCTGGAACTGTCGAAACGCTACAGCGCGGATGCGGTCTGGAACCCGCAGGCGGACGGCGACCTGGCCGAGGAGGTACGGCGGCGCAGTCCCGAAGGAGCCGATCTCGTCGTGGAGGCCAGCGGCAACAAAGACCTTATCCGACAGGCCATCGAACTCGTGCGTCCGCTCGGCAAAGTGCTGTTGCAGGGCTGGTATCCCGGCGACGTCGCGTTCGATTTTCACCGCGCCCACATGCGCCGCCCGACGATTGCGATTGCCTGCGGCATGGACAGAGAGGGCAATCAGCGCGCGATAGACTGGCTGGCCGAGCGCAAGATGCGCCTCGCGCCCCTGCTGACGCACACGTTCCGCCCCGAACAGGCGTCCGAAGCCTACGAGATGATGCGCTCACGTCCAGGCGACTTCCTCGGCGTCGCCTTCGACTGGCGTCCATGAGCCGCCTTTGCAAAGGAAGGCCGTCTTGCTTGCGTATAGGGAATGGGACGCCGGTTTTCGATACGTACATGGCTCTGGAGTGCGGCAACCCCGACAGCGACAAGCAGGCGGGCCTGAAAAAGTCGGCGGAGTACCTGCGCGCTCGGATGTAGGTCGGCTCTCTGGGGGTCGCGACGCCATGGGATTCAACGTCGAGAATATCGAATTTCTACTCCTCATTGCCGCGATTGTCGCCATCCTGGCGCGCCGCCTGCGCCTGCCCTATACTGTCGGGCTGGTTTTGGCGGGCGGCGCGCTGGCTTTCCTACCCATCTCCTTCGAGCTTCCCCTGACCAAAGAGCTGATCTTTCGCGCCCTGCTGCCTCCCCTGATCTTCGATGCTGCTTTTCGCCTCCATTGGCAGGACCTACGGAAAGACTTCCTGGTCATTCTTATCCTGGCGACTGTCGGCGTCCTGATCTCCGCGGGGGTCATCACGCTCGGAATGCGCGTCTTTGCTGGATGGGAAGCGGCCTCGGCGCTGCTTTTTGGCGTACTCATCTCCGCGACCGACCCGGTCGCCGTCATTGCTCTCTTCAAGGAACAGGGAATCACGGGACGACTGCATAGACTGGTCGAGGCAGAGAGCCTCTTCAACGACGGCACGGCGGCCGTCGCCTTCAATATCGCGCTGGCAATCGCCGAGGGTGGAACCGTGACCGTCTACAGTGCGGCGCGGTCGTTCTTTTTTGTCATTAGCCTCGGCCTGTTATGTGGCGCGCTCGTCGGCGGTTTCCTGCTGGCGCTGGCCGGGCGTACCGAAGACCATCTTGCCGAAATCACCTTCACCTCCGTTGCCGCCTATGGCTCTTTCTTCCTGGCCGAAAATTTTCATGGTTCCGGCGTGCTGGCAACGCTGACGGCAGGTCTGCTCATGGGCAATGTCGGGCCGATGGGGGCGCTTTCGGAGAAGGGCCGCGAGGCCGTGGACTCCTTCTGGGAGTATGCCGGGTTCGTGGCAAATTCGCTTATCTTCCTCCTGATAGGTATGCATGAAGCGCACCAGCATTTCGGACTGGTCTGGCGGGCCGTCCTCCTCGCGATCCCGCTGGTTCTCTTTGGACGGGCGGCCTCGGTCTCTCTCTCCAGTGCGCTCTTTCATTTCTCGCGCTGGCGCATTCAGAGAACCCATCAAACTATCCTCATCTGGGGCGGTCTGCGCGGCGCGCTGGCCCTGGCGCTGGTATCGGGATTGCCACCGCAGGCCCCGCAGAGGGAAACCATCCTTATCACGGCCTTCGCTGTCGTCGCTTTCTCTATCATTGTGCAGGGGGTGACGATATCCCCTCTGTTACGCCGCCTGGGCGAACTACCACAGCCCCAGCCAGAGGATTGACATCTTAACCGAAGGAGGTATTCCACACTGAGTACGTCCATAGAGCCTACCGATCTCCGGGCATCCATACGTCAAAAAATCCGTGAGATGGCTGCTTTCACACCGGCCTATGCCCTCATGAACTCCCTCGCCGCCGTCGTTGCCAGTTACGGCCTGCTCCAGGACAGCACGGCGGTCGTCATCGGCGCGATGATCATCGCCATGCTGCTGGGACCGATCTCCGGCATGGCGCTGGCCCTCGTGGAAGGCGATAACACGCTTCTGCGCAAATCCTTGCTGGCCGAAGTCGGCGGAAGCGTGCTGGTGCTGACCATCGCCTTTCTCATCGGCAGGATTCACGCCGATCTTCCTCTCGGCAAAGAGATAACCGCCCGCACCACCCCGAACATTCTCGATCTGGCGATCGCGCTGGCGGCGGGCGCTGCCGGAGCCTACGCTACAATCTCGCCGCGTATCAGCGCCGGCCTGGTCGGCGTTGCGATAGCGACCGCGCTGGTTCCGCCGCTCTGCACTTGCGCGATCTGCGTGGCGCGCGGCCTCTACCGGGCAGGCGGCGGCGCGTTCCTGCTATTTCTGACGAACATTGTCGCCATTCAAAGCGTCACCTCTCTGACGCTGTGGCTGGCAGGCTACGGAGCGCGTCTCCGGCAACAGAGTCGCAGCTATCTGCGGCGGTTCGCGCCGAGCGCGCTCCTGCTGGGCGCGCTGGCGCTGTTCCTGACCTACAGCTTCGAGCGGGCGCTTGCCAGAGAAGCCTTTCTCACCCGGAGCAAGCGTCTGTTGCGCCAGGAAATCGAGCAAAACGGAGCGGCCAGCCTGGTCGAGTTGCAGATACAGCCTTCTCAGGCAGGAACGACGCTGATCGCGCTGGTGCGCGCGCCCTGGGTCATCGTCCCGGAGTCCTGCGGTCGCTTACAGGCCAAACTGAGACAGGCTCTCGGTCGGGACGATCTGACACTGCGCATTCGTACCGTCATCACACGCGAATGCAACGCAACCCAGTTCCTCTGGGACGACACGTCTGAGCTAGAGGAAACGCTGGGGCGATAACGATCCGGCAGGCGGCAACGAGGGAGCGATAAGGGAATGACAAGAGGCAAACATGTCATCCGCATGGCGCTGCTGGCCCTGTTGTGGATAGGCAGCGCGGCGGCGCGGGGACAGGAGCCAGGCCAGGCGAACGGCAAAGCCCCGGAACCGGCCCCGCTCCTGCACGCGCCCGTGCGTGTCGAGGGCCGGAAGATTTTCGAGGTGGCGGGAACGCCGACGATGTCGGCGCTTCAGCGCGCTGAAGGAATCAATCGCCGCCTGGAAGCCCTCATTGCCCGCAACGAACCGGTACGCCCCTTTACCCGACAGGACATTGCCTCCCGCAAAAATGAGACCCTCATCACGCTCGGTGGCGAGCCGATCCTCACCGTGACAGATGCCGACGCGGAAGAGGCGCTTTCGACGCGCGAGGAGCTGGCGCTGCTCTGGGGCGGCAAACTGGCGATGGCGGTCGCCGACGCACGCTCCGCCCGTGCCAATCCCCTGCGCGGCGCGGGCATCCTGATCCGCAACTCCTTTACCGATCTGATCGTCTCGACCGTGCGCTGGCTGCCGCGTCTGGCAGGGGCTATCGTCCTCTGGATACTGTTCTGGCTGTTCGCGCGCCTCAACCGCTGGATCGTCAAAGCAATTGTCTCCCGCACGCATACGGATGCCAACCTGAGACAACTGCTGCGCGCTGTCGCCTTCTATGGAACCTGGGTCATCGGGCTGATCGCGATACTCTCCACGCTCGGCCTGGACAGCAGCAGCATCGCAGCGGGCCTGGGTATCTCCGGGTTCGTGCTGGGCTTCGCCTTCAAGGATATTCTCTCCCATTTCTTCGCCGGGCTGATGCTGCTGCTCGGACGGCAGTTCCATCTCGGCGATCAGATCGTCGTCAAAGAGTTCGAGGGAACGGTGGAGCGCATCGAACTGCGCGCCCTCTATCTGCGCACCTACGATAATCGCCTGGTCATCATTCCGAATGGCGATGTATTCACGTCGGTCGTCACCTCGAACACAGCCAGTCCCTACCGCCGTCGAGAATTCGTCATCGGAATCGGCTACGACGACGACATCGAAAAGGCGCAGCGCGTGGCGCTGAAAGCGATGCGCCAAACGGATGGCGTCGTGGAGAAGCCAGCCCCTGATGTTCTCGTGGACGAACTGGCGGCCTCGACCGTCAATCTACGGATGCGGTTCTACACGCAGTCGCAACGCGCGGACTATCTGAAAGTCGGCAGCGCGTGCATGCGTCAGGTCAAAGAAGCCTTCGACCGGGAAGGCATCTCGATGCCTACCGATATTCAGTCCATCGTTATTCAAAACCTGGGGCAGGTGGCGGACGCACTTGCAAAGATCCTGGCTGCTCCTGCGCACTCTCTGACCGATGGCCCTCCCGATGGCAGCCGGACGGCGCATCGGGAATCCGGCGGCGCAGGATAGCGCCTCTTTCCAGCGCGCCGCAAAAACTCTTGCCAGCCGCTTGACAAGCAAGCCGTCTGGCGTGTATAATCGCTCCACGTTCATAAACTGGACAGGTCTGCTCCTTTATGTAGCAGCCGAACCGAAAGTCAAGGCGTCGAGAAGGTGGAGTAAGCGGGCGGCGCGATCACAGCGAGCCGGGTTGGTGCGAGCCGGTATGAGCGAACCTGCCGAAATGGCCTTTGAGCCGCGTCCGTGAAAGGCGCCAGCCGAGTAAGGGACGCCGGGGGGCTCCCGTTACAGGGTTAGGGTGTCAGGCGGTGCGAACGCGCACGGCTGGCGCACCCGCTGAGGCTGCGTCCGCGAGGGCGCGGCGAATTCAGGTGGAACCACGAAGGCACACGCCTCTCGTCCTGTACGGCGGACGAGAGGCTTTATTGGTTTGGCTGCCGCCTTTGGAAGCGGAGACGCGGGCGCAAAAAGAGGCCCGCAGGGAGGAAGACGAGAATGCCGAAAGTGCTGGGGATGCGATGCCGGGAATGTGGGGAAGAGTATCCGACCGGGCCGGTGCATGTCTGTGAACTCTGTTTCGGCCCGCTGGAGGTCGTGCTGAACTGGGAGGAGATCAAGCCGAAGGTGACGCGCGCGAAGATCGCCGCCGGGCCGCCCTCCATGTGGCGCTACCACGATCTGCTGCCCGTCGAGGGGCCGCCCACCGTCGGCAAGAACGTGGGCTGGACTCCCCTCGTCAAAGCGGAGCGCCTGGGCCGCGAACTGGGCCTGAATAATCTCTATCTCAAGAACGACGCCGTCAACCATCCAACGCTCTCGTTCAAAGACCGCGTCGTGGCCTGCGCGCTGACCAAAGCCCGCGAGTTCGGCTTCGATACGGTCGCCTGCGCCTCCACCGGAAATCTCGCCAACTCCGTCGCGGCCCATGCCGCCGAAGGCGGCTTCCGCTCTTACGTCTTTATTCCCTCCGATCTGGAGCAGGGCAAGATTCTCGGCACGCTCATCTACGGCACGAACCTGCTCTCCGTCAGCGGCAACTACGACGAGGTCAACCGGCTCTGCGCGGAGGCGGGCGGCAAGTACGGCTGGGCGTTCGTCAACATCAATCTGCGCCCGTTCTATGGCGACGGCTCCAAGAGTTTTGGCTACGAGATCGCCGAGCAGTTGGGCTGGCGCGCGCCGGATCATATCGTCGTGCCGTGCGCGGGCGGCTCGCTCATCAGCAAGATCTACAAGGGGCTGAACGAACTCGACAAACTTGGCCTGCTGGAGAACGGCGTGCCGACGAAGATGTACGCGGCGCAGGCCACCGGCTGCTCGCCCATCACGACGGCCATCAAGACGAAGGCCGAAGTGTTCCGCCCGCAGAAGCCCAACACTCTCGCCAAGTCCATTGCCATCGGCAATCCGGCGGACGGCTATGTGGCGATGGACACCGTGCGCAAGTCCGGCGGCTGGGCCGAGGATGTGACCGATGACGAGGTGATCGAGGGCATCCGCCTGCTCGGTCGCACCGAGGGCATCTTTACCGAGACGGCGGGCGGCGTCACCGTCTCCGTCACGAAAAAGCTGACGGAGCAGGGCTATTTCCAGCCCAACGATACCGTCGTCATCGCCATCACCGGCAACGGCCTCAAGACGCAGGAGGTCGTCGTCGGGCAGTTGGGCCGGCCCGTCGCCATTGAGCCGAACCTGGCCTCGCTGGACGCCGTTCTCAAGACCGAGAAGCTGCTGGCGGGCGCGCACGCTTAAGGAAGGAAGCAAAACATCATGGCTGTCAACGTACTGATACCGACCCCTTTACGCAAATTCACGAACGAGCAGGAGACCGTCACGGCGGCGCCCGGCACCATCGCCACGCTGATCGCCGACCTGGATCGCCAGTACCCCGGCATCGCCGCGCGCCTGACCGACGAGCAGGGCGAACTGCGCCGCTTCATCAACGTCTACGTCAACGAGGAGGATATTCGCTTCCTCGACGGGAAGAATACGCCTCTCAAAGAGGGAGACGCCGTCTCGATTGTCCCTGCGATTGCAGGCGGCTAATCGTCCGAGGAGGGACTTGCCGACCGATGCCTGTCGTAACCGTCGAGTTGAACGCCGACAGAAAGGCTGCCGACCAGCCGATCCTCTGGCGTCTGGGGAAGCTTTTCAACGTCGTGACGAATATTCGCCGCGCCCGCGTGACGGAAGACTACGCCTATATCGCGCTTACCCTGGAAGGCTCCACCCAGGAGATCGAGCAGGCGACAGGCT
>DASRGL010000592.1:0-5209 GCA_035651115.1 Chthonomonadaceae bacterium
CCTTCCCTCTTGCCGAAACCGCCTTTGTCGAGATCGCGCTTCAGCAGGTCGTCCACCGCCCGGACGATGAAATCCACTACCGGGTCGGGAGTATAGTAGACCCCGGCGCGTTCTCGCAGCGTCGGGTCGTAGGCGGCAAGAAACGGTTCATAGAAATGAACAAGCGGGTCATCGAACGCGATTCTGTGCCGTGTCGCCGCCGCCCTGTCCGCCGCTTCCAGGTCGGAGCAGATGCCGTCCACGATCCAGTGAAACGGTTCGGGCAGCGCGCCGATGTCGCTGAACTGCATCAGGGTGCGGATGGGCGGCACGGCTTTCGGAATGGCACGCAGGGCCGTTTCACGGTCGAAGATCAGGCCGGAGGTATTCAGCCACGCCAGAAAGAGACCGTAGGTGAAGGTCTGCGCGTAGACATCGGCGAACTTCTCCCTGTCTATGCCATCGAAAAGCGTCTGTTTGTAGAGGTTCCAGTAGGGATGCAGCGGCGAGTCGTCTTGCGAGAGCATGGCATCCGCCGCCACCCGCAGGAAGCGGGCGCGTCGCGCCAACTGCTTCGCAATCTCTTCGGGGGTCACGGCGGCGGGCGTGGAGGCATCCAGGAACGTTTCGAGCAGGGGGCGCAGTTCGTCGAGGGCGGAAGCAGCAACGGCAATCGCGCCGTGTGCGGGCGGGTCGGGCAGTTTTGCCGCCGCCACCTCTTTGCTGTCGAGGTAGAGCCGAAATTCGGTGTGGTTGGTCAGCAGGAAGTTGTGCAGATTGGCCCGGAACCGCTCGTTCTGCTCCTTGGCATGGCCCTTGAGTTGCGTAAGCGGTGTTCCCAGCGCCTCCGCTCCGATGTAGCCGATGACCCGCAGCCCGTTCGTTACCTCATAGTCGGGACGCCCGAACGTGATTTTCCTGGCTTCGCCGGTGAACTGCGCCGTTTTGCCCAGCGCCGCCGCCGCGCCGCGCAGGAACTTGCCGAGAAAGTCCCGGTAGGAGAGTTCATCGGTGGTATGCAGTTGGGCGCGCTGGCTGCGGATTTCCGTGAGATAGGTGACAGCAATCTCTTCAAGAGCAGGCATAAGCGGACATTCTCCCGTGGAAACTGCCGGAGAATTCGGCGGAAGGGTCGGGACTTCCTACCCGGTATTGTCCTCCGGGCCTTTCAAGGCCCGTCTGGAAGCGCCGGGGCTGCCTGCATAGGCTCTATTCCCTCCCCCTGCTCTGGGTCGGGCGGTCTGGCCCCCATCGTTTCGGAAGCAGACCGGCCATGCTATAGGGGCCAGAGGGTGAGAGTGGGCGACTTCCGAAACGCCACAGCCGCCCGCCTGGTTGCGTTCGGACGGCGACAAGCGCAAAAAGAGGGAACTCGACCGCGCGAATCCGGTTTGATACAGTGAACCTCACCTTATCGAACGCTGCGAGGAACCCGGAGTATGGAACACGACAACCGACCTTTTGAACTGGGCAAGAACCGCATCGAGGCGCTCAGCGACGGCGTGTTCGCCATCGCGATGACGCTGCTCGTCCTGGAATTTCATGTCCCCGATCTGCCGTCCAACGCCTCGAATGTGGCCGTTCTGCCCGCCCTGCTCAAGCTCTGGCCGAAGTTCGTCGCCTATGCGGTCAGCTTCATCAGCCTGGGCGTCTACTGGATCGGCCATCACAATATGTACCACGTCATTCGGCGCGCGGATCGCGTGCTGCTCTGGCTCAACATCCTGTTCTTCATGTTCGTGTCGTTCCTGCCCTTCTCGACGAGCGTGCTGAACGCCTTCCTGCAGACGCAGATCGCGCCGCTCTTCTTCGGTATAAATCTGGCGATCATCGGCTGGATTCTGTTCCTGCAGTGGGCCTACGCCTGTACGCAGCCCAACATGCTTGCCGATTTCGTCTCGGCGGACTATCAGGAGACGGTGCGCTTCCGCTTCCTGCTCGTTCCCCTGGTGACAACGCTGACGATCTTTATCTGCTACTGGAGCATCGAGATCAGCCTGGGCATCTATCTGGCGCTGCTGCCGCTCTACATGATTCCCGGCAAATTCGAGCGACATCCCATGAGGGGTTCGGAACCGGCCCTGCAGGACAACTAAAGGCAGGTGGCTTACGTAAGAACCAGGGAGACGTTCCGCAAACGGAACCGCCTCGAAGGTGTCGCGTAGAGAGGAACAGCCATGCATTCTCGCCTCTTCTGGATACTGCCGTTGCTATTCGCGGCCAGCTGCGCGCCCCCGGCAGCGCCGCCCGAAAAGCCGCTCGTCCCCGCGAGGGCCAGCGCGCCGCGCCCTACAGGAAAGGAGACGCCCATGAGTAAAGAAGCCCCGACGAGTCAGGAGAAGATCGTCAAATCCGAGCAGGAGTGGAAGCAGACCTTGACGCCGGAGCAGTACCATGTGCTGCGCGAAAAAGGCACGGAACCGCCGTTCACCGGCAAATACTGGAACCTGAAGGAAGATGGAACCTACGTCTGCGCCGCCTGCGGCCAGGAACTGTTCAAGTCGGACACCAAGTTCGATTCCGGCTGCGGCTGGCCGAGTTTCTGGGATGCGATAGACAAGGGCAAGATCAAGACCCAGGATGACTACAGCTTCGGAATGCACCGTATCGAAGTGCTGTGCAGCCGGTGCGGCGGGCATCTGGGCCACGTGTTCGAGGATGGCCCGAACCCGACCGGCCTGCGCTACTGCATCAACTCGGCCAGCCTCGCCTTCCACAAAAAAGGCGAGACAACGCCGCCGCGCTGAGTCTTCAGTGGAAGGTGACGGCAGTTAGAGCAGGTGGATCATCTTGTGCGTCTGCGGGATGACACGCACCTCCGCCAGAGAGCGCGCCGCCCGCGCATGAAGCTCTATCAGGCGGGCGGGGGAAACCGGAGCCGTCTCCTTGCCGAAGGGCGTGACCGGCTGCAAGATCAGAGGAATGGCGCGGTCTACGGCGCAGAGCGTCTCCACAACGCGGTCTAGCTCCGCCTCGGTCGTGGCGGGCGTGATGACCAGCTTGCCGTAGACGCAGGTCGCCCGCGCCAGCGCGAGGAACTCCCGATGCCGCGCCCAGGTGGTTGCGGCGTCCATGCCCGTCGCCGTCGGCGCTTTGAAGTCCATCGAGATGTAGTCGAGCAGGGGCAGAACGCGACGGAGATGGTCGGGGAGCAGGCCGTTGGTCTCCAGGAAGATCTTCAGGCCGAGGGCGCGCGCGTCCGGGAGCCAGCGTTCCAGAAAGGCGGCGTGCAGGAGCGGCTCGCCGCCGGTGATCGAGAGGGAGTGATGCGGTTCGGCCAGGTAGCCGCGCACGATGGCGGTCAGAGTGTCGGCGGAGACGGGATTGGGAATCTGCCGGAATGTCCAGGAACCCGGCGCCTCCTCCACCCGGCACGTCTGCGGCCTCCCTGACTCCTTCAGTGTCTCCGGGCTGTCGCAGTAGGTGCAGCGTATGTTGCAGCCGAATGTGCGGACGAACACCTGCCGCTGCCCGACCAGGATTCCCTCCCCCTGCAGGGAAGAGAAGACCTCGACCAGATGCGCGGTGGCTTTCATGTTTACCCACCCCCCATCCCCCTCCCCGGTCGCGCCCACGATAAAGCCTGTGGACGCTGGGGAGGGGGAGCAAAACAGTCACGTCACCCTCATCCCCGGCCCTTCTCCCTCAAAGGGAGAAGGGAGCTAGAACGCAAGCGTGTACGTTCCTCCATCACCCTGAGCGCAGCGAAGGGGCTTAAGAGATTCTTCGCTGCGCTCAGAATGACAGAACAGGCTACCCGCAAGGACAATGTAGAAGCACAGGCTTGCGCCCTTGCTCCCCTCTCCCTAGCTCGGACAGGCTTTATCGTCCGGGCGGTGCAGGGAGAGGGGACGGGGGTGAGGGTAGACGCCCTCAGTTATCCAGGGAGACGACGGCATCGAACGCCTGCTGGCCCGCCCCCGGATTTTGCAGCCCCATCGCGAAGACCGTGTACGCCTTCCCGGAAACCGAAAAGAAGCCCCGGTTCAATATCGGCGTCGGAATGACCTGGCCGGTCACATGGTCGCGTATTTCCAGGTAGACGAAATTGTTGGTTCCCGTCGGCACGATGACATAATCGGAGGCATGACCATAGGTAATCGTCGTCAGGCCGATAAGCGGCAGCGCAGGCGCTTGCGCTGTCGGAATCGCCGTCGCATAGTACAGGTCTATCGCGCCGCTGTCCGGGCTGAGGTTGACGAGACGGATCACGGTCGTCTGCCCGCCGCCGGAATTGGCCGGGATCGTGTCCGTGATGTCGAAAATGCGCGGGGCCAGCGCGCCCTGACCGCCCACGACGCCGGAGACCACGATGGTATTGTTTTTCAGCGGCGTCGGGCTGATCGAAGTCGGGCCTGCCAGGACGGTCTGTGTTCCCGTCGTGTTCACCGTCACGTTGGCGGCTCCATACGGGCCTTGCACATAGGGTGAGATGCCGCCATAGGCGACATTCTGCGCCGTCTGGACGCTGCGCGAGGAGACAAAGTCCACGTTGGCGTTATTGGGAATGCCGACCAGCGCATTCATCACGCGCGCAATCGTGAAGTCATTGACGGCCTGGGGGTCGCCGCAGCCGGCGGCCAGTACGAAGATACCGAGCAGCGCCAGAAGAGCCGAACGTCGTTTCATGCTTGTCCTCCCTGCCTCTGAAAAGGTGTGATCGGGCGCTTTCCAGGCGTCCCGCCGCCCTCTCTGGCCGCCGCAGGGACAGAAACCGTCGTCTCCTGTCAGCATGGAGGGGCGTTCCGTTCGGTTCTATTATAGCGTATCTGTCAAGAGGGAGAGGAAGCAGGCCAGCCGCGCACGATGGCGTCGCTCATTTTCGCCACCCGCGCCATCGCTTTGACATCGTGGACGCGCACGAGGGCCGCGCCGTTGGCGATAGAGAGAGCGACCGTCGCGGCGGTTCCTTCCAGGCGGTCATCGGGCGGAAGATCGCCGAGAACCCTGCCGATGGTGGACTTGCGCGATGTGCCGACCAGCAGCGGGTAGCCGAGTGTGGTCAGTTCGCGCAGGCGGCGCAGCAGTTCCAGATTGTGCGCCGCCGTCTTGCCGAAGCCGATGCCGGGGTCGAGGAGGATGTCTTCCGGCGCGATGCCCGCCGCCCGCGCCGCCTCCGCGCGCTCCCGCAGATGTTCCCGCACCTCCGCGACCACGTCCTGATACTCCGGCTGCGTGGGAATCGCCATCGGCAGGCCGAGCAGATGCATCAGGCAGACCGGCACGCCCA
>DASRGL010000593.1:0-6262 GCA_035651115.1 Chthonomonadaceae bacterium
GAGCCTGGGCAACTGGAGCGTGCCGGTCGCCTGCATCAGCGTCGCCTGGATCGCCTTCATCACGGTGCTGTTCGTGCTGCCGCCCAACCATCTTACCGGCTACATCTTCGGAGGGACGCTTATCGCGCTGCTGTTCCTCTACCTGATCGCCGTGCGCGGGAGGTTTCGCGGCCCCGTGCCGCAGGCGACCTCCCGCGAGGAACTGTTGCGCATCGAAGCGGAGTTCGAGAAATCCTGAGCCGGCCCGAAATGGGGACAGGCTCCTGCATTTCCCGTCCGTGAGGACGGTTGGCCGTCAGGCCCACGAGACGGGCCTATAAAAGGCCCGTCTCGCAACATCGCTCAGCCTTTCTGGAAAAACTCGGCGTTGATCTCGATATACTCCTGATACTGGGCCGGAACGTCTACGTCCGCAAAGATAGCCGTGACCGGGCATTCCGGCTCGCACAGGCCGCAGTCAATGCACTCGTCCGGGTTGATAAACAGCATATCGTAGGTCTTGCCGTCTTTTTCCAGAATGCCCTCATGGATGCAGTCCACCGGGCAGACGGTGACACAGCCTTTATCCTTGACGCCGATGCAGGGTTCGGTAATGATATAGGCCATAGGGTCCTCCTCTCGCAGATCGCGGTCCACGTGACCGCCGTGATGTAACCGTATGCAGCATACCGCCATGCGCCCATTCGGTGCGATGACTTTTGTCACGGAGCCGCCGTTTTTCTTATGGAATGCAGGGAAGCGCTGCGGCAGGTCCTCTTTTTGAGAACGCTGCCGGACGCCGTTATCGCCGAGATCGCCGCCGCCGGAACGGAACTTCGGATGCAGAAGGGGGAACTCCTCTTCGCCGAAAAGAGCCGATGTCTGGGGCTGCTCGTCGTTCTGACCGGCGCGGTCAAGGTCTATAAACTGGATAGCCGGGGCCGGGAACTGACGCTCGATCTGGAACTGCCCGGCGAGAGCGTGGAGGAGACGCCGCTCTTCGACGGCGGCAACTATCCGGCCAACGCCGAAGCCGCAGAGGACGATACTCGCCTCTTTTTCGTGCCGCGCGAGCGTTTCCGCCAACTGATGAACGCCCACCCGGAGATCGCGGAGCAGGGACTGAAGGCGCTCGGCGTGCGGATGCGCCGCCTGCTGCAGATGCTGGAGGCGCAGACCCTCTATCCCGTGCGGGCGCGGCTTGCCGACTACCTGCTGCGCGCGGCGCAGGGGCAGGCGCGTTTTCGCCTACTGGAGACCAACGAGGCCATCGCCAGCCAGATCGGAACCGTGCGCGAGGTGGTGTCGCGCACGCTGCGCAGCCTGGCCGATTCCGGGGCCATCGCCCTGGAAGGGCGCTGGGTCACGCTGCGGGAGCCGGGCCTGCTGCGCCAGATCGCCGGAAGCACGGAAGAGTAGGATACCGCCCTGGCTTTCGGGGCGCAAGGAGCAGAGTAAAGATGAGCGACCTCTCCATCGAGCAGCTACAACAGGAACTTGAGGCGCTCCGACAAGAAAATGCCCGGCTGAAAGCCGCGGCAGCCGACCATGCGCGCCACGAGCAAGAGATCGCGCAGTTGAACCAGGACCTGCAGCATCGCGTCGCCGAACTGCAAACGCTGCTGGACGTGCTGCCCGTCGCCATCGGAATCGCGGAGGATCCTGAGTGCCGCCGCATTCGCGCTAATCCAGCCTTCGCCCGGCTGCTCGCCCTGCCGCCGGACGCCAACGTCTCGAAGACCGCGCCGGAAAATGAAAAACCGACAACGTTCCGAGTCTGCCGGAACGGCGTAGAGATCCCTGCGCAGGAACTGCCGATTCAGGTCGCTGCCGCGCAGGGCGTGGAGGTGCGCGACTTCGAGGAGGAAGTCGTCTGGAGCGACGGAACGACCCTCTCTCTGGTCGGTTATGCCGCGCCGCTCTTCGACGCGCAGGGAAAGGTGCGCGGAAGCGTGGGCGCGTTCATGGACATTACGGAGCGCAAGCGGCTGGAGGAGCAACTGCTCCAGGCGCAAAAGCTGGAAAGCCTCGGACGGCTGGCCGGAGGAGTCGCGCACGACTTCAACAACATGCTGACGGCGATCCGAGGCTTTGCGGAGTTGGCGGAGGAGGAGTTGTCGCCGGACAGCCCGGCGCAGCAGCCGCTCCAGAACATCCGCGCCGCCGCCGAGCGCGCTGCCGACCTGACCTCCCAACTGCTGGCGTTCGCCCGCAGGCAGGTCATCGCGCCGAAGGTCGTCAATCCAAACGCGCTGATCCGGGAGATAGACCCGCTGTTGCGCCGCCTTATCGGGGAGCATATCGAGATGCTGGTGGTTCCACAACCCGATCTCGGCAGCGTGCGGATAGACCCCGGCCAGTTCGCGCAGGTACTCATCAATCTGGCGATCAACGGGCGGGATGCGATGCCGGAGGGCGGCAGGCTGATCATCGAGACGGCGAATGTGACGCTGGATGCCGAGTATGCCGCCCGGCACGCCGGCGTCGTACCGGGCGAATACGTCAAGCTGACGGTGAGCGATACAGGGATCGGAATGTCCGCCGAGGTGCGGGAACATATCTTCGAGCCGTTCTTCACCACAAAGGAGTTGGGGCGCGGAACCGGACTGGGGCTGGCAAGCTGCTACGGCATCGTCCAGCAGAACGGCGGGCATATCTGGGTCTACAGTGAGCCGGGCCGCAGCACGACCTTCACCATCTACCTGCCCCGCGTCTATGTCGCCGAATCGCCTGCCGCGCAGCAGGCCGCCGTCGCCGCCGCCTTGCCGCGCGGCACGGAGACGATCCTGCTGGCCGAAGACGAAGAGACCGTGCGCGATTTCGCGGCGCTGACCTTGCGCGGCCTGGGCTATACGGTTCTCGTGGCGGACAACGGCGCCGAGGCGCTGCGACGGGCAGCGGCGCACGAAGGGGAGATCCACCTGCTGCTGACCGATGTGGTCATGCCGCAGATGAGCGGGACGGCGCTGGCCGAGCGCCTGCGCGCCGCGCGCCCGCACCTGCGCGTTCTCTATACCTCCGGCTATACGGAGAACACCATCGTGCATCATGGCGTGCTGAAGCCGGACATCGCCTTTCTGCATAAGCCCTACACGATCGCGACGCTGGCGCAGAAGGTCCGGCAGGTGTTGGAGACGGAAACGGCAGGCGGGACAGAGCCGCCGCAACGAGGAGATACAGGCGTTGAACATCGCAGCGATTGAAGCACTGCTCACGGAACAGAATATCAATAAGGTGAAGGTCGGCGGGTTCGATCTGGACGGCGTGCTGCGGGGCAAGTATATCTCGCGGGACAAGTTCCTGTCGGCCATAAAGGACGGGTTCGGATTCTGCGACGTGATCTTCGGCTGGGACATCGGCGACAACCTCTACGACCGGGGAACGTTCACCGGCTGGCACACAGGTTTCCCGGATATGGTGGCGCGTCTGGACCCGGCGACCTTCAAGCCCGTTCCCTGGGAAGCCCGCGCGGCATTCGCCCTGGCCGACTTCTACCAGAGGGACGGCGCTCCCCTGCCCTTCTGCCCGCGCCAGACTCTCAAGCGGGTGATTGCGCAGGCGGAGACGATGGGCTACCGTCCGCAGATGGCCGCCGAGTACGAGTTCTTCGTCTTCGAGGAGTCGCCGGAGACGCTAGAGAGCAAGGGCTATCGCGGCCTCAAGCCGGAGTCGCCGGGGATGTTCTGCTACAGCCTGCTGCGCGCCTCCGCCCGCGCCGAGTTCGTGCGCACGCTGATGGACGGTCTGGGAGATTTCGGGATCGAACTGGAAGGGCTGCATACGGAGGCCGGGCCAGGCGCGTTCGAGGCGGCGATCAAGTACGACGACGCGCTGGCCGCCGCCGACAAAGCCGGGCTGTTCAAGGCGACCGTTAAGGAACTGGCCGCGCGCTGCGGCCTGATGGTCTCTTTCATGGCAAAGTGGAGCCAAGAGATGCCGGGCTGCGGCGGGCATATCCATCAAAGCCTGGCGCACGGGGAACACAAAACCAATGCCTTCTCCGATCCGAACGGCCAGTACGGCTGCTCGGACACGGCGCGGCGCTATCTGGCCGGGCAGCAGCAGCTTCTGCCGGAGTGGATGCCGCTCATCTGCCCGACCATCAACTCCTACAAGCGGCTGGTTCCCGGCTTCTGGGCGCCCACGACGGCAACGTGGGGCATCGAGAACCGCACGAACGCGCTGCGCCTGATCCCCGGCACTTCGCCCAAAGCCACGCGCATCGAGACGCGCATCGTCGGCGCGGACGCCTGCCCGCACCTGGCGATGGCGGCCTGCCTCGCCGCCGGGCTGCACGGCATTCAGGAAAGCCTGGAGCCGACCGCGCCGACCACAGGCAACGCCTACGACGATTCCGCCGCGCCCTCGCTGCCGCGCAATCTCGCCGCCGCCACCGACCGGTTCCAGCGCAGCGAAGCGGCGCGCCAGTGGTTCGGCGAGGCGTTCGTCTCCCATGTCGCCATGACCCGCGAATGGGAGTGCCGCGAGTTCGAGAAAGCCGTGACCGACTGGGAGTTACGGCGCTATTTCGAGATCATCTAAAAGCCATTTTGAACCACAGAGGCACGGAGACACGGAGGAATCACAGAGAAAAGCTAGAGAAGAGAATAGGGGTCATCTTTGTCTTTCTCCTGTTTTTCTCCGTGTCTCCGTGCCTTTGTGGTTCAGATTCTTTTTCAGGAAGGGGACAGCATGATGATATCACGTTTTTCGTTTCCGACGAGCATTGTGTTCGGCGTGGGGGCTGTCAAGGAGATCGGCGGGCTGGCGAAGAAGGTCGGCGGCACGCGCGCGCTGATCGTCACGGACAAAGGCGTGGCGAAAGCGGGCTTGATCGCGCCGGTACAGCAGGCATTGGAGGCGGCGGGCGTGCCGTCGGTCGTGTTCGACGGCGTTGCCCCCAACCCGACCGAGGCCGATGTAGACGCGGGCATCGCCGCCTATCGGGAGTCGGGCAGCGATTTTCTGGTAGGTGTTGGGGGCGGCAGCCCGCTCGATGGAGCGAAGGCGATCCGGCTGCGCGTCACGCATACGCTGCCGCTGGAAGAGTACGACGACAATATCGGCGGGGATGCGAAGATCAACAACAATATGCCGCCGATGCTCGCCATTCCGACGACCGCCGGAACGGGCAGCGAGGTCGGGCGCAGCGCCGTCATCATCTGCAAGGCCAACGACCGCAAGACGGTCATCTTCAGCCCATACCTGATGCCCAACTACGCCGTCTGCGACCCGGAGATGACGGCGGGAATGCCGCCGGTCATCACGGCGGCGACCGGCATGGACGCCTTCACGCACAATATCGAGTCCTATCTGGCGAAGGGGTATCATCCGCTGGCCGATGCGATGGCGCTCTATGGCATGAGGCTCTGCGGCAAGAGTTTGCGGCGGGCTGTCGAGAATGGGCGCGACCTGGACGCCCGCGCCGACATGATGATGGCCGCGATCATGGGCGCGACCGCCTTCCAGAAGGGCCTGGGCGTGACGCACTCGCTGGCGCACCCGCTCTCCTCTATCGGCGGGATGCATCACGGCATGGCGAACGCCGTCCTGCTGCCCTACGTGCTGGAGTACAACGCTGACTCCTGCCCACAGAAGTATCTCGACATCGCCAAGACGCTCGACCTGCCCGCGAAGCCGGAGGCGGTGATACAGTGGGTGCGGGATTTGAACGCTTCGATTGGGGTTCCAGCCAAACTGAATGGCTTCGGAATTACGCGGGAGATGATCCCGGCGATGGCGGAGAAGGCGCTGCTCGACGGCTGCTATCTGACCAATCCCAAGCCCTGCGATGCCGAGTCCATGCGCGCCCTCTATGCAGCGGCCCTGTAACTATACAGCGCCCCACCCCGACCCTCCCCTTGCGAAGGGGAGGGAGCATTTCAGTTCTCCCCCTCCTTACGAAGGAGGGGGCAGGGGGGAGGTTGTGTCAGGCGCTCTACGGGAGGGTGTCCAGAGGATAGATAGGCCGCCGGATGCGGCGGAAAGGCAGCGTCCGCAGGTTGCTGGAACAGGGGCCGGGCGTGTCCACCCAGTAGCTCGCTTTCGCGATGGGATCGTAGGCACGGCGGTGGGCGACTGCCGCTTTCACGCCGATGACGGACAGTGTTTCCGGCACGATGCCCTGGCTGCGCCACTGCCCCAGGTCGAAAGGTGGCGTTTTGTGGCTGGTCAGCAGGATACGCACGCCCCGATGTCGCACGACCGCGCACGGCCCCATGTCTATCTGCGCGCCGGACATCGAGGCGAGATGGCTCTGGCGGTCTTCGAGGGTGAACTTGCC
>DASRGL010000594.1:0-4045 GCA_035651115.1 Chthonomonadaceae bacterium
ATCCGATGGACAGACGGTGTGGAGGCCATCTGGACGCTGATTAAGTTCCGGTTCAAACGGTTTTAGCGGCCTCCCTGCCGCGCATGAGGGCTGAGATAGAGGACGGCCCACTGCCCGACCTCCTCGAAACCGAGGCGGCGATAGACGCGCCCGGCGACGGGGTTCTCATAGAAGAGGCAGGGCAGTTTGCCGTCGCGCTGGAGATCGAGGGAGAGGGCGGCGGTGCAGGCGGCGGCATAGCCTTTGCCCCGCACTTCCGGTAAGGTATAGACGCCGCCGATCAGCCCGGCATCGCGGCCTTCCACATTCAGAAGCGCGCACGAGGCGATGCGGGCGGGCCACCGCCCCAGTTCCGGCTCCTCCACGACGAAGACGCGCGTCTCGGCCAGCTTTCCGGCGACGTTCGCGCGGTCACGATACATCGGCCCGGCTCCCGCATAGAGCGCGGCCAGATTGTCCAGGTCGCCGGGTTGGGCGCGGCGGGCCAGCGCCAGTACCTCCGGCGGGCAGGCGGGCGAGCAGCGCAGGCGCAGAAACGCGCTCGTCTCCCAGTCCGTCACGCGATAACGCCGCAGGGCCGCCTGCACGGTGCGGCAGGTCTCGATGGTTCCCCGCACTCCGGCCACGCCGGGATCGGCGTCCACGATGGCGGCGAACGCCGTTCCGCACCGCCCGTCGGCATCCGCCACGATGGCGATGTTGCCGAAACGCAGCAGGACGCCCTGCATCTCCTCCCCGGCAAACGCGCCCCAGGCCCGCACTGTTTTGCTGTCCCATCCGTACCGCTCGATGTTGAGCCGATGCGTCAGCAGGCGCGCGGGTTCGCGGGCGCACAGGCGTTCAAAAGCGGGCGCGTCGCGGACGGTGAGGGGGCGCGTCGTTATCGGCAGCGTTCCGGTCGGCAACGGTTCTTGCTTCGGGTTCATCGGGGTCTGTATTCGGCGCGCGCCGACGTTCCTCCTGCGCGTGTGCGGCCAGGGAGCGAGCAGGGATGCCTGTTCTCGCTGTGGAAAGAGAAGGACGGGCGGAGGAAAATGAGCGTTACGCTACAAACCAGACCGGGACGACTGGATTTCTTCGTGCGGGGAGAGCAGTTCGCGACCTATCGCTACGACGAGGCGGGCGCGCCGGGCTTCAGCGCGCTGCTGGCAGCGGGCGGTCGTGCCATCACCCCGCCGGAAGAGGAGACGGACGGTCCGGCGCTCTGCCTGGCGCACGGCAGCGTCAACGGCGTCGCCTTCCCCGCCGCTCCGGTTTCCACAGAGGCCGCGCAGAACGTCCCCACAGGCCGGATCGTCACGACCGAGATGGTGGCGCGGCGCGGCGCGTACTCCGTCGGCTTTCGGCAGACCTGCGCCTGGATCGGGCCGGAAGGAATGCCGATGCTGACGGATGTGCGGACGGCCCGCATCGCGCCCGGCCCCGGCGACGGGCGCATCCTCGACCTGGCCCTGCAACTGCGCGCGCCGGAAGATCGCCCGGTCACGCTGGGCCGCACGGAGACGGCGCTGCTGCTGCTGCGCCTTGCCACGCCGCTCTGTCCCTCCGGCGGCGGACAACTGCGCAACAGCGTCGGCGACTATGGCCCGGCGCAGATGCACGGGCGCAGCGCGGCCTGGTGCGCGGGCGTCGGCGTCGTGCGCGGCGAAACCATCGGCTTTGCGCTCCTCGATCACCCGGACAATCCCTGGCATCCCTCCCCCTGGCTGGTTCTGGAGAACGGCACGCTCTCTCCCTCTCCCTTCGCCTGGCGCACGCAGGAACTGCCTCCCGGCGGCGCGCTCAGCCTTCGCTACCGCCTGCACGTCTACAGCGGCTATGTCGAGGCAGGATGGGCCGATGCGCGCCTGGCCGAGTTCACCCATGCCCGACACGCTTAGGCGCAAGGAGCCGGATGACCGGAGTTTTGATGGTTTTTCGTATGATTTGACTGTGCTACTAACAAAGAGGGTATAATAACTTCACGCCTGCCCGCCCACGCGCAGAGCAAAAAGCGAGGAAGCCGGGGAACGTTCTCCATTTCGCAGGTTGTTATTCCTGCAAAGAGACCTGTTTTTTGTTCCGAGCCACTGATTTTACCGGGCAGGGAACTTTCGGGGCCGTCTTGTCTTCTGATACATGGCCGCTCGTGTAAGACGCAGGGCGACTCGGCTTCCACAGGAGCGTGTTCCGTTCGGCAGGTTGTCATGCTGCATCTTGCTTCTTTGTTTATACGGCAAGCGGGACGTATCGGTAAGATGTCGAATAGCCTCCTTGTCCTGCAACCACTTGTCATTGAATTTACTAAGGGAGGAACCTAATGAGACGTAGACTTCAGTTCGGTTTCACGTTGATTGAACTGCTTGTGGTGATAGCCATTATCGCTATCCTTGCCGCAATTCTTTTCCCGGTCTTTGCTCAGGCGCGCGAAAAAGCGCGCAGCGTCTCCTGTCTATCCAACACCCGGCAGTTCGGCACGGCCATCGCCATGTATGTGCAGGACTATGATGAAACCTATCCCTTCGCCTTCGGATGGCATCGGGCGGTCGGATGGGCGTTCAACTACTATCACGACGTGCCTGCGGACTGGCTCGGCACCGGCCCTAACTATCTCAATATGATGCGCGGAGTCTGGGCCAACTCTATACAGCCCTACATCAAGAACTACGGACTGTATCAGTGTCCTTCCTCGCCGGAGAAGCGTCTGGACGGTATTCCTTACGATCAGGCCCACAAACCTACGGCCAACGTAACATATACCTATAACGGGCTGCTGCACAGCTACTCGCTGGCCGGAATCACCGCGCCCTCCCAGCTTCCCGTGCTATGGGAAGGCAACGGAAAAGCCAGCATGGTCGGAGAGACGGCAGCCGCTCCGACGTTGTACTGCCCCTACGGCGACCAGGCGTGCCGCTATGCTCCTTCCTCTTTCGACTCATCCGGGAATCCCACCTGCGATGGCAGCGTCAACGGACAGTTCAGCTATTTCCCCTATAACATAGTAGCCACCCAACAGGTCTTTCTGGGAACAGCCTGGGTGCATACCAACGGCATGAACTTCGTGCTTTCGGACGGCCATGCGAAGTTCCGTCACATGGGAGGCCCGCCTTTCTATCCGAGCGTCAAGAGCGACTACAACAACGATCCGTTCCCTTACTACGACAGCAACGGCTTCCCTTACGATGGCTTCAATTATGCCTGGAACGATGGGTGTCACATCGTTACCTTCAAGCCTGACTACGATTTCCAGGGTTGATTGTTGATGAGAAGGCCGAACTGGTCTGAAGAAGGAAGTAAGAGGTAAGCCGATGCGTAAAGATGTTTCCACGCCTGCCGCCATCGCGATGGTCGCCGTGATTGTGGTCATCGCGATTGTGGTCGGCTTCTACATGATCAACCGGGAGCCACAACCAGTTAAGATTCGGCCCGATGCGCAGGCCGCCAATGCACCGGAGTTGTCCAAAACGGTCGGCGGCAAGACGATTCGAGGCATGGGCGCGCCTCATCCCCCGGCAGGCAATATGCCGCAGCGCGCCTCTCGGAGCAGCTTGAATCCAAACGAATAGAGGCTGCATGAGCGGCCTTCCGTCGTTTCCTCTTCTGACGCTACAGGAGAGAGTATATCTCTGCACGAGGCAGGCGCACGCGCGCCTGCCTCTTCATTTGGGGCCTATCGAGGCTGCCCCTGCGTCGAAAGGGCCTGTCGAAGACGAAGCCGGCTTTTTCCGCCCGGCTCGGGAGCAGGAGAAGCCCCGCGCAATAACGAAATGGGAGCCGGCTATCAGAAGCAGACCCTCGGAGAAAAGCCAGGAGACATTTCGTGGAGCGTGGATTTAGATACAGGGACCTATCGTCAGCGAGGGGATCGTTCTCGCCAGCGACACGCAGGGCCGGGACGTTTCCCGCGGCGTCCGTACTCAGCTGGATGACCGGGGCGGAATCTCCGCTCCCCGGTGTCCCGAATGTGTCCGGCGTTTCTGCCACGCCGCACAGCAGCGAGCGTCCGGATTTGACAGGCAAGCGTGTAGTCGTCTGTGAGGATGAGGGCGTCACGCAGATGCAGTTG
>DASRGL010000595.1:0-2403 GCA_035651115.1 Chthonomonadaceae bacterium
TGGGACTGTTGAACAGGCGGTGATAGGGCAGCGCCTCCGTTAGCCCCCGATAGACCGCGAACGCCCCGCCCCAGTCCCGGTTCTCCTCGCCGTAGGCGATCAGCGTCGGATCGGTGTAGAAGCGATCCAGAATGGCCTCGAACAGCGCATCGCGGACGCCCACGCATTTTCCCTTCGGCAGCAGTTCCCCGTTCTCCCCGATGCCCGAACGGCTGCGCCCCGCCAATTGCTTGACGCGCGGGTTCTCCTCCCTCGGCAGGAGAACCTCCGGTTGGCGGCTCGTATCCAGCGACTCCACCTTCCCATTGGAGTACATCGTCCGCTCCAGCAGGCTCCCGACCGCATACAGATCGGCGCGCGGCGACAGTTCCAGATCAATCGCTTTTTTATATGCCCGCAGGATACGCGCACTGATCTCGGCGTGCGTGCGGTCGAGGTCTTCGCGGGTGCAGAGATTGGCCTTCAGCAGCTCCTCGCCGTAGGTGAGCAGCGAGTCCACCTGCTGCCACTCCTCGATCTCCGCCTTATCCCGATAGGAGGAGGCATCCGAGGGCGAATGCCCGCTGAAACGGTACGTCACCGTATCCAGCAGCGCCGGCCCATCCCCTCGCGCGAGTATCTCCTTCTTCCGGGCGTAGGCGTCAATCACAGCCAGCGGATTGTAGCCGTCTATGCGCTCGGCGTGCATCTGTTCCGGGTTCAGCCCCGCCCCGATGCGCGCCAGGATCTCGAAGCCGCCCGTCTCCCCGACCGGTTGCCCGCCCATACCGTAAAAGTTATTGACGAAATTTATAATGAGCGGCAGGCCGCCTCGATGCGCTTCATCCCACAAGGTCTTGAACTGATCCATCGTCGCAAAGCAGAGGGCTTCCCAGGTCGGGCCGCAGCTTGCCGACGCATCCCCGATGTTGCAGACGACGATCCCCGGCTTCTTGTTGACCCGCTTGAAGAGGGCAGCCCCCACGGAGATGTCCGCAGAACCTCCTACAATCGCGTTGTTCGGGTAGATGCCGAACGGAGTAAAGAAGGCGTGCATCGAGCCGCCCATACCCTTATTAAAACCCGCTTCTCGCCCGAAAATCTCTGCCAGCGTGCCGTAAATCAGGTAATCCGTAGCTAAGTCCTTGACGGAGCCATCCGCATCCTTCTCGACCACTTTCAGCGCCGCGCCGTCCATGTAGCCCTTCATAATGCCCATCAGCGCCTCGTCGTCGAGCTTCGCAATGGCGGAGAGGCCCTTTGCCAGAATCTCGCCATGACTGCGATGGCTGCCGAAAATGTGATCGTCCGCATCCAGGAGGAACGCCTGCCCGACGGCGGACGCCTCCTGCCCGATGGAGAGATGCGCCGGCCCACGATGGTTATACGGAATGTCCTGATAACTGCCTTTCAGTTTGACATCGTTCAACATACTTTCGAAGGCGCGAATGGTCGCCATATCGCGGTGAATGCGGATCAGGTCTTCGCGCGCGAACCGATCCAGTTCATCACAGAGCGACTTCGCGTACTGGTTGACGGGAATCGGCTTGAATTTGACCTGGCTCTTCTTGCGGACTTCGGCAGGGTGAATAGGCAGCGATTTCGGCATGGAATGGCTCCTTTGTAGCAAACTCTATGGCATAGCGATAAGGTAGTGAGAAAGGAAGCAGAGACGGCGCGCGGCGAACGCGACAGGCTCCCCTGTCTCCATAATAATACAACACAAAGCGAATAGAATCAATAGGAAAAGAAAGAAAAAGAAAATTTCAAGATGTCTGCCTTGACTTTTTCGGCCCTTTCCATCTATCATACTGTAGGAACGCTAAAATCCGAAACAAACCGATAGGCAAAACGATGAAAGACGAAAGCAGCAGGCGCAAGCGGCGGCCACAGGAGCAGGGAATCATGTTCGCAGAAGAGCGGCAGCGGAGGATACTGGAGCAGCTCCGGCAGCGCGGCAAAGTGACGGTCGAGGAGTTGACGCAGGAGTTCCGCGTCTCGCCGCCGACCATTCGCACCGACCTGACGCGCCTGGAAGAGCAAGGGCTGCTGCGGCGCACGCATGGAGGCGCTATCGCCATCGGCAACACGCTCTACGAGCCGCCCTATTCGGAACGCGCCGTGCTGCGCCAGGCCGAAAAGCGCGCCATCGCCCGCGCCGCCGTCGAGTTTGTCCATGAGGGCGAGACCGTGCTGCTTGACGCGGGAACGACCTGCTACGAGATCGCGCTGCTCCTGAAAGAGTTCCATACGCTCACCGTCGTGACGAACTCGCTGGCGACGGCGCAAGCCCTGACGGAGAACGACGGCATCCAGACCCTGCTTATAGGAGGGACGGTACAGCCCCGGCGGCGCGCAACGATGGGCGCGCTGGCGGCCCGGTTCCTCGACCCCTTTCAGTGCGACTGCGCATTCGTCGCCTTC
>DASRGL010000596.1:0-5091 GCA_035651115.1 Chthonomonadaceae bacterium
GTTCCCTCCCCCTGTTCTTGGGGGTCGCAAGAGCCGTCCCGACTCGTGTCGGAACAGACGCGCTCTCCCACACCACCTGCCCGCCGGAGATGAGGTCGCAAGAGCCGTCCCGAATCGTTTCGGAACAGACGGCCCTTGCAGTGGGCCAGGGAGGGGGGCTAAAAACTGCTACAGGGTTTCAACGGCGCGCGGGCATAGTCCTGCGCGGCAGGGCGTAAAAGGCGGATCGGGAGGCACGGTTCCGCCGCACGACAAAAATACCGCCCCGGCCCACTTGACAGACGCGCCTTCTTTCTTTACAATCTAACTGCTAATTGTTCGATAATTCTACAAATGCGTCGGCAGGTCTTCTGCTCTCTCCGAACGGAGGAAGGACGAAAGGGGCCGCTCTTGGGAAACTTCACCCCGCTGGACTATCTGGTTATCGCGATCTATCTGGCGACCGCCATCTGGCTGGGCCTGCGGTTCACAAAGAAGCAGAAGTCGCTCGATGACTACTTCGTGGCCGACCGCTCTGCGCCCTGGTGGGCGGCGGGCATCTCCGTCATCGCTGCCAACTTCTCGGCTATCTCCTATCTGGGTTCGCCGGCCTGGGCCTACCAGCACGACCTGCAACTGGATTTCGGCATCGTCTTCTTTCCCTTGCAGATGCTCCTGGTGGTCACCCTCTTCGTTCCGTTCCTGGCCCGCCTGCGGCTCTATACCATCTACGAATACCTGGAGATGCGCTTCGGCATCGCAGCGCGGCTGTCGGCCTCGCTGCTGTTCATCCTTGTGCGCGGCGGGCATCTGGCCTTCGCCATCTATGCGCAGTCGCTGGCGCTCTCGCTGGTATTGGGCCTGCCTATCCTCACCTGTATCTGGATCTCCGGCGCGGCCACGACGCTCTACACGGTGTTCGGCGGCATCGAGGCGGTGCTGTGGACGGACGTGATGCAGTTCTTCGTCCTGGTCGGCGGCATGTTCGTCATCCTGGTCGCGGCGCTGCTTCCCTTCGGGGGCAGTTTCGGAGAGGTCTGGCATATCGCTTCCGAGGGCGGCCATACGCGGCTGGTCTCGTTCAACCTGGACTTCACGACGACGGTGACGATCTGGGCGCTGTTCATCGGCAACCTGGTGGGGAACCTGAGCGCCTACGGCAGCGACCAGGTGATCGTGCAGCGTTACTTTACGGCGGGTTCCAAGAAGGCGATGACGAAGGCTGTGATGCTCAACGGCTTCCTGACCGTGCCGCTCATCCTCCTGCTGGATATTATCGGCCTCGGTTTTGTCGCCTACTATAAGACTCACCCGGAACTGCGCGCCAGCCTTGCCAACCCGGATCAGATTCTCCCCCACTTCGTCACGCACGTCCTGCCCTCGCCTCTGCCGGGCCTGGTGATCGCCGGGATTCTGGCGGCCACGATGTCCACGCTCTCCTCCGGCCTGAACTCGCTCTGTACGGTGACGATGGTGGACTTCTACCGGCGCTTCGTGCCGCGCCACGACGGGAGCGAAAAAGAGGAGGTCGGCACGGCGCGCTGTTTCACGCTGGGCTGGGGGCTGCTCATCACCTTCTCTGCGATGTTCATGGGACGGCTGGGGCAGATCGTGGAGGGTTCGATGAAGGCGCTGGGGTTCCTGAGCGGGCCGCTGCTCGGCATGTTCCTGCTCGGCATCCTGTCGCGGCGCGCGAACAGCTTCGGCGTGCTGATCGGCGCGGCGGTCGGGACGGCGTGCGCGGCCTATGCCGCGCAGACTTCGATCTCCTGGCTCTGGTATGGGCCGGTCGGCTGCCTGGGAACGGTACTCGTCGGCTATCCGCTCAGCTTTCTCCGCCCCACGCGGCAGTCGGAATCGGTAGCGCGGCTTACCGTCTGGAACCGCGACAGCGCCGAGACTTCGGAGGCGGCAGTGACGGGCGGGGGGGCCTATCGCGCCGCGTTATGCAGGGAGAGGTCGTCGAGATAGTAGACCGTCTTGGCGTTCGCCATGCTGAGAAATCCCATCCAGGTCAACTCCTGGAAGCCGGGACTCCCCGACAGTCCCGCGAAGCGGCGCGGCGATTGGCCGGGCAGCGTGACCGTGAGATCCCACGTTCCGTTCGCCTGCGCTCCGAGGCCCGCGCTGATCTCGAAGCGCACCCACTCCCCCGTCGGAATGGAGAGCAGCGGCTTGCCATTGACGAGCAATCGGCCTTCTGCCAGCCGAAAGCTCGGCCCGACTTTATAGGCGGGGGTGCGCCAGTCGCGCCACTCATGGTCTACGATGGCTCCCTCCTCCGCGCGCAGCGCGAAGCGGAATGTCGTCACCCCGCTCCGGTGCGAGGGCGAGAAGACCAGTTGCGGATCGTAGACCGCTTTCAGGCCGGGCGCGTCGGTGATCTTGAGGCTGTGCTTTCCGGTGGCGGCAGTCTCGTCTGTGACCACGATGGAGTCGCCCTTGCCTTCCGTTACGGTCTGGGCTTCCGGGAAGGTCTCGCCGACGGTCAGCGCCTCGAAGTCCGCGTCAACGGCCATGGCGAGCAGAGGCGGGGGCGAGGGCGCGAACTCCAGCGGGGCGTAGCGGAAATCCTCGGCCAGCTTCTGCCAGGCCGGGTCGCCGTAGACGCCCGCCTGCGTGTAGTCGAACGGCTTGAACCCCATCTCCAGCGCAGGCGAGCCGGGCCGCAGATGAAAATCGCCCTTCTCCGGCGCGACGAAGAGCGGATCGGCCACCCGCGAACCGGCGTCCTTCCCCGTCTTCTGCCAGGCGGCCAGCGATAGCCCCTCGAAGGTGACCGGCTGCCCGCCCGCATTCCAGTAGAGATTGTCCTCCAGCCGCACGTTCGCATCTTTCCAGGAGCCGGAGAAGAGCGGCCCCTGCTTCCAGTAGATGATGTTGTGTTCCAGCGTGAACGACAGATGCGGCTCCACGCGCGACCGCTGCAACTGCCCGTCCATGCTGAAGGCGAAGATGTTGTTGCGGAGGAGGTTCTCCTTGCCGTAGTGCTGGTGATACATCCCGGTCTTGACGTTGTAGACCAGGTTGTTCTCCAGCACGATGCCGGTCGAGCCTTCGTCGTTGTAGAGGCCCCAGCCGCCGCGCCCGTAGAGGTCGTAGGAGTAGACGTCGTGGATGACGTTATTGCTGACGGTCGTTCCCTCCGACGGACCGAGGGTGTAGACGCCGCCCATATCGCTCAGGACGCCCTGCCCGATATGGTGGATGCGGTTGAAGTCTATCGTATTGTGCTTCGCCAGGCTTTGCGTGTAGCCCCACGTCCAGCCGACGGAGATGCCGGTATAGTAGGTGTCGCTGATGTCGTTGTGCGTGACCCGATTCTCGCCGCTCTGCCCGATCCAGACGCCGACGGCCCCCATATCTATCCGTCCGATGGTGCGGATGATGCAGTTGTCCACGACGACATGGCCTGTGCGATCCGGCCCTTCCGGGCGAATCTGCTCCTCGCCGACGCGCACGCCGCCCGCGCCCAGGTCATGCAGATAGCAGCGCTGTACCCGGCAGTCGGAGCAGCCCTTGCGGAACCAGACCGCGTGGACTCCGATGTGGGCGATCTCGCTGTCGTCCAGGGTGATATTGCGCGCATAGTCGGCCTGGAAGACGGCGGACAGGCGATGCGCGGCCTGCGCGGAGCCGTAACCCTCCGGCGGCGTGAGGAACTGCCCGTGCCGGAAGGCAAGGCCCTTGAAGGTCAGGTGTTCGACCGGGCGCTCGGGCGTCCCCTCGATCCGAACGAACTGCTCCGCGACGGGCGCGACGACCTCCGCGCGCGTCATGTCCTCGCCCGGCAGGGGCTTATAGGTAAGCGTTCCATCGGCGGACAGGCACCATTCGCCGGGCTGATCCAGCGCCGCTTCCAGATTCTCGAGGTGGTAACGCTGGCGCGGCCCCCACTCCATGAAACTCCAGAGCATCGGGCCAGTGGTGATGACCGTATTCGTCTGCCGGTCTATCGCGGCGATGCGCAGCCGGGAGATCTCCCAGGAGTGGTAGACCACGAGAATGACCCGCTTTAACTGCTCCGGCGACAGCGCGAGGAGCGGGCGGATGTCGTCCGGGTCGGCGCGGAAGGCGCGGCCCGGCAGAGTCGCCATCTGCCCGTAGCGCGGCTCCTTTTTGTAGAAGGCTTTGCCCGCCGTATAGAAGTAGAAGCGATTGGGCGAGCGCGCCGGAGTCGCCCGCCTGCCGTTCACCCAGAGCTGCTCGAAGGCCCATTTGCCGTTTTGCGCGTCCGGCACGGTGGTCGTCCAGTTGCCATGTTCCCCGCGCTTCCAGCCTCCGATCTCTCGCCCGCCGCTGAAGACGGGTTTCGCGCCCGGCGCGGCCTCGTAGGAGATGGGGGCCTGCGCCGTGCCGCTGTCCTCCGGGCCGAAAACGACCGGTTCCGTCAGCCGATAGGTTCCTGTCGCAAAGAGAACGCGCACCGGCTCGCCGCGCGCTTTGCGCCTGCGCACGGCGTCCCTGGCTCCGGCCAGCGATGCGAGCGGGCCGTCGGTGTGCGCGGCGTTCGGCCTGGGCAGCGCGCCCGTCCAGGCGTCGTTGCCTTCCGGGGAGACGTAGAGCGTCTCTGCGCCCGCCGAGGAACCAGATCGGGCGGCAAAGCCCAACAGTAGCAAGAACAGGATGATTTTCATGGTGACTACCTGCGGTTTATAGGCCCGGCCCCTCTTTATCAACCCAGTAATCCTAGCTGCCGCAGCGACTCGGCGAAAGGCTCCATCTCGGCATCGGTCAGGCTGCGATACGGACTGCGCCGCCAGCGCCCGCAGAGGCCGATCAGTTCGCACCAGGCGTGCAGTCCGGCATCGAACCCGCCGGGACAACGGCTGAGAGCGTCGAACATCGGGATGTCAATCTCGCGTACTATTTTCGCCATCTCCGCAAAATCGCCCTCCTGGAAAGCCCGCCAGTAGGCGTGCGCGATCTCCGGCCGATAGACCAGCAGCGTCGAGAGATGGCCGCGACAGCCGTAGGGAGCCAGGTACGCATGAAGCTGCTTCGTGCCGCCCGCGATGACCGTCCAGCGCGATTCGACCAGGGCCGTCATGCGCCTGCCGAACTCCTCGCCGAAATCGTCCTTGATGGCGATGACGCCCGGCACGTCCTGAT
>DASRGL010000597.1:0-4945 GCA_035651115.1 Chthonomonadaceae bacterium
TGACCAGCGGCGTATCCCGCACGGCAAGCGCCTCTTTCGTCTGTCCGGCTTCCACTGTCACCGGCTCGCCGCCATCATCCTGCCCTCCCGCGAGCAGGCGCGGGGCCGTCGCCGGCCCGCCCACGCGCTCATCCACCGGCTGCGGCGTCGCGCTCGGCTCGACCGCCTGCCCCGCGCGATCCTGCGCCTGCGTCGGACGAATGTTGATGGTAAGAAGCGAGATCAAGGCCACGAGGGCGAAGAGAATTCGCTGCATCGTTCTGCCCTCCTATATTCTGCGCATCTGTCCGCGCTGTCGGCGCAGGACGAAAAGGTAATAGACTCCGGCGCACAGAGCCAGGTCCAGCGCCAGCCCGCGCGCCGCCAGCCCGCCGAGCGTGTTGTAGGTGTCCTGAAGAAGATGGCCCACCTGCGACAGCGCGGAGACCATGACGGCGAACAGCGCGCCGAGGAGCGGCACGCGCCGCAGCGCGTCCCCGATCTGATCCAGCCAGACCAGCACGCTCTCCGCATTGACGCCGAGCATCTGGCGACCCCACTCCGTCATCAGGAAGACCGTCAGCACGGCGGAGAGCGCGCCCGCCAGCGTCAGGCGCTCCCAGGAATGGGCTACCGTTGGCGCGATCAGGTCCTGCTCCTGAGTCGGAAGCGACTTCAGGCGCGTCACCGAGGTCGTCATGCGGACGCCCTGCGGTTTCGCCTCCGTCTTCTGCTCAGAACCAGCGGTGGCGGCGGTATCTTTCAAGGTAGCGACGGAGACGGCCACAAAAGGGGGCGCTGCCGCATCCTTTGGACGGGGGGCGTCCGCTATCGGAGCCGGGCGGCTCTGGATATGCCGCATGATCCGCGCCGAGAAATCCATCGGCAACTCGGCCTGCCCCAGCGACTCCACCAGCTTGACCACGCGCTGCTGCTCGTCGAACTCACGCGCGCAGCCAGGGCAGCCCGCCAGGTGACCGTAGAGCGCCTGCGCCATCTCCGGGCGTATCTCGCCGTCGTTCTCGATCAGAGACGGCAGCATCTCCCGCACGCGCACGCACAGGCTGGACTGCGGCGGCGTATCGGCCCGTTGGATATTCTGTTGGCCCGGAATCGGCGGGGGAGTCGCGTAGGCTCCCCACCCCTGGTTCTCCTCCGGGGGAAGGTGTTCAAATCTATTTTCCATCCGTTTCCATTTCCAATACCGGGCAGAGACGCTCTCGGAGCATCTCTCTGGCCCTGAAAAGGTGGGTTTTGACCGTGCCCGTCGGTAGGTCAAGCGTGCGGGCAATCTCGTCTACGCTCATATCCTGCAGATGGCGCATGATGACCACGAGGCGGTAGCGTTCCGGCAGGTTCAGAATGGCTTTATGCACCACGTCCTGCACGGCCCCGCGCACCGCCGAATCTTCCGGCGCGCAGGCGCGGGATTCGGAGGCGGGTTCGCGGCCCTCCTCCAGCTCGACTTCGAGCGAGAGGGCGCCTTTGGAGCGGCGTGAGCGTAGCTGGTCTATACAGAGATTGGAGGTGATCTTGTAGAGCCAGGTCAGAAAACTGGCGTCCTGGCGAAAGGAAGCGAGCGCGGCATAGGCGCGCAAAAAGGTCTCCTGCACCAGGTCGCCCGCGTCCTCCGCGTTGCCCAACATGCGGTACGCGAGGTTGTAGACCTGGCGCTGATAACGCTGCACGAGACCGTTGTATGCCGCCGTGTTGCCGCAGAGAGTCTGCCTTACCAGTTCGGCATCAGATTGTTCCACCAGCGTGATCGTCCTCGTCTCCCCCTTGGTTGCGAGCGCTTTCATGGGGAACTACGCAGCCGGTTTCGAGCCGGTTTCACAAATTTAGCTGCGCACGTCGCGCGGCGCAAAAACGAGCGCCCCGGTGACGAGCAGCGCCGCGACCGCCACATAGATAAGCGCGGTCGAGGAGATGGCGGCGCTCATCGTCATGCCGCCCTGCACCGCCGCGCCGATGGCATACGCGCCCAGCGCGCCGCCGAGCCAGCCGATCATGTTCATCAGGCCGACCGCCGCGCCGCGCCGGGAGGGGGCCACCACGTCGTAGAGCGAAGCCCAGATATTCGCGTCGTAGAGTCCTTTGCAGAGTCCGAACAGGGTCATCGCGCCCACCAGAGTCCACAGGTCGCGCGTGTAGCCGCAGAGGAAGATGAATGGCGCGCCCAGGATCGCGCCCAACGCCTGCGTCAGGATACGCCCTCCGGCCATCTGCCTGCGCCAGCGGTCGGCCAGCACGCCGCCGAACGTCGCCCCGATCATGCTTGCCAACTGAATGAAGACGGTCGCGCCCAGCCCGGCCTGCGCCAGGTTGAGATGGAACTTCTCTTTCAGAAAGGAGGGCATCCAGGTCAGGAAGACCAGCGCGACCAGGTTGGCCCCGAAGAAGGCGACGATGAGCGTCAGCGCGGTCGGCGTGCGCGCCAGATCGCGGAGGAACTGTGACATGGGCAACTGCGGCGGGACGCTCTCTTCGGTCAGCGCGCCCTGCTCCAGCCGCTCGGCCTCATTGCGCTGCGGCTCCCGAATAAAGGCGGCCAGCGCCAGCCCGAGGAGAACGCCCGCGACCGCGAACACGAGGAACGGCGAGCGCCAGCCGAACTGCTGCGCCATCCAGCCCGCCAGCGCGCCGCCGCCGATGGTTCCCGCATACACGCTTGTCTGATGGAGGCTCATGGCGCGGGAGCGTGTCGCGCGGGTATGGTAGTCGCTGATGAGCGACATGGAGGCCGGGAAGTAGAAGGTCTCGCCCAGCCCTTCCGCGCCGCGCACCAGCACGAACTGCCAGACCTTCGAGCAGAGCGCGGTGAAGCCCGTGACCAGGCTCCAGATATAGAGTCCGCCCAGGATGACGGCCTTGCGCGCAAAGCGGTCGCCCACCTGCCCGGCGAACGGCGCGGTCACGGCGTAGACGATGGTGAAGGCCGCGCCGATCCTGCCGAGCTGCTCCTTATTGAATCCAAACTGGCTTTCCAGCACCGGGAAGATGGAAAAGATGGCCTGCCGGTCGGCATAGTTGAAGAAGCAGATGAACCAGAGCATCCCGACGACGGCCCATTTGTAGGAGGGCGCTGGGCGCTGGGCGTCAGGCGTTGGGGAGGCTTCTTTCCCCGCAGGGGCTTGCGTGTCGGTGGGGGTCATCGGTCGGGTCGCTCCTCCAGCAGCCAGGCTTCGTTGAACTGCACGTGCTTGATGGTTTCGCCCTTGCCCTCTTTCGCGGCGTTTGCGGCGCTGGGCGTGTAGCTGTAGGTGGCGTGGATCGTGCCGTCGCGCGCCTGAAGGAGGGAAGGATAGGAGTAGGAGCCTGCGCCGGGGCCGGGCGCATCCCGTTCCAGATGCCGGACGTGCGGCCAGGTGCGTCCCTCGTCCTCAGAGATCGAGATCGCCAGGCTGTGCCGCCCTTTCTCCGTGTCGTTGTTGATGAGCAGCCAGCGCCCGCTTTGGAGGACGAGGACTTCCAGCCCTGCGCCCGGATCGGGCAGCGCGATGTCGTGGGCCAGCGACCAGGTCAGGCCGCCATCGTGCGACTCGCTCTGCATCACGCGCTGCGGCGGCGGGCCGTTGTCGCGGAAAAAGGCGACGAGCGTGCCGTCTTTGCGCCGCGCGAGGCTCGGCTGCACGTTGCCCGGCCCGACCAGCGGCCGGCTCACCTGCCAGGTCGCGCCCCAGTCGTCGGAATAGGTCATCAGGGAGAAGTCGAAGCCGTCGGAGTAGAGCGGGACGATCAGGCGCTTGCCGTCGAGGATAAACGGATGCGCGCGGGTCATCCAGCCGAGGCGGACGGTCAGCTTCTCCTGCGCCATTTTATGCCGCTCCGCGAGATAGGCCGCGACCTTCTCTCTGCCCTCGGTCTCAGGATACGGCTCCCACTGCCTATCGAGATCGCGCTGCACCGTTTCCAGAAACTCCGGCCCCGGCTTGATGTGCAGCACCTTTTCCGTGTTCCAGCGCGGCGCACCAGGATCGCGCTGGTAGTCGCGGCTGATCTTATACTTGAGCAGCCCGCTCTCCCAGTGGTTGTCCATGACCGTCACCCAGAAGAGCCAGAGCCGCTTTTGCGGGTCTACGATCATGCAGGGGTTCGTGTCGGGGAAACCGGGCGTATCCGCCAGGACGAACGGTTCCGTCCAGGCCCGACTGCCTCTGCGCAGGCGCGCGCCCAGCACCGCCACGTCGTCCGCAGTGCGTTCGCCGGAGCCGCGATACCAGCAGGCCAGCAGGTCGCCGTTCGGACACTCCACGAGGCAGCTTCCGTGGTTGTGCTGCGGGTTCGGCGGAAAGATCAGTTCGCTGCGGAAGAAGGAAGCCGCCCTCACTTCCCGGCCCCCGCTCCCAAACTTGGGAGCGGGGGAGCCTTCCGTCGCTTCCGACTGACTTTGCAGCCCCATCATCCCCCCAACAACCGCAAACGCGGCCAGCAAGCGCAGCCCTCCTGAAAGCGTCACCCTCGTCTACCTCGCTTCTGCCGTCTGCTGTGGGACGCTGCCGTTGGCGGCGGAAGCGAGCGCGGTGAGCGTGAAGCGCAGCACCGGCCAGACCGTTTCCGGCGCAGAGACCACCTGCGGCTCGCCGCGCAGCGTCGCGATAAAGGCCCCGTCGGGCGTGTCCGCGCGCGCCAGGTCGTCAGGGTGCATCTCGGATTCAGGGAAAGGAGCGACCGGCCCCTTGCCGTCCGACCAGTAGAGATGCGTGTCGCGCAGCAGGAAGTCGGCCCCCTCCGTCGTGATGCTGATCTCATCCCGCCACTGATGGGCATCCCCGACGAACATAAAGCTGAACGGCACGCCCTCGGTTAGGCGTTGGGCGTTAGGAACCTCCCCCCTGCCCCCTCCTTCGTAAGGAGGGGGAGCCAGTTGTTGGCTCTCTCCTTCGTAAGGAGGGGGAGCCAGTTGTTGGCTCTCTCCTTCGTAAGGAGGGGGAGCCAGTTGTTGGCTCTCTCCTTCGTAAGGAGG
>DASRGL010000598.1:0-8898 GCA_035651115.1 Chthonomonadaceae bacterium
CCGGGATGGCGGCCATCACTGGGAATCCTTGAGCGAGGGACTGAGTTCGCAGGACATTCACGGCCTGGCGATCCTGCCCGGCAGCCCGCGCCGTCTCCTCGCCTCCACCAACAACGACCTCAATCTCAGCACGGACGAGGGCGCGACCTGGCAGCCGCAGAACGTGAAGGCGGTCTTCCCGCACGCCTACTGCCGGGGCATTCAGGCGAAGGCAGACGATCCGAACACGCTCTTCCTCGGCAACGGTGACGGCCCGCCCGGTTCGACCGGCGTGCTGCAAATCTCCCGCGATGGCGGCCTGACCTGGGAGCGCGCGAACCTGCCGACGACACCCAATAGCACGATCTGGACGTTCGCGACCAACGCCGCCGCGCCCGACCTGATCTTTGCGGCCAGCGTGAGCGGCGATCTCTATCGCAGCGACGACGGCGGCAACGCCTGGGCCAAATGCCGCCGCGAATTCGGCGAGATACGTTCCCTGGCGCTGGCTGTATCTTGACAAAACCCCTGCGGCAGTTGAAACTGCACCTGGAAAAGCGGCCCTCACCCCCGGCCCCTCTCCCACACTGCGGGAGAGGGGAGAGGCTTATGCTCCCTCCCCTTGCGAAGGGGAGGGCGGGGGTGGGGTCTTCTCAGGGAGGGGGGCCTTGAGTCGGCGCAGGCCGACTTTGGGCTTTTGCAGCCGCAAACACCTTCGCCGGTGGGAAATGCTGGCGGCCATTTTTCCCGAAGGAGAGTTTAGATGAGCATTCCGATCCTGCTGATACTGATGGGCCTGGCGTGCCTGTGCGCGGTCGTCGGCGCGGAGGAGAAGCCTGTCGAAAAGCGGCCCCACGTTCAGATGCGCGGCATCTACGGCGGCGTGCCGACGGAACTGTTCGCGCAGGGCAAGACTCTGGCGGACTACGGCGTGAATGCCATCTGGATCGGCTCCGGCGGACTCACCGACGAGAGGATCGCGCTGCTCAGGAAGCAGGGCGCGCAGGTCTTCGCCGAGTTCAACTCGATGCACGAGGCCGGTTATCTCAAGGAGCATCCCGACGCGGCCCCCATCGGCGCGGATGGCAAGGTCTGCCCGCCGCCGGACGACTGGCAGGGCGTCTGTCCGACGCACGAAGGCTACCGGCGCTACCGGATGGAAGCCTTCCGCGAGACGCTGCAAAAGTTCCCTATTGACGGCATCTGGCTGGACTACCATCACAGCCACGCAAGCTGGGAACAGGCCGTGCCGAACATGCCGGACACCTGCTTCTGCGCACGCTGCCTGGCCCGCTTCTCGCGCGAGACGGAGACGCCCCTGCCCGACAAGCCGACGCCGGAGTTGGCGAAGCGGCTGCTCGGCGAATATCGGGAAAAGTGGGTACTATGGCGGTGCGATCTCTTCACGGACTGGGTGCGCGAGTTCCGTGCGATCCTCGACGAAGTGCGGCCCGGAGCCTTGCTCGGCACGTTTCACTGCCCCTGGTCGGACACCGATTTCGACGGCGCGCTCCGCAACAAACTCGCCATTGACCTGAAGGCGCAGGCGAAATATATAGACGTGTTCAGCATCATGCCCTATCATGCCCGCTTCGCGCATTCCGCCGATCCGGCCTGGGTCTCCCGGCAGACCGCCTGGCTCGGCAAATTCCTGGGCATTCAGGGCAAGCTGGGCGAGCGGCACAAAATCTGGCCTATCGTGCAGTTGTCCGATTGGGGCGAGAAGGTTCCGGTCGCGCAGGTGCGGGAGGTTCTCGATCACGGCACGCGCCTGCCCGCGACCGGCGTGATGGTCTTCGCCTGGGGTTCGCTGCACGAGCAGGGCGGCAAAGTCGAAGAGATGGGCCGGTTCTATCGCGATATTCGGCCTTAAGAACGCCTCACAAAACGATTCCCTCCCCTTCGTAAGGGGAGGGCCGACGCAAGGAACGAATAGCACGGCGCAATTGAAGTTCCCTCCCCTTCGTAAGGGGAGGGCCAGGGAGGGGCGCTGAAAGACGCTCTAAGGAGCGGGCAGCCGACCAACATGACGACAGAGACCAGACCGACCCCTGTGACAGAGTGACAGAGCCGGAGGACAGCGGACGCTCGCGGCGCGATGAGATCGCGCTGACCCTCCTCTGTCTCTCCGGCTACTTCTTTATCGGCAGCCTCGCTACGCTCTTTCCTTCCATCATGCCCGCCGTGATCGGCGGATTCCATCTCAGCCTGCCACAGGTCGGCGCGATCTTTCCGGCGAGTTCGATAGGCGGGCTGCTTGGAGGCGTGCTGGCCGGCATCTGGTCGGACAGGGTAGGGCGCAAGCCCTTCTTTTGCGGCGGCGCGCTGCTCTCCGGCTTCAGCCTGTTGGGAGCGTTCGCGGCTCCGAACTGGCCCCTGTTCGTCGGGTGCTTTCTCCTCCTCGGCGCGGCGCAGGGCGCGTTGGGCAACAGCATCAACGCCCTGATGCTCGATCTCAACTCTCTGCGCCGGGGCAAGGCGCTCAATTCGCTGCACGGCATCTACAGCCTCGGCGCGACCGTCTCGCCTCTGCTGATCAAGCAGATGCTCGGCCCGGCAATGAACTGGCGCGGCACGCTGTTTGCGGCGGGCAGCGTCTGGGTGACGCTGAGCCTGGTGGCGCTCGGCTTCCGCTATCCGGCGGCCAGCGACGCCGGGACGCAGCGGCGCACCTTCAACATCGCCCTTCTCGGCAACGGGCTGTTCGCGATGCTGTTTGCCGTCGCCTTCATCTACAACGGCGTGGCCTGGGCGCTGCTGGGGTGGGTCAAGGAGTTTCTGCGGCGCGTCGGCGCGGACGCGGGCTTTGCCTCCGGCATGATCTCGCTGTTCTATCTGGGGCTGACCGGGGGCCGCTTCGCCTGCGCCTATTTCTCTGAACGGCTCGGCTATAGCAAAACGCTCCTCCTCTGCGCGGTCGGCACGACCCTGGTCTATCCCCTGGCGACCTTCGGCGACCGTCCGCTCTGGATCGCGTGCGGGGTCTTCCTGAGCGGACTGTTCCTGTCGGGCCTCTACCCGACGGCCCTGGCCTACGGAACCCGGCTCTTCCCCGCCATCACCGGCACGATCACCGGTACGATGTCCGTTGCTATGACGCTGGGAGCCTCGCTGCCGCCCTGGTGGACGGGCGTTATCGGGGGTGCGTGGGGGCTGCCGGTCGCCCTGCGATTCAACTATCTGCTGGTCGTGCCGCTGGTCGGTATCGGCCTCTATCTGCTGTGGCAGGAAGGACGCGGACGCGCCGCCCTCGAAAAAGCAGAGGCATAAACGCCACTCTATCGCTCCAAGAAAGGATTGTTGCCATGAACTATCGTCGCCTGGGAAACTCCGGCCTGCGCGTGTCCGAAATCTGCCTGGGAGCCTGGATCAACTTCGGCTCCCGCATCGAAGACAGCCAGACGTTTGCCGTTCTGGATGCCGCCGTCGAGGAGGGCATAGACTTCTTCGATACCGCCGATGTCTATGCGGGGGGCAAGGCGGAGGAGGTGATGGGCCGCTGGATGCAGGGCAAAGACCGGCGCACGCTCGTCATCGCAACCAAGTGCCGGGGACACATGTGGCCGGGAGTCAACGGAGAAGGTCTGAGCCGCAAGCACATCCTGGACGCCTGCCACGACAGCCTGCGCCGCCTTCAGACCGACTACATTGATCTCTACCAGTGCCACTGGCCGGACGAGGAGACGCCGCTAGAGGAGACGATGCGCGCGCTCGACGATCTGGTGCGGCAGGGCAAAGTGCGCTATATCGGCTGCTCCAACTTCGGCAGCGAACTGATTGGAGAGGCGGCCCGCATCTCCGAGCAGTACGGCCTGAGCAAATTCATCTCCTCCCAGCCCTACTACAATATGCTGGGGCGTGGCATCGAGGAGAAGGATGTGCCGCGCTGCCTCAAGGAAGGGCTGGGCCTGATTCCCTACTCGCCTCTGGCGCAGGGCTTGCTCTCCGAGAAATATCTGAGCGGCGAGATCCCCCCGGACAGCCGCGCGCAGGGCAACGAACACATGGAGCGGATGCTGAAGGAGCATCTGCCCACCATTCAGAAACTCGGCGCGTTCGCTCATGCCCGCGATCTGACGCTCTCGCAGTTGGCATTGGCCTGGCTGCTGCATCAGCCCGCGATGACGGCCCCGATCATCGGGGCGACCCGGCCCGAACAGGTCAAAGAGAACGTCAAAGCCTCCGATGTCACGCTCTCTGCCGAAGACCTGGCTCAGATCGAGACCATCCTGCAGAAGAAGGAGTAGACCCATCCAAGGAAGGGCCGGGTACTGAAAGTACCCGTCTGGGTGGCCTACGGCCAACCGTCCAACCGGACGGGGCGCATGTTGGCGGCTTGGCCCTTCGTATCGCACTCGACGGCATATATAGGGACAGGCTTTGAAAACAGGTGCGTCCGAAGGACGCTCGGCGCGTAGCGCCACCGAGCCGGGTACTTTCAGTACCCGGCCTCAGCATCGGGCGGCGGGACAAAGACGCTCTCACCGCGCGCCGCCGCCCATGCCCTCATGCGGCGCGGGTCGCCGCCCCAGAGCCGGTCTTTCGCCCAGGAACAGGCGGTCGGCGGCCCGTCGCACTCCAGCCGGATGACCGGGAAGAGCGGCGTCGGCGCGGCGGCGGGCAGCCCGGTGATGTGAACATGGTCGGGCGTCTGCGCGCAGGGGAGTTCCTGCCCGGTGGTCAGCAGCACGGCGCGGCGCACGCGCGTCTCCAGCCCGCCCAGCCAGACCTCGCCGCTCCCATCCCAGAAGCGCACGATCAGATACAGGTTGTTCCCCTTGCGCGTCTGCCGCCCGTAGGTGATGAACTCGCACACCTCGCCCGCCTCGGAACCATAGATCGCCTCGCCGTGAACGTCCATCCACTGTCCGATGGTCGTCATGCGCGCGATATACTCCGGCGGGAACCGTCCGTCCGCGTCCGGCCCCACATTCAGGAGCAGATTGCCGCCTTTGCTCGCCGCCTCGGCCAGCATATCGAGCAGCAGGTCGGCGGGCCGCCACCGTTCGCCGGTCGTATAGCCCCACAGCCGCCAGGTCGTCACCTGGCACGACTCCCATAGCCGGCCCGATTCCGCCGTAATGTGATGTTCCGGCGTGCCGAAATCGCCCAGCGTCTTCGAGCCGCCTGCTGCCTCCTCGTTCCCCGCCGCCGTGACCGTGTCCAGGCGGTTGTTGATGAGGATGTGCGGCTGCAAAGCGCGTATCATCGCGACCAGTTCCGCGCCCTTCCAGGTTGCCGCCGAATGCGGCCACGCGCCGTCGAACCAGATCATATCTATCGGGCCATACTGCGTCAGCAGTTCGCGCACCTGCGCATGAACGTAGTCGCGAAAGGCGTTCCAACCCGCCGGATCGTGCTGCGGCCCGTCCCAGTAGGCCGGGATGCGCCAGTCCGCCAGCGAGTAGTAGAGGCCGACACGCAGTCCCGCTGCGCGATATGCTTCCACATAGTCGCGGACAAAGTCCCGGCGCGGAGCCTGCCGCGCGCTGGTGTAGTCCGTGACTTGTGAATCCCAGAGACAGTAGCCATCGTGGTGGCGCGTGGTCAGCACGGCATAGCGCATCCCCGCCCGTCGGGAAACCTCGGCCCACTGTTTCGGATCGTACTGCTGCGGGTTCCAGGCGCAGGCGCGTCGCTCATATTCGCGCTGGTCGCGGTGTTCCCGAAAAAGCGCCTGCTCCCCGCGTCCATAGGCGGAGTACGGCCCCCAGTGGATGAACTGGCCGAACCGCGCCTCGTTGAACCATTGCCAGGTGGCGGGTAGTTCCGGCATCGTCGTCTCCTTCCCTCCGCACCATTTCCTTCAGCATCCCTGAATGCAGGTCTGCCGGTTCATTCCTTACCGGGCGGGCGTTCTCCTTCGCCGTACTGCGCGGCGCTGAAATTCGGAAGCAGGAACGCGGCGCGCGATGGCGAACCTAACCCTATGCTGCCCATGAACAAGGAAAAACGTTCCGACTGCAAGCGCCGGATGGGTCAGGTAAGGAGAACGAAGCCATGCGAACCGTGTTGCTGTTCCTGTGCCTCGGCGTGGCGGCGCTGATGTTCCCGGCAAGCGTCCCGGCACAGACAAAACCGGGCGCAAAGCCATCCCGAAAAGCGCCGCCCAAGCAGAGCGCGAAAGCGCCTATCAAGGCGCAGCCGGAACCCAGCCCGAAGCTATCGCCGGAACAGGTCGTCGGGATCGTCATGAACGCGCTGAAGAACAACGACAAGAAAGACAACGGCATCACGACGACCTTCCGCTTCGCCTCTCCACAAAACCGGCGCTTCACCGGGCCGCTGCCGCGCTTTATCGCGATGGTCAAGTCTCCGGGCTATCGCTCCATGCTCCACTTCAAGAGCATGACGCGCGGCCCGATCCAGGTGCGCGGCGATCAGGCGCGGCAGACCGTGACCATCACGACCTCTGACGGCCAGAAACTGAGCTATCTTTTCGGCCTGTCGAAACAGAAGGCTGCGCCCTATAAAGACTGCTGGATGACCGACAGCGTCCTGGCCCTGAGCGGGCCGCCCTCGCCGAAATCGCTGCCGAAATTAGACTTGTAGGGCGCAAAGACGCGCCTTTCTCTTTTTCGAGTGAAGGAAGACGCTACACCCGTAAGGAGAAGACACCGTTGTCCGAAACCACCTATAAAGTCGCGCCGCCCGGTTTCACGCCGGAACAGTGGGAAGCGTTCGAGCGGGACGGCTTCCTCCTCCTCGAAAACGCGCTCACGCCCGACGAAGTCCGGCTCTACCGCGAGACGATAGACCGCGTGGCGAGCCGCCACCCGGACTATACGCCCGGCAAGCCGTTCACGCCCTGGAACGGCGTCGCGCACCTCGATCCGGCGCTGACGGAACTGATAGACCATCCGCGCCATGTCGGGTACGCCTACGATCTCTACGGCGAACTGCTCAAGCTGCACAACTCGCAGTGCTTCCTGCGCCCGCCGGGGAAGTGCAACACGGCCTGGCACAACGACGGCGCGCGGGCCGTGCCGTACAGCGTCTACGCCCCGGCGATCCCACTGCAGCTCAAGGTCGCCTACTGGCTCACCGACCTGCCCCACGAGGGCATGGGCAACATGGTGGTCGCGCCGGGCAGCCACAAGAGCCAGCGTTTCGAGGCGTACACCCGCTCTGTAGATGTGCCGGGCCAGAAAGTGATCTGCGTGCCTGCCGGAACCATGATGCTGATGAACTGCAATCTGTTCCATACTGTGCAGGACAATGAGAGCGACGTGACGCGCGTCAATCTCTTCTACACCTACTGCCCCTCCTGGGTCTGCGAGGCCGACCGGCTCTGCTGTGACGACGCCTGGCTCGCCACTCTGACGCGAGAGCAGCGCATCATCATGCGCTCGTACAAGAACCCGTATGACCGCACCAAGCCGCCCGCCGCCGACTTCCCGCTCTACCTGGATCGCGAGACGGGCCTGGATCACGATTTCGACGCCGATCTGGAGGTGCCGCTTGCCATCCGCAAGCGCCGCATCGCCCTGGAGAAGTGGAAGAAATAGGCCGGATAGAGAGCCTGTCCGGTGTTTTCGAGAGGAACGCGGAACCGATGATTCCCACCATTACCGAGGAACAGCGCCAGCAGTACCACGAACGCGGCTACTTTGTGCTGGAGAACGTCTTCACACGGGCCGAGATGGACGGACTGACCGGGCATATCGAAGCCTATCATCGCCGCCATGAGGAGAGTATCCGGCAGAAAGGCGGCACGGAGGGCATCTCGCGCGCCGATGAGATCGCCTTTACCAGCCATCTGGCCGAGCAGGACGAGGCCATCCGCGCCTTCACGCTGCGCCCGGAGTTCGTCGCCATCACCACGCAACTGCTCGGCCCGGACGTAGACCTCTACTGGAACCAGTCCGTGTTCAAGGGGCCGGAGTGCGAAAAGCAGTTCCCCTGGCATCAGGACGACGGCTACACGCCTGTGACGCCTACGCCCTATCTGACGCTCTGGCTCGCGCTCAACGACGCCACGCTGGAGAACGGCTGTATCTCCGTCCTGCCCGGCTCGCACAAGCGCGGCCTCGTGCCGCACTATCGCAGTCCTATCGGCCTGGTCTGCCATGAACTCGACGACCCCGATCAGGGCGTGCCGGTTCCCGTCCAGGCCGGTTCGATGGCCGTTTTCCAGTCGCTGACGATGCACAAGAGCGGCGTCAATCGCTCGAACGGCTGGCGCAAGGCGTATATCATCCAGTACTCGCACGCGGGCCTGCGCAGCGCCCTGACCGGCGAACTGGTCGAGGGCAAGATTCCGGTCGCGCGCGGTGGGAAGGCCGTCTCCGGCGCACCCGCCTGACCGCCCGGCGCAAGCCGTCTCCGCGCGAAGGGAGCGCCGCTTCTGCAGCGAGTTTTGTCTAACCGGCCCGCCTCCTTCCGGGGCGGGCCGGTCTTTGCCTGTCGCATCCGCGCCCGTTTTCAGGTAGACTGTAGGCTGTGCTTCGCGGTGAGCGCGGCGCGACATTTCTCAGGCGTTTGCTGCGAACGGAACGCAGAGCGCGGACGGATCAGGGGAGACTATGCGGGTTCTAGTGACGGGGAGCGAGGGCCATATCGGCCAGGTGTTGGCGGAGACGCTGCGCGAGGCGGGGCATGAGGTGCGGACGATGGATCGGGTCGCGCGGCACAGAGAGAAGCCGGGCGAGCATCTGGCAGGCGACCTGCGCGACAGTTCCGCCGTGCGGCAGGCCGTGCAGGGCGTGGAGGCGGTGGCGCATCTGGGCGCGATCCCGCATGACCGGGCGGGCAGCCCGGAAGATGTGCTGACGGTCAACGTGCAGGGAACGCTCAATGTGCTGCTGGCCTGCGTGGAGGCCGGTGTCGGGCGGCTCATCTATTTTTCCAGCATCAACGCGCTCGGCTGCGTGGGCGGCTACCGTCCGGCGCAGTATTTTCCGATTGACGACGCCTACC
>DASRGL010000599.1:0-10089 GCA_035651115.1 Chthonomonadaceae bacterium
CGGCGCGACGGAACTGGATGTGGACCAGATCGGCGATGGCATCCGGCTTGTCCAGATCGGGGACCGCGCAAACGTCGTCCGCTATCAGCGCATAGACTGAAAGCGGAGAGGCAAACAGGAGTCAGCCCCGATGTTGGGCTGACGGAACACAGGCCAACCTCCTGCGGTAGATCGGAGTCACCCGGTTCTGATCTGCCTGGCAGGAGGTCTTGTCATGCTGCCTGGAGGATGCCCCAGCGCCGCCGGATCGCACGCCGCGCCACCGCCTGCCGAGAGTCTGCGCCGACGCCCGCCCATGTTGTTGCTGCCTGCCTTCTCACTGGAGAGATTGGCGCCATACCCCGCGCCGCGGAAGCCGAATCTCCGGGCGGCGCGAAATTTTGAAGGCCGTCCGTGCGTTCCCGGCTCGATTTGGCGGTATACTGTATAGCACACAGACACTCGGACTGCATACGGAAGCGCCCGCAGCCACGACGGCAGACCCCCCCTCTGTTGGAGCCGTACCCGCAAGATCGGGACAGCGCCCTCACACAGAACAGCACCAGCGGCAGAAACCGAGAGACGGCCTACGGATTCAAAAGGAGAGACCCATGAAAGTTAGCAATGGCGAATGGCGCGCACGCCTGCTAGGTAAAATGCCCCCGGCCCTGGCCGAAGAGATAGACATCTTCGAGACCGAGATCGCGCTGAAAAAGCAGGGGAAGATGGATGACAAAGTCTTTGCGGAGACCCGCCTGCGGCGTGGGGCCTACGGCCAGCGATACGACAGCGGGCAGCGGCACGACGGACGGGTGGAGCGCACCCTGAACTACCCCTCGAACGGCCTGACCAAAGGCCCGAATACGCTGTGGGACGCGCCGGGGATGCAGCGCATCAAGGTTCCGTTCGGCGGACTGAACGCGACCCGCCTGGAAGTCCTGGCCGACCTGGCGGAAGAGTATTCGGACGGTATCGCCCATATCACTACCCGACAGGATTTCCAGCTTCACTTTGTCCATATCGAAGACACCCCGTCGCTGATGCGCCGCCTCGCGGTCGAGAACATCACCACCCGTGAAGCCTGCGGCAACTCCGTGCGCAACGTCACCGCCTGCCCACTGGCGGGCGTCTGCCGCACGCAGGTCTTCGATGTCACCCCGTATGCCGATGTGCTGATGCGCTTCCTGCTCGGCCACCCGGACACGATGGAGTTCGGGCGCAAGTTCAAACCGGCCTTCTCCGGCTGCCGGGATGAGGCGTGCGGCCTGGTCAAGATGCACGACATCGGCTTTGTCGCCGCCGTGCGCGACGTGGACGGCCAGCCGCAGCGCGGTTTCGAGGTCTATATCGGCGGCGGCCTCGGCGCGGTTCCCTACCAGGCCAAAGTCCTCTACGAGTTCCTGCCGATGGAGGAGATGCTGCCGATGACCCAGGCGGTCGCCCGCGTCTACGGGCGTCTGGGCGAGAAGCGCAATCGGCAGAAAGCCCGCATCAAGTTCCTGATTCAGAAGCTGGGCCTGGAGGAGTTCAAGCGGCTGGTCGAAGAGGAGCGGAAGGTCCTGCCCTACGACCCGCGCTGGACTTCGTGGCTGAACGATATAGACCGCTTCGAGGAAGCCCCGCTCCGGCCCAGCGGCCTCGTGCAGGTGACGGAAGCGCCGCCTCCAGGCTATCGCCAGTGGCATCAGACCAACGTCTACCCGCAGCGCCAGCCCGGCTATAATGTCGTGACGGTCGCCCTCCCGCTCGGCGACATCACGGCGACGCAACTGCGCGCGCTGGCCGACATCGCGCGGAAGTATGTCAAGGAGACCGTCCGCACCACCGTCGAGCAGAACATCCTTCTGCGCTGGGTGCGCGATGAAGACCTGATCGCGGTCTACAAAGAACTCAAGGCGGTCAAGCTGGATGCGGCGGGCGCGGGGACGGTGGTAGACCTGGTCGCCTGCCCCGGAACCGACACCTGCAAACTCGGCATCTCCTCCTCGCGCGGCCTGGGGGCCGAACTGCGAAGCCGGATGCTCGCCCGCTACGAGACGCTCGATCCGGCAGTGCGGAATCTGCGCATCAAGGTGAGCGGCTGCTTCAACTCCTGCGGCCAGCACCATGTCGCCGACCTGGGGTTCTACGGCGTCAGCCGCAACAAGGACGGCTATACCGTTCCGCACTTCCAGGTGATTCTGGGCGGCCAGTGGAATGAGAACGCCGGTTCCTATGGGCTGGCGGTCGGGGCTGTCCCCGCGAAGAACATCCCGGCGGTGGTGGATCGGATCACCGACCGCTTCCTGGCCGACCGCCAGAGCGACGAATCGTTCCAGCAGTTCATCCAGCGCATCGGCAAGGCGGAACTCAAGACCCTGTTCGAGGACCTGATGACCATTCCCAGTCACGATGTAGACCCCTCCTACTACACCGACTGGGGCGACGCGCGCGAGTACACCATCGGCGATATGGGCGTCGGGGAGTGCGCGGGCGAGGTCGTCTCGCCGACGGAGTTCGCCCTGACCGCCAGCGAGCGGGAGGTCTTCGAGGCGCAGTTGCTTCTCGACAAAGGCGACTATGCTCAGGCGGTGCGCCGCGCCTACGATGCGATGGTGCGAGGCGCGACCGGGCTGCTCCTGCACCTGCGCCTGCCGGTCAGCGACGACCCGGATGCGGTCGTCCGCGCGTTCCGCACGCATTTTTTTGATACCGAACTGTTCTTCGATCCCTTCCGAGGCGGCTCGCAAGCGCAGTACTTCTTCGATGCCCACGAGACGGTTGCGACGCGGGACTCCTTCAGCCAGGAGGCGACGCATCAGCTTATCGAAGAGGCGCAGCTCTTCCTGGAAGGCTGCCAGAGCTGCTATATGCGCTTGATCACCAGAAAATAGAGGAAAGGGATCGTTTCTTCATGCAGCCCGTTATGCAGCACGTCAATATCAAGATATTCGCCGACCGCGCCGACATCCAGATCGGGGATGCGGTCGCTGTCTTCCACCGGTGGATTCAGGACAGCGCCGCCCCCGAACTGCTGATAGATGTGGCCGATTACAAGCATGTGCCGGACGGCCCCGGCGTCCTGCTCATCGGCCACGAGGCGAACTACAGCCTGGATCAGACCGGCGGCAGGCTCGGCCTGCTCTACAACCGCAAGGCCGCTGTGGAGGGGGATGCGCAGGCGGCCCTGCGCCAGGCGTTCGATGCCGCCCTGAGCGCGGCGCGGCGTCTGGAGACCGAAGCGCCGTTCGCGGGCAAACTCCACTTCGATGAGGGCGATGTCGAGGTCATCGTCAACGACCGCCTGATCGCTCCCAACACGGACGCCACCTGGGACGCCCTGAGTCCCGAAATCGAGCGATTCTTCGCCTCCCTCTACGGCGAGGGGCGCGTCGCTCTGGAACGGCGCGGCGAACCTCGCGAGCGTTTCCGCGTCGGCGTCCAGCGCAAAGCGTAATCGCCTCTGTTGTTTGTCTGAACTGTGATTTAAGCCCTGTCTGAACTGGGATTTATGGGATTAGAGGATGGACTAGGATTAAGCCAGACATAATCCTAGTCCATCCTCTAATCATTCTAATCCCAGTTCAGACAAGCTAATCACAGTTCAGATTTTTTTGGTCGGGCGTTGAACTGAAGCTTATAGGGCGGGACTTCAAACGGAAACGTGGACAGGTCGAGGCCGATATGCGCCGCGCCTTTCGTTCCGAACTCGTGCGCGCCGATGTCGTACTTTTCCGTTTTGGAGAGATGCGGACGCGGCGCGTTCCAGAAGTCCAGCGGGTTCTCGTAGAGCAGCATCCCCTGGTCTCTGGCAGCGGAACCGCTCTGAAGTTTGTACCCTTCCGGCGTGTGTGCCGCCGGGTCCACGAACAGAGGGTCGCCAGTCTTGGCCTGCGGATCGTCCGGGTAGGGTTTGTCCCAGAGATTGTTGACAAAGCGGAACGCTTTGAAATCTATGCCCGCGTCGGCTCCGAAGCCCCCTGTGTTGCCCCAGAAGATATTGTTGCGGAACCAGATGTTGCGGAACTCGTTTTGAGGCGGTCGGTTCTGCACGCCGACGATCCGCTCCGCGTTGTTGAACGCCACCGTATTGTTGTCGAAGTAGGCGTCCCGCGTGTTCGAGGTGAAGAGAAAAATCGTCTTCCCGTACACTTTGGAATCGAAAGCGGCCAGTTTCGTCCAGTCGTTATGGACGATGATGTTGTTGCGGACGGCGATGAAGTCGCTCAGGTAGCGGTTGCTGCTCTCCTCGCCGGAGAGCCAGACGGCGACATTGTTCCCTTCCAGATAGTTGCCGTCGAAGATGCTCATACTGGCGTTGTCTATCCAGATAGCGGCGATGCCCGACCCCCGGATGACGTTATGCCGCGCGGTCGCATGGATCGTCCAGTCTTCGTACAGTATCCCATCCCCGGTGTTGTTGTCTATCTGGCAGTTTTCGATGACCAGGTACTCCACCGCGCCGTTGGCAGTGAACCCGTACCCCTCCGTGCCGGAGGTGTTCCAGCCCGCATCGTGCAGGTAGCAGTTGCGCACCTCGACAAACCGGCACTCATCCTCCGGGTCCCAGTGGCCTTTCTCTCCCCCGCCGGAGCCGTGAACATGGATTCCATACGCGCCGGAGTAGGCCATCTCGCAGTTCGTGATGGTCAGATAGTGCGCGCTCTCCGCGTTCACCCCGACCTGGCAGGCGTAGAAACGACAGTTGCGGAGAGTGACATGCGCTTTGCGGGCGATGCGGACGCCGCTGCCTTCCGGATGGTCGGAGCGCATCTCGAACTCGATGCCGACGAGGGTGTTGTAGGAGCCGGGGAGCAACAGGTCTCTGCTGCCGTCGTTGGTGAAGAGGACTTTGCCCTTGCCCTCGGAGCGCAGCAGAATAGGCTGGTCGGGGCTGCCGTCCGGCATTTTGACGCCGGAACAGGGATAGGTTCCGGGCGCGAAAACGACCGTATCTCCCGGCTTTGCCAGCGAGACGGCCCGGGCTACCGAGGCGACCGGCTGCTCCGCCGTGCCGGGGTTCGAGTCGGCAGCATTCCCGCCTGTGCCGACGTGCCACACCGCAGCCGAAGCCGCCACCGACGCCTGCAACAGCAGCCACACTACGAGCATACGAACCATCGCAAAATCTCTCCTTCCTGTTCCTGCCTTATGTCCTCCCGGCCTTCAAGGACGCTTTACCTGGATGCCTGCGGCCATGACCGCCGGACGGAGGGTGTACTGCACCGAGGCCGACCGGAACGCGCTGTCGCGTGACGCCCCTTCGAGCAGGTCTACCAGAATCGTGCGGCACTCGGCGCGGGTCTGGAACCCATCCAGCCAGGGCTGCGGGGCGATACGGACGGCGCGCGGGCGCGAGAAGGTCACCTCGACCGCGCCCGCATAGCGCTGGATGCGAATCGCCTCCACGCCCGGCGTCGTCCCGGCAGCCGCCTCCTGCCAGGCGTTCTTGATGCGGAACTGAATGCTTGCCGGTTTCTGATCCGCCTGCTCGCGCAGGAAGACGGGCAGGGACTCATACAGTTCCGTCAGGCGTTCCGCGCCCGAGCCGGTCAGAGTGGTCTTCACCTCCAGCCCTTCCGGGCGGATGCGAAACAGGCGCGCGTATTGGAGACCGGAAGGCGCGACCTCCGTTCGGGCCGCGTTGTATTTCGGAATCGTCCCGCGCACCCGCACGTCCGCCTGCCTGCCGCCTATCTTTGTCTCTACTTCCGGGCGCTCGATGCGGGCCGACGTGAGCAGTTCGTTCCCGTCCGTCAGGCCAGTGACCGCATGGACGGGCCACTCGCGCCATTCGTCGTTACTGTCGAAGACCGCGCCCTGCACGCCGCGCCGCCGCCCGGCCAGAACCGCGCCGGTGGAGGGCGTCCAGAAGACGGAGAGCTGCCCGCCGCCGTAGCCGAAGGGGCGTCCCAGATGGCCGATGGCCCTCCCGACCGGCCCCGTATGCAGGGCGACGGCCCAGCGGGGGAAGCGCGCCACCACGAAAGCGTTGTCGAACGCGCGCACGAACGTCTCGTCGCGCTGGTAGAGCGGCTTGAGCAGCGAGGAGTTCCGGCTCTGAAGCTGGAGCCGCCGCGCATAGTAGCCCTTCCGATAGTGTTCGTGGGCAAAGTTGATGGCGTTGCTCCAGTGGGTCTCCCGCCAGGGCTGGGCCTCGGCAGGCGCGGCGGCAGTCAACTGCTGGTTCAGGACGGCGGCGATAAACGCAGGAGCCGCCTGCATCTCGGCGGTGGTGGGCAGAGGAGAGAGATAGAGGGCGTCGTCGGAGATCATGCCCGCCGCCGGATGCCGACAGGGAAACTGCCACTGATCGTGCGGCGGATCGGCGGAGGTGCGGGAACTCATCTGGCTGGGGCCGGAGAAGCTGCCGTCCGGGGCGGGAAAACTGAGATGGGCGCGCAGGCGATAGGCTCTGTCCAGCGCCTGGCGCGCGAAATCCCAGTCGCTCATCAGGGCGGCCCAGGTTCCGAAGTAGAGGCTGATGCCGTTGTAGGAGGTGTCGAAGCAGTCGTTGTCCACGAAATAGCCTGCCGGGTGGAAGTAGTGCGGTTCCGTGAAGAGACGGCGCGCATAGCGGTCGGCTATCGCCTTGAGTTCCGTGTCGGCCATCGCATCGGAGAGGTAGCGCAGTCCCACCGGCGCGAACAGGTCCATATCGGTCATCAGGCCGCGCGGCCCCCACTGATCCAGGCGCAAGACCAGCTTTTTCAGCCCTTCGGCAAACGCCTGCTGCACCGGCGCAGGCAGGACATCTTTCGCGCGGCTGTAGGTGTAGCCGAGCCAGATCAGATTGCCCCCCAGATAGTCGGAGCGGTCGGAACCCTGCGGGTCGTGCGTATAGAGGTAGTCCAGCATCATCACGTCTACCATCGCCAGAACGACCGCGCGCAGTTTCAGCGGCCTGGAGCCATGATAGGGATTTCCGGCATAGTCCCAGTGGGCGAGCCAGGCGAGGTTCTGGCACTGCGTCACGCTGGTGGGCAGCCAGAGTCCCGGTTTCGATTCGATGGAGGAAAGGGTGAAGAGTTCGGCGGGCAGGGTCGCGGCGGCGATGTGCGGCAACTGTTTCGACAGGAGCCAGAGGCGATACTGCTCCTCCGGGTCTGCCGGCACGATGGCGGTGATCGGCTTGATGGCAACCGTAAGGTCTTGCGGGGTCAGGGCCGCCAGAAAACGCCGCAGCGTCCGCTGGTACTCTTGCTCGGTCGGCAGTTCCTTGAGCGGCAGTTCCGCAGGGCGGTACTGTCCCCGGGCGCAGAGAGCCAGCAGGCAAAGCAGCGCGGTGAACAGAGCGGTCAGACGAAGCGGCATGGGCCTATCCTCTCTCAAAGCGCGATTCACGGGCATGATGCAAGTCCTGCTATTCCCGCGCGTGCTGCGAAGTCGAGGGCGGCGCGTAGGAGACGGCCAGATGCGGCGTCTCGAGGCGCGTTCCGCCCGCGTGCCGCGACTTCAGGCAGCTTTCCAGCGTTCCACTCACCAGCAGAGTTCGCTCTGCCGGATAGGGCGCGCGGCCCGTGACCCACATCTCCTCGATCTTGGCGACCAGGCACGCCGCATAGGTGACGTTCGGAATCGGAGGCAGGAGGAACTGCGTCGAGACCGGGTCGGGCTGGCCCAGCAGCCGCGCGGCAAAGCAGTAGCTCTGGATCGCCCCGTTGAGCATCCGCAGGGTCGCCCGGAAGCCGTCGTTGTACTCGATGCAGTAGGCCGCAGGCTTCTCCGTCAGTCGGCGCAGTTCGCCGCTGCCGATCAAGTCCTGCGTCCGGCCATCTTCTTCCGAGAGGCCGCGCGGCGAATCGCTGCGCGACAGCGCCGACTCCAGCAGTTCCCACGACCACCGGCCCGCGTCGCCCGCCTGCCAGACCGCGTCGCCGTCTATAAGCTGGACGGCGCGCACGCCCGTCTCGCCGCTCTTGCGCCGCTCGACCATACACTGCATCGCTTCCAGCGCATGGCAGTCCATCGGGTCCGAGCCGCCCACGCCGCCCATCAGCGCCTCCTCCAGCGCGCAGCCGAAACGGTGGGATAGATCACCATACCGGGAAAGCGGCTGGCGCGTTCCCGGCTCAGGTCGTTGTCTTTGACCTGATCCACATAGATCGCACCCAGATCCATGGGCGGGCGATGGTGGCGTCCGTTCCAGCCGTAGCCTTCGAGGAAGCGATCTATGAAGTGCTGGGCGTGGGCGTACTTATGAACGATGGTGGCGATGCAGGCGATCTTCGGGCGTGCGGCCATAGGCCCCAGGCTCCTTTCCGGCGACAGCAGGGGCCGCCTGTTCTGCTTCCTTCGTCAGACCGCGCAGCGTGTCCCCTGTCCGCAGGGCCGCAAAGGTGTCCGTGCCTTCCCATGCCGGCCCACTTATGCAATACGGCACGCTCCCCGGCGACTCCTCTACGGGGAAGCCGCTTCCTTCAGATAGAACAACCTGTTGCAACAGTTGGAACTGCAAATGTTTGAACTGTGATTTATGGGATTATGGGATAGGCTATGATTTTGCTACGGCCTCATCATAGTCCATCCGTTAATCTTATGAATCACAGTTCAGACGTGCAATGGCAGCCGTGTCTGCACACAAAGTCGCGTGTGGCGCAGGTAGGTAGTGCCGGTAGATCGCACATACATAGGCCAGGAGCAGGTCATGGCTCTATCGGAGGCTTGTGGTTCTTGGCGCTCGGCGGCATCAGCAGGAGGCGCTGCCGCTCGGTCAACGCGGCTTCCAACGCGCGGCCTTCCGGCTCGACGATGGGCGAGAGATAGACGCGGTTCGACCAGGCGAGATTGCCGGGCGCGTACTTGTAGAAGAGGGTGCGGCGCACGCCGGGGCCTTTCCAGGGCAGCGTGCCGTGCATCAGCGACTCGGTGAAGAGGACGCAGTCCCCGGCCTTCACAGGAACCTGCTGGACGATGGGCGAGGAACGCCGATAGTAGCGGATGTCGTCCGGGAGCGGGTAGTGGCTCTTGTGGCTGCCGGGGATGACCGCCAGACCGCCCGCGCCCGGCGGCACATCGGTCAGGGCGTAGGTTGCGACGGTCAGGCCGCAGAACATCCTGCCGTCCACGTAGTGATAGTAGTGGCAGGGATCGTAGGGCGAGAGCGTCGGGCCGTGCAGCTTGAGACCCTCATGGCCCGGCTGCAAAAAGATGGCGTAGTCGTGGTCGAGGCGCAGCCGGTCGCCCAGCAACTCGATAAGATAGGGCAGCACGCGCGGATTGTCCAGCAGGTCGCGGAAGCGCGGCCCCCAGGCGAGGATGTTCTCCAGATGCGCGTTGCCGGTCTGCCCGCGAAAGGCCGGGTCAGTCTCCGCCTGCGCATCCAGCCAGACGTTCATCTCGGCCAATGCCTCCGGCTCTATCGCGTTCTCGATGTGCAGATACCCCTGTAGGTCGAATAGGTAGCGTTCTTCGTCCGTCATGCTCTTCCTCGTCCCATGCGTGTGCAATCCGTTGTGTTTAGTATACCTTCATAGGCCGGGAAGGGGGTTTTCAGGCCGCATTTTGCTTGACTTTCCGGCCCGAATAACGGTATGATAACGGGAAGTTTTCCGTCTCGACAGCGCCTCCGCGCCCGCCTCGCGACAACGGTGTCGCCCTCGCAATGACGGCATCGGCACAGATCCATATCGGAAAGTCAGTGCAATCCATGAGTGACCTCAGTCTTTTCCACGGGCCGAATGCGGGCTACGTGCTGGAACTCTATGAACGCTACCGGCAAGACCCAGAATCGGTGGATGCCGCGACACGCGCCCTCTTTGCCCACTGGCAGCCGTCCGAAGTCAGCCCGCCGCCGCTGGAGGCGGCTCGCCCCGCCCCTGTCTCCTACGACCAAGAGACCATTGCGCGCATCGTCGGCGCGGCCCGCCTGACCCGCCTGATCCGTGAACTCGGCCACCTCGCCGCTCACGTAGACCCGCTTGGCAGCCCGCCTCCCGGCGATCCCGGCCTCGAGCTGGCAACGCACGGCCTGACACCCGCCGACCTGGAAAACCTGCCCGCCAGCGTCGTCGGCGGGCCGCTGGCCGAGGGCGCGGCCAACGCGCTCGAAGCCATCGGGAGGCTGCGCCAGGTCTACTCCGGCTCCGTCGGCTACGAGACCGACCACATCCAGATTCACGAAGAGCGTAA
>DASRGL010000600.1:0-14243 GCA_035651115.1 Chthonomonadaceae bacterium
CAGCCGTCATCGCAGTGTCGTCAACGCTTTCACCCATCTGATGGCGGGATTGGTCGCCTACTGTCACTTGCCAGAAAAGCCATCGCTGCACACGCTCTTGCCAGGCATATTGGCGGCTTAACCCGAACTCACGTTACAATACACGAGAGATCATCCGTCACGTCCCGCACAACTTCAACACCTATCGGCTCAACCATAAGCTCGTGCCGATAAATGCAAGAGTGGCGGCAGGCGCGACCGTTGCGGATGTGCAGGCGTTCGGCGGACGGGGAGCCTATCGGGACGTGCCGCGCGCCGATACCAGCCTCTTCACGCGGGGCCGAGCCGTCGGAGCGCCGAGCCGGGGGCAGCCCCTCGCCGGGCCGCCGGATGCCCGCCCGACTCCGCTGGCGCTGACTCCGGCCCGCGCCTTCGAGCGCGACCGGACGCCCTCGCAGTCCGCGCTGACGCGCCCGGTGTTCCGCGCCCCGATACGCTCGGACATCATTCGGGCCAGCCAGCCGATCGCGCCTTCCGGTGTCGCGCTGCCCGCTCCGCGCCCGAATCCGATCACCTCGCGCTCCCGCACGAGGGAGAACTCGCCGTTCGGAACAAATGCGCCAGACCGGGCCATACGGACGCTGCCGGAACGCCGCCCGACTCCGCAGATCGGCGACGCCTCCCCGCGCCGCCGCGAACCGAACCGCGTGTCCGAGAACCCGACTATCCTGCCGCTTCCGACGCGAGAGGATCGGCTGCGCCGTCCGGCTCCTGCACTGCCTTCAGCGGACACCTCGGCCCGTTCGGGCGATGTTGGACTGACGCCGGAAGCGCAGGCAGCGCAGCGGGCGCGACGGAGCCTGGGCTTCGATACCGGGCGACTGCCGCAGCCTGCAACCCCGCGCGACAACGGCAGCCGGGAGACGCTGCGCTTCGGCGACGGCCCGCGCGCGCCGCGTTTCAATCCTGCACCTCTGTCTCCGCCGGAGCGGTCGGAAGGGCCGTTCACGCCGCGCGCTGACTCGCGTGCGCGCGGTTCCTATACGCCTCCCGCGCCGCCGCCGGGCATCCCTGCGCCCTATACCGGGCGTTCCCGGCCCGGTCCGTTCTCTCCGCCGGACAGCGAGCCGCCTGCGCGTCGCCGGGAGCCGCCCCGCTCCTATACGCCGCCGGTCTTCACGCCGCGCGCTTCGGACCCGCCGCGCCGGGAAGAGACCTATCGCGCGCCACGCATAGACTCCTCCCCGCGCCGCGAGGCTCCGGCCCCAAGCAGGCCGGAGCCGGATCGCAGGCGCGACTCGTCCAACCAGAACTCCGGGTCGGGTTCTGTCACATCGGGCCGGAGCCGCCGTCCGGGACGGTAAACGCCTCCTACGAACAGAACCCCCGCTCGTGAGAACATTCGCGAGCGGGGGTTCGTACAACTGAAAATCCGGGTACAGAACGTACCCGTCCGGGTGGCGCTGCGCGCCGAGCGTCCTGCCGGACGCACCTGTTTGGAAGCCTTCTCCTTTGTATGCAGCCGAGTGCGATACGAAGGAATAAGCCTGCAATCAGTATCCCGTCCGCGAGGACGGTTGGCCGCAGGCCCTCCAGCCGGGTACGTTCTGTACCCGGCCTCGTTACTCCACGACCGCAGCGGCCTCCTCCGCCTCCCGCGCCGCCGCGCTCCCCATTTCCGCCAACTCTGACTCCTCCGGCCTCAGATGATGCCAGAGCCAGAAGGCGAACAGAGCAGCCAGGCCGATCCCGATGACGGCGTCCGCGCCGTGAAAATACTTCTTCAGGTCGTCGAGATGATTGGCGAACTGCACGCCGACATAGGCCAGCAGATAGCACCAGGGGACAGAGCCTATGAACGAGAGCGCCAGGAACGGCCAGAACGACATCTTCGCGATGCCTGCCGGAAGCGAGATGAACGTCCGCACCACCGGCAGCAGGCGCGCAATAAAGACCGCCGCCCCGCCGCGCTTCTGAAACCACTGCTCGGACTTCAGCACATCGCGCCGCCGCAGCAGGATATATTTGCCGTACTTGAAAACGAACTCGCGCCCGCCGCTGGAACCGACCCAGTAGGCGACCGCCGAACCGACCGCGCAGCCGAACGCGCCCGCGAAGGCGACCAGATGCAGATTCAACGGATCACGGGGCGGCGTGAGGCTGGCCGCGATAGCCGTCGTGGTCAGCGCGCCCGCGAACGGCATGATGACCTCGCTCGGCAGCGGAATACAGGCGCTTTCGATCGCCATCAGCAGGATGATGCCGCCGTAGCCGCCGCTGCTGATCACGTTTTTGATCCAGTTCCCGATGACTGTCAGAAGATGCTCCACAGACTTATCCTTTGGGTCGTATTCAGGCGCGACGGCCCCGACGGTCTGACCGCAGGCGGGCGCGTCGTCTCTTGCGGGGCCTAGCCCTATTTTTGGCTGCCGACGCCGGAGTCTTTACGCGCCGCCTCATGCGCCGCCTCCCACTCCGCTTCGCCGCTCAGAATCTCGGCGGGCGTTTCCAGCGCGCGCGGCAGGTGCGTTCGGGCGCGCGCATAGACGGCAGAGATGCGTTGCGCCATCGTCTCCGGCGTGAAATGGCGGGCGTTGCGCCGCGCATTGGCGCGCAGCGTCTCTCGCAGGTCGGCATCCTGCAAAATCCGTACCACACTGGTAACGAACGCCTCCGTATCGCCCGGCGGAATACGGAAACCGTCCTCGCCATCGCGCACCGTCTCCGGCGCGCCGCCCGCATCCACGACGACGCAGGGCGCTCCCGCCGCCCGCGCCTCGCCGATGACCAGTCCCTGCGTTTCGGAAGGCGAGGGAAAACAGAAGACATCGGCGGCGGCATAGAGCGCATCCATCTCGCGGCGCGGCGTCGGCCCCAGGAAGAGTACGGAATCCACGAGGGAAAGCGTCTCCGCCATTCCCCGCAACTCTTCCAGAAAAGGGCCGCCTCCGGCCAGCGCCAGCCGCGCCTCCGGCACGCGGGCGCGCACTTTCGCGAACACCTCCAGCAGCCAGGCCAGATTCTTCTCCTTCGCCAGCCGCCCCGCATAGAGCAGCAGCGGCGTGTCTGCGGCCACGCCCAGCTTCGCGCGCGTGCGATGCCGCGCCTCTGCGTCTATCTCGGAGGCGAGCGGGAGCGGCACGCCCGTCGGGATGACCTCGATAGGCCGCTCGACGCCCATCGCGCGCAGAGTCCGCGCGGCCACTTCGGAAGGGCAGATGATCTCGGCGCAGCGATTGTAGTACCAGGGCAGGTAGTGTTCCAGCAGGCTTTGCGTGACGGCGTCCGGAAGGAACGGCACGTAGTGGCTATACTGCGAGTAGAGCGTGTGGAAGGTGGTGACGAGCGGCACGCCGCGACTGAGGGCCAGGTTCGCGCCGGTCAATCCCAGCACGAACGGCGTATGCGTATGCACGATGTCCAGCTTCAGACGGTTGAAGTAGGGAGCCAGCGCCAGGCGCGGCAGGAACGGATAGGCCAGCGGATACTCCCGATTGAACACCGAGACGAACGAGGGAAAACGCAGCACATTGGTCTCTGGCTCGCGCTGCTGCTGGTTGGCCGGAGCGAAGACGACGACATGATGGTTCTGCGCGCGCAGTTCGGCCAGGAGCGTCAGCATGGAGGTGGTGACGCCGTTCTGGACAGGGTGAAAGCTCTCCGAGAAGAAGCCGATGCGCAGCGTCTCGGTGTGTGATGTCGAAATAGGCGTCCTGGGTGCGTTTTCCATGTGGGCCGAGGGCTTTCTCAGGGCGCAAACAGGCCGCCGGGCGTCTCTTCGGAGTCGCTCGATCCGGCGGTTTTGGCAGAGGCGGACGGCGCAGACGTTCGGGCGGCGCGGCGTTCGGCCCTGCGATCCGCTTCGATGGCGGCCTGCTGCGTTTCCAGAAAGGCCAGGATGTCCGAGAGGCGGAAACGGCGCTGGCGCGTCTCTTTGTCCGGGCGGGCCGTACTCCGGGTGGAGCGTTCCGGCTCCTTGCGATAGTGCGTCAGGATGCCCTTGTTCGTGTAGCGGCGCACCGTCGTCGGGCAGACATTGAGCAGGCGGGCCGTGTCTTCCAGGGAGAGAATCGGATCGAGAATGCGCTCGATGAGTTCGTGCCGCTTCTCCTGAAAGGGCCGCTTGTACGACGATTGGGCCGTCTCCTGCTCTTCCATACGCTCCAGCGCGAGCAGCGTCTGCACATGCCGGGGGACTTTCGCCCACAGTTCGGTGGCGGAGAGGCCGGAGGGAACGTTCTCCGGGCGCACGTTGCGGGCGTGCGGCGCGCGATGTTTGGGGACCCGGCGCGGCGGCGTCTCCCGCGGCGTCTTGCCTGCGGCGGGCGGCGTCGCCTGGGAGGTTTCCCTCGGCTCCACAGGCGGTTTTACGCCGGACAGGGAGCGCGTGGGCGAGTCGGCAGAGGCCGGGACAGGAGCGGCGGGCGCGTTTGTCTTCACGGCATCATGGGTAGACGGCAGGTAGTGCGAGAAGACGGGAATATCGGTGTCCACATCGGGAACCGGCCCGAACGTTGGGAACGAGGTCTCCGCCTCCGAACCGCGCGCGGCATAGCGGGCCGGTCTTGCCGGAGACGGCGGCGCCTCGCGCGGCGTCTTCGATACGTTAAAGAGCGGAATGTCCGCCGCGCCGCCGTCGGTCGTCTCGATGGCAGCGGGAACGATGAAGGTCGGCAGATCGGCCCGGCTCTCTTCGGGGGCGGCAGGCCGAACCGGAGCGGACTCGGCGCGCATGGCCGGGATGTCCGGCGCATCCTCCATCGCTGGCGCGGCCTCCACCGCCCGGAAGACCGGTACATCCTCTGCCTCGTCCGTTTTGCGCTCTGCGTCCGGGGGCGTCTGCGCGGCGGCCTCCGCCGTCTCTGCTGTCGGCTCCAGCGGCAGCACGCCCTGATCGGCAGGCATTTGCGGCGCGGGCGCAGCCTCCGTCTTCTCTTCCTCTACGTCGTCATCGAGAAATTGGGACTCGATATATTTTTGCCAATCTTCCAGTCGCACCTGACATCCTCCTGATAGAAACCCACTCCCATCTCTCTAGAGTCGGGTACGGGCATCACACGATCAGCATGGCATCCCCGAAGCTGAAGAAACGATACTCCTCCCGGATGGCCTCTTCATAGGCGTGCATGACGGCCTCGCGGCCCGCGAAGGCGCTGACCAGCATCAGCAGCGTGGAGCGCGGCAGATGGAAATTCGTGATGAGGGCGTCTACCGCGCGGAACCGGTAGCCCGGCGTAATGAACAGGCGCGTCTCGCCGCAGAAGGGACGGACACGTAGGCGCGGCGCAGAACCGCCCGGCTCTGCCTCTGGGACCGCCGCGCTTTCCAGGGCGCGCACGCTGGTCGTGCCGACCGCGATGACCCGGCCCGACGTCGCGTTGATGCTCTGCGCCGTCTCTGCCGGGAGCAGAACCGTTTCGGCGTGCATCTCATGCGCCTCGACCTCTTCGGAGCGCACGGGGCGGAACGTGCCGATGCCCACGTGCAGCGTCAGGCGGGCGATCCGAACGCCCTGCGCCTCGATGCGCGCCAGCAGTTCCGGCGTGAAGTGCAGCCCGGCGGTCGGCGCAGCGGCGGAACCGTCCTGCGCAGCATAGACCGTCTGGTAACGCGCCTCCTGGTCGCGCGGCAGGGGCGTATGGATGTAGGGCGGCAGGGGCGCGACTCCCCAGTCCGCCAGCGCATCGCGCGTCGCGCGGTCGGCAAACTCCAGTATCCGCCCGCCCTCCGCCGTTGTCCCGACGATCTGCGCCTTGACCGCAGGGCCGCCCTCGGTCTCGAATATCTCCAGCGACTTGCCGGGCTTCAGCGCGCGACCGGGCCTGACCAGCGCCTCCCAGCCTCTCTCTCCGAACGGGCGGAGCAGCAGCGCCTCCGCAGGCTGTCCTCCCTCGCGCCGCGCCAGAAGGCGGCGGGCCGTCACCCGCGTATCGTTGAGGACGAGCGTATCCCCGGCGCGCAGGTATTCGGGAAGATCGGTGAAGCGGCGATGCGCGATGCGCCCGTCGGCCCGGTGGAGAACCAGCAGGCGCGATTCCCCGCGCGGCGTGGGCGTCTGCGCGATACGTTCGGGCGGCAGCGTATAGTCGAAAAGATCGGTTCGCATAACAGCAGCGGCAGGCGGGAAAACGCTGAGCGAGGGAGAGATCGGTCTGTCGCCCGCGCACTGTGTTCATTGTAGCGGCGCATCGGCGGCAATGTCAACCCTTTTGTGCAGGTTTGTGGGAGATTGTTGCCCTATGCGCCTCCCGGCCTGGGACGAGCCGAGAGCCGAAGGAAAGCCGACGACTCAGGGATTGTCGGGACTGGCGGGCAGCCCGCCGGGATCACCGGTAGTTCCCATTCCCCCCGCGTCCTCCGGGCCGCCTATTCCGGGAACCCCGATGACGCTGTCCGGGTCGGAGTCTTCCGGCTCCCTTTTCCACACGCCGTTGACCTTGCGCATCTCGATCTCCGTTGTGCTGCTGGCCTCTCGGCCCTGCGCCGCCAGGGTCAGGGTGACAGGAACCGTCGCGGTATCCTCCTCGACGGCCGGCTCTCCCACTCTGACCCTCATATTGCGGAAAAGGGTGGAGAGAATCTCCTTCGCCTGCGGCTGCGCGTCCATTTTGGCCTGCATCTCGCGGACGAAAGCCGCTTCTGTCGGGTATCGCTCTCTGTCCAGGTCGGAGGTCGCGTAGATGCCTTTCCAGTCCAGCTTTGCCAGGGCCGCGAAAAACTTCTCGGCCTGCGCTTTGGGCGTGTTGTCAGCGGCGAGCGTGTCGGCGCGGAGATAGCTGCCGATGCCGCCGAACGTGATGAGCGCGAGTACGACCGCCGAGACGATGGTTCCGAGAGTCGTATTGGCGGCGGCCTTGCGTTTGCGGGTCGTGGTGATGCCGCTTCCGGCCTTTTCCGGGCGGCGCGGCGGAGCCTGCAACTCCGGGCGCGGGAGCAGCGGCGGGAGCGGCGGCAGCCCGCCTCCCATTGCCAGAGTCGGAGCGCCGGGTATTGTTGTCGCGCCTGCGCCCGGCGCGGGAGCCTCCATCGGGAGCGGCTCGCCCGTGAGGGTGACGCGCCCGGCGGTATAGCCCTGCGCAAGCGGCGGCGCGCCGGTCTGCGGCGGGTTCGGCAGGCCGGGAATCCCGCCCTGCGAGAGCGGCTGTGGGGCCTGGGGAACGGTCGGCGGGTTCAAAGGCTGGGGCGCTAACGGCGGCGGCGAAGGCGGCGGAGCCTGCGTATAGGCGGGCCGGTTCAGGGGCTGCGGTTGGTTCAAGGGCTGTGGCATCTGCAGAGGGCCGGGAGGCGGCGCAGAGCGCGGCAGCAGAGGCGGCGCATCGAGCGGAACCGGCTGCCCCGGCAGCGGCGGCGCGGCATAGGGTGGCGTGGGCGCGGGCGGCTCCGGCGGCGCGGCGGCGGGCGCTTGCAGCGGCGTGAAGCAGATAGGGCAGGTCGTGCGCTTCGTTTCGTCTACAACATGTTCACAGCGAGGACACTTGACCACCGTACACCCTCCTTGCTCGACATTGCGCGTGAGAAGAGATTCTTACAAGGGCGGAGTCGGGCTGGACTTGCCAGCCACTGACCACCAGGGAGTTTACAGCGGCTGGCCCGGCGGAGTCGGGGCGGACTTGAGCATGTTGATCTCGGACGCTCCCAGCCAGACCTTCCATTCGCCCTCTTTGTCTTTGCGGAGAGTATAGTGGTCGGTGTAGGTGTCGGAGGCGGCCTGATAGACCTCCTGCCCGGCGCGGCGCAGCGTCAGAATGGCTTCGATCTTGGCGATATGGGGCTTTTTCGGGTCTATCTTCTCCTCGGAGAGCGTGACGGAACTGATGCGCTCGGTATAGCCGCGCGCCTGGGGCGCGCTCTTCTCATATTCGCTCAGCGTGGGGAAGAACTTTCTCTTATCGTCGTCGTCTATGAGCGCGTACTGGGCTTCCGGGTTGCCCTTCTTGATGGCCCCCAGATAGGCCCCCAGCGCGTAACCGGGCGAGTGCCGATAGACAACGAAGTAGTAGCGCACTCCGGCAAAGGCAAGCCCGATGACGATGGCGGCGACCAGGTACTCCGATACGCGCATCCCTGTGCCATAGTTTTCCCGATAGCGCGGCCTCGCAACCATGCGTGACATAGCGTTTCTCCTTGAGGACTGTCTGATGATCGGTTTCGGGCGTTGCCTGGCGCGAAGTCTTGCAGCGCGGCGCAAACTATGCTACTATGTGAGCGCGCCCATACGACGGCTCTTCTGTCTGGCGCATACTCCCATTCTACAAAAATTTCGCGAGGATTGCAATGCCCGCTGCGTCATCCGCCCAACCGCTTCTGCTCGATACCGACATCGGCACGGACATTGACGATGTCTATGCGCTGGTCTTTGCGGCGGTCTCCCCGGAGTTCGCTCTGCGCGCCGTGACCGTCGTGAACAATGATGTCGTTTTGCGGGCGCGTCTGGCGCGGCGCGTGCTGGACTTGATGGGACGCGCCGACGTGTCGGTAAGTCTGGGCGCGGCCCTGTCGCTGACGCCGGGCGAGCGGCGCGGTTGGATGGGCCATGAAGGAATCGGCATCCAACTGTCAGACGAAATGACCGGCGGGAGTGTTTCATCGGGGGAGCCGTCCGAGGCGAAGAAAGATGCCGCCCGCCGAATCGCCGAGTGCGCGCAGGCCGCGCACGCCGCCGGAACGCCGCTGCTGGTCTGCACCATCGGGGCGATGACGAACCTGGCGCTGGCGCTGCGCTGCTACCCGGACGAGGCGCGGCGCATCGGGTGCGTGGTGGCGATGGCGGCGGACTTCGGCGGTTTCGGCCCGGAGAACGCGCGCGTCGAGCATAACATCGCCTGCGACGCCGTCGCTGCCGACATCGTGCTGCGCTCCGGCCTGCCGGTCACGCTGGTCGGCCTGAACGTGACACAGCAGACGGCCATGACGGAAGAGGAGGTACAGGCGCTCGAAGCCATCGGCGGGCCGCTGGCCGAGGCGCTGGTCGGGATGCACCGCGCCTGGTTCGCCGCCATACGGAACACGCGCTCGCCGATGCACGACGGCCTGGCGCTGGCCTCTGTAGTAGACCCGACGCTGCTGACGCTGGTCGAAGCCGTTCCGCACGTCGCGACGCGCGGCCCGAAGCCCGGCGCTATGACCTACGACCCGCCGGACGGCGTGCAGCCGACCTGCCGGATCGCGACGGCGGTGGATGCGCCCCGCTTCCACACGCTGCTGCAAAGCCGCGTGCGCCAGGCTGTCGCCCAGACCAAAGGGGGATGACCACCCACTGCGCTACGAACGAAAGGAGATGCCTCGATGCAACGAACCACCTATCACTTTCTTGGCGGCGCGTTGGCGCTGGCTGCCGTACTCACTTCTGCCTTCTTTCTGACCGCCCGCGCCTCCGAGCCGAACTCCCGACCGGCGCAGAACGCGCCCGATGACGATGCGAAATCCGCGCTCACCGTCGGGATGCCTGCCCCCGATTTCGCCTTGCCCGATCAGGACGGCAAAATACATCGCCTGTCCGACCTGCGCGGCAAGACCGTCGTGCTGGCCTTCTATCCGGCGGACATGACGACCGGCTGCACGGCGCAGATGTGTTCCCTGCGCGACAATCTGCCGCAGTTGCAGCGCGAGGGGGCCGTCGTCTTCGGCATCAGCGTGCAGGATGTGGCTTCCAAGCGCGCCTTCGCCGACAAGTACCATCTCAACTTCCCCATTCTGGCGGATAGCGAGAAGAAGGTGAGTCAGGCGTATGGCGTGCTGGGGCCGCGCGGCGTCGCCGAGCGCGTCACGTTCATCATCGCGCCGGACGGGACGATCAAGAACATAGACCGCGCGCTGCGCTTCGACCGTAGCCCGAACGGCGTGGTCAGCAGCCACGCGGCGGCGCTGGCGCTGGCACTGAAAGACGACTGGCGCGCGGAGATCGGCAAGCCGGTTCCCAGCTTCACGCTCAAAAACTACGACGGCAAGCCGATCACCTCGACGGATGCCGGCAGCAAGGCCACCGTCCTGATGTTCATCTCGACGCAGTGTCCGGTGTCCAACGCCTATAATGGGCGCATGGAGAAGCTGGCGCAGGAGTACGGCCCGAAGGGAGTGCGGTTCCTGGGCATCAACGCCAACAGCGGGGAGACGCCGGGGCAGATCGCCGCGCACGCGAAAGCGAACGGACTGACGTTCCCGGTGCTGAAGGACACGCGCAACGTCATCGCCGACCACTTCAACGCGCAGCATACGCCGGAGGTCTGGGCGCTGGATTCGCGCGGCGTCGCCCGTTATCACGGCGCGATTGATGACAGCCAGGAGGAGAGCGGCATCCAGCATCGCTACCTGGCCGACGCGCTCGACGCGGTGCTGGCGGGCAAGGAGCCGCCGCAGACGACGACAAAGGCGTTCGGCTGCTCGATCAAACGTGTCAAATAGCCGGGAACAGCCCCGCATTCCCCAGGAAAAGCAAAGACCCGACCGAATCCGGTCGGGTCTTTGTTGTTCACCTGCCTTCTCGCCCTGGAAAGAGTGGGGCGACTTATAATTGCACCTGGAAGGAGAACGAACGAACCGCTTACACGGGCGTCCGTTCCGAGAGTTGCGCCCAGGTATTACTTACGCGTTGATAGCAGGCGACGCGCCCATCCAGGCTTGCCGGAAGCACATCTTCCTTCTCCAGACGGACTTCGCGCCCGCCGCCTACTTGCCGATAGGTTCCCGGTCGGACTCTTTCGCCAGCCAGGAACAGTTCTTCCGCAAACGAATCGTGTTCTGCTTTCTGCCACATGGTACCTACTCCTCACGCGGGGTCAAGACGTTCCCGTTCTTGCGGGAATCGCCTGGGGTATCAACCGGCCTCTTTGCCGTCGCCTGACCGATCTGAATGTTGGGATAGGCCAGGAACGAGAAAATCCGATCAATCACTGACGGACGGTGAACCCGGTTCGAGTTCACATAGGTTGAGAGCAAGGCCGCATCTCGATACAGCAGGAGATACAAGTCTCTCGATACGCCTGGAAAAAAGATAATTGCAGGGCGTTCTTGTCCGTGACAGTCTTGCGCGATGAGTTATGCTTGTAAAGCCTTTCGTGGGTACGCAGTGTGAATCAGTGACACGTCCTCCATTCAAGGTCTATTATGGAAAATACGAGCAATTCCTGTCAATAGCTACAGGCCAAAAAACCGAAAACTTTCAAAATTTGTGCGGCTTTTGCGCTAAAAAACCGATGACTGCTCCCTTTTGTCACGGAATGCGCAGTTCCGAGCTAGACTGCTGCCGGAGGAATCAGCCCCTCTGCCCCGGCCCAGCGCAGCGCATTGCGCCATTCCGGCGAGGCGATCAGACCCTCATGGCTCAATCGCTGCACCAGCCCGCTCATAAAGTGGCCGACGTACTCCGGTGGCAGCGCCAACTCGCGGGCGATCTCGCCGGGTTCGTAGCCTTCCTGAGAGAGCGCGAGGATGCGCCGTTGGTCGGCGCTGAGCGTCTGCTGGATGCGCTCGTTGGCTTGTCGCTGGATGCGTTCCTGCTTCTTGTAGCGGATGCGCGCCTTGGTTCGCAATGTCCCTTCCTCGTTATCTTTATTACGGCGGAAGCCCCCGGCTTTGGTTCGCGAAGCGGCCCGATTTTCTGAGTTTTTTTGGATCGGGCGGCGAATCTGCGTCCTCTGCTTCTATAGGACAGGATAGAGCCGGAAACAGTTGCACTCAGCCGCGCCGCCTGCGGCCTATTCGGAGGCGGGAACCTCTGCCCCCGGCATCGGTAAGAGAGCCTCGCCGTCGTGTCCGCCTGTCAGCGTCGTGCGGCAGACATCGCCGTAAGGGCAGGCGTGGCAGTGTTCGCCGGGCGTCGCCTCGATGCGGCCCGCCGCGATGGAGCGCGCCGCCTGCACGGTCGCCGTCTCCGCCGTCTTGATCAGTTCCGCGTACTGCTCCCGGTTGAGCGGCTTGACGGTCGTGCCGTCCTCCAGGGGCGTGATGGGCGCGAACTGGCGGATATTGACGTGTTCGGTGCGGAAGAGGCGGCGGCGGCCCGGCTCGCGCATGGCGTCGTAGCAGGCGACCGCGCCCGCCATGCCAAAGAGCCGTTCCATCGCCAGCAGATAGAGCGGCATCTGGAGGCTGTCTCCGCGCAGCATGGCGCTGTAGTCCACCGATTTGCTCAGTTTGTAGTCCAGCACGAGGGCGCGCTGTCCCGTCGGGTCGCGATCCACGCGGTCTATGGAGCCGCAGACCTCGACGGGCGGGCCGCCGTCCTGCGCGAGGATGCGCAGCGGTTCGGGGCAGGAGGCGGGGTCGTGCGCAGGCGGGCCGTCCGTCTCCCGCTCCTCCTCGTCTATCCGCTCCGCGCTGACGACGCCAACGCCGAAGGCGAGTTCGAAATGGGCCGGTTCCATGCCGAACTGCGGCGCGAAGCGGTGTTCCCGCTCGGCGAATCCGGCCAGCGCGTCGGCGAGCATCCGCTCGGTCATGCGCAGGTGATGCGGCCCGGCATCGAGCGCGGCCTCGGCCAGCGTCTCCGCTAACAGGGCGTTCAGTTCCGCGCGCATGGTCGGCAGGTCGGGCGTTGGGGGCTGGGCCTGGCGCTGCCGAAAATAGCGGCGCAGGACGCCATGCAGCAGAGTCCCCTGCTTGCGGGGGCTGGTTCCGTCCTCTTCCGGGCGCAACTGCAGGACATGGCGCAGCAGATATTGGAAAGGGCATCGGCGGTAGGTTTCGAGTTCCGAGACGCTGTAGACCGGCTTTTGCCCGGCGAAGTCGGCGCGCAGCTCCTGCGCTTCCAGCCGGGGCAGGCGGGGCAGATGGCGGGAGGCAAGGATGGCGCGCACGTCGGCCCTCACCCCCAGAACCTCCCCCCATGATGCCCTCACCCCCGCCCCCTCTCCCACGCTGCGGGAGAGGGGAGAGGCAGGTGCAGCGGCGCCCTCCGCTTGCAGGCAGGCTTGCATCAGGGCGGCGGCTTGGCGCAGACGGGCCGCGCGCGCGGCGGAATCGGCCTCCGCGCCGGGGTCGAACAGGCCCGCGCAGGCCGCTAAGAGCCGGTCGTTCGCTGAAACGACCTCGTCCGGCTGCGGCGCGACATCGGCCAGCGTGTGGGAGGCAGTCGGCACGCCGTCGGGGAAGACGGCGCGCACCTCATCCAGATAGAACGAGGGCAGCGTATCCGACTCATCGGAGGAGCGCGGGAAGGAGAGGATCAGGCTCTCGGAGGGCGCGGTGACGGCCAGATAGAAGAAGAAGCGTTCGTCGTCGGCGCGGCCCCGCTGCTCCTCCAGGTCGAGGCCCGCGGTCTTGCGCAGGGCGGTCCGCTCCTCGTCGCGCAGGAACGGGTCTTCGGTGATGCGGCGCGGAAAGACGCGCTCCGTCAGGCCCATGACGGCGGCAACTTTCAGAGGCCGCTCGCGCGCGTCGTAGGGTTCGACCACGCGCACCCGGTCGCCCTCCATCGGCGCGATGGCGGAGGCGCTCTCCCAGGCGGCCAGCAGTTCCGCGTGGAACGCCGCAAAGGTCATCTGCGCGCGTCCGGCGATCTCGGCCATCTGCGCGACATCCCAGAGGACTTCCAGCGCCTCTTTCAGCGCGGCCTGATCGCGCTTCTGCCGCACCGGGTCGCCCGTCCCAATGCGCTCCGTCAGCCCGAACGCCGTGAGGATCTCCTGCACGCGCTCCGCGAAATCGCTCGGACTGCCGCGCTCGTGGGTCAGAAGGTCCTCCCAGTAGGCCATCGCGCGCAGCGTCTCCGCAACGCTGCCCTCTTCCGCCGGATCGTCCTGAACCAGAGCCAGCCAGCGATCCCGCCCCTCGCGCACGCAGGCGGCCTGCGCGCGGCGGCGCAGGGCGTCGGCGGCGAGTTTGGTGGGCGCGGTGTAGCCGGACTTGAGAAAGGCGATCACATCGTCGCGCTGCCAGCCGTAGCGCACGACCGCGAAGAAATGGAGCAGAGTCTTGAGCAGAGGATTGTCGGCCAGCTTCTCCGGGCCGTCCACGCCGAGCGGAATCTCGTACCGCTCGAACACGGCGGAGAGGATCGGCGCATAGTCGCCCAGCGTGCGCAGCACGACCGCGAAATCGCTCCATGTCCGCCCCCCGGCCTCGTACAGGCGGCGAAACTCGCGCGCCACCATCTCCGCCTCGACGTAGGGATTCGGCGCATCGAAGAGTTGGAGAGGAGAACCCACCCCCCGTCCCCCTCCCCGTTCGCTCGTCCCTCGCTGGGGAGGGGGAGCAAGTGTGGAGGCGTCTACCCTCACCCCCGTTACCACAGGACGTTGCGCCCTTGCCTCTCCCTGCAAGGGAGA
>DASRGL010000601.1:0-10366 GCA_035651115.1 Chthonomonadaceae bacterium
GGCGGATTTTGCCTTGCAGAGGCTCAGGGAAACTCGGTCAGGCTTTTGGCGCTTCCTGCGCCTGCCGCACATACGCCCCGATCCGCGCGACCGTATCTATCCAGACACCGTTGGCCGCGTCCAGGCAGTAGCGGCAGAGCGCGTCGAGCGTCTCCGTCCGCACCGTCTGGATGCCGCCCGCGCCGACCTCATGCCCGGCAAAGATCAGCCAGCCCCCGACGGCCAGCGCCTTGTCGAGCCACTCCTGACACTGCGCGAAAGTAAGACCGTCGAGATCCACTCCGGCGGCCTGCGCCAGATCGCAATAGGTCGGGTCGTTCGGAGCCTCGTCCCGAAACCCGCGTCCGACCAGGAAATGCTTCGCAACCAGTCCCACATAACTCTGCACCTGCCTTCCGCGCCCGACGAACTTCTGCCCGCAGGGATAGGCGAAGGTCTGCGGCTTCCGGCCCGTCAGTTCCTCGATTTTTGCCGACGCGCCCGTTAGCTCCTCCTCCATCCGTTCCAGTGTATACTCCTCCAGCGCGCTCTTCCGCGCCCAGAGAAAGTTGCCGGAACAGGGGTGCGAGACGGTATGGTTGCCGATCTCATGCCCGTCGGCCAGCGCCTTCCGCCAGTCGTCCAGGCGGGCTTCCATCCGCTGAAGCGTCACATAGAAGGAGGCTTTCACGCCCTGCGCGTTCAGCAGGGGCAGGCCGATGTCGGCCTGCGAATCCCGCGCATCATCGAAGGTCAGGCTGACGGCCAGCCGCTTTCCTTCCGGCCAGGCAAACGTCTTCGCAGATTCCATAGCGCACGCTGGCTCCTTTATCTTCCGGGTCGGAGGCGTCTTCCGGCCCTGTATAGGCATGAGCCGCAGAACCCGCCTCCCGTCGTTCTCACTCCTTCCTCCCGCGCCGGGCAACTTCCTGCCTGCCCCGGCACGCTGTGACAAAGTTCACACCCGTTTTCGTCCCCAGGCTTCCCACGCCGTTCCGAACACCGGTGTCAGTGCCTATAGAGACTTCACTTCAATCCACCCTTTGCAACTAAGCGGTTTTGCAGCAAAAGCCCGACGAAAGGAATCACGATGAAACCACGCTCCTCTTTGCTTACCTTCGCCGCCTACCTGCTCTGCCTGATCTTGAGCGCGGGCGCGATGGCGCAGTCCAACGCCGTACTGAGCTGCGGCTACAACGGAAACGGAGAGATCGGCGACAACACGACGACGAACCGCTCTCTCATCACTCCGGCCTATACCATTGACGCCGTCAAGGCGATCGCCCTCGGCCACAGCCATGCGCTGGCACTGGACTCCAGCGGAACCGTCTGGGCCTGGGGATACAACACCTACGGGCAGGTGGGCGACGGCAGCTTCACCAATCGCACCGTCCCGGTTCCGGTCCTGAACGGCGTCAAAGCCATCGCCTGCGGCGGCTACCACAGCATGGCGCTGATGGGAGATGGAACCGTCATGGCCTGGGGCTACAACTACTTCGGCCAACTGGGCAACGGCAATACCACCAACCAGCCCTATCCCGTCAAAATGCAGGGAATCTCCCGCATCAAGGCCATTGCCGGCGGCGGCTATCACAGCCTGGCGCTCGGCGAGAACAGCACGCTCTACGTCTGCGGCTACAACTACTTCGGCCAACTGGGGCTGGGAGACAACACCAATCGCTCCCTTCCCGTCGGGAATGCCAGCGGCGTGGTCGCCATCGCGGGCGGCGATCTGCATACCCTGATCCAACTCTACGATAACCGCGTCTTCGCCGCCGGTTACAACGGCTACGGACAGCTTGGCGACGGCACGACCATCAACGAAAATCGGTTCTTCCCCTACGCGGACAACGCCCGTTTCATCGCCGCCGGAGGCTACAACAGCTTTGTCGTGCAGCAGAACGGAACCGTGCTGGGTTCGGGCTGGAACGCCTATGGGCAGTTGGGAACCGGCGACTACGCCAACCGCCTGTCGCCGACCCTGATTCCCGGCGCGGTCAATATCAAGGCGGTCTCCGCAGGCGGCTACCATACGCTGATGCTGACGGCGGGCGGCAAGGCGCTGGCGACCGGCTACAACTCCTACGGGGAGTTGGGCGACGGCACGTTTATCATGCGCAGCCAGCTTCTGGCGGTCAAGAACGCCACGCTCATCGGCTCCATCGCGGCGGGTTCGTTCTCCAGCACGCTTCTGCGGCCCTTCACCAAATCGCTGGCAACCGGCCTGAACCAGCACGGACAACTGGGTGTCGGCGGCACCGCCCCGCCTGCCCAGGTGACGACGCTGCGCCGTATGCAGATCGGCAGCAACATTCTGGCCGTCTCCACCGGCCCCTCCGGTCACCACTCGCTCCTGCTCCGGGCCGATGGAACCGTCTGGGCCTGCGGCTACAACGCCTACGGGCAACTGGGCCAGGGAACGACCACCGACAGCTACGCTCCCGTTCAGGTCAAAGGGCCGAATGGGGTCGGCTTCCTCACCAACATCATCGCCATCGCCGCCGGGAACTTCCACAGCCTGGCGCTGGCGGCGGACGGAACGATCTATTCCTGGGGCCGCAACAGCCATGGACAGCTTGGCACGGGCGACACCACCGACCGCTTCTATCCGGTTCACGTACCGGGCGTCACCAATGCCTACGCCATCGCCGCAGGCGGCTACCAGAGTCTGGCGCTGGTCTGGGACGGGGCGATCAGTTCCTGCGGCTACAACGGCTACGGGCAACTGGGCCTGGGCGACACCACCGACCGCAGCAGCTTCATCTATAACTACAGCACCGGATTCAGCCTCGCGGCGGCGGGCGGTAACTTCCATTCCCTCGGCATCCGCTATAATGGTGAACTCGAAGTCTTCGGCCTGAACTGGAACGGCCAGCTCGGCACGGGCGACACCACCAATCGCTACTCTCCATACTACGAGAGCGGCACGCTGGCGGTCGCGATAGCGGGCGGAAACTACCACAGCCTGCACCTCAACGCCGTCGGCGAAGTCTTTGCCTCCGGCTACAATGGCGACGGAGAACTGGGGCTGGGCGACACGACCGACCGGCACAACTGGACCTACCTCAGCAGCCTGTCGCGCACGCTCGGCATCGCCTGCGGCTACAACCACAGCCTGTTCTTCAACGTCTACGGCACGCCCTATGCCTGCGGCGCGAACGCCAATGGACAGTTGGGCAACGGCTCGACGGCCAACCAGAGCTATCCCACCTTTGTCAACGGCGCGCCGGGCGTCATCGGCATGGCGGGCGGCTACGGCCATACGCTGATCCTGACCGCGCCGCATCTTATGATGGCAAGCGTGTCGGTCAGCCCGAACAAGATCGTCGGCGGGACCGGCACGACCGGCACGGTGACGCTGACCGGCACGGCAGGAGGGGGCGGCGTGCGCGTCTACCTGAGCTGCGACAGCATCCTGGCGACCGTGCCTGCCTACGTAGATGTACCGGCAGGCAGCAATAAGGCGACGTTCCCGATCTCCACCTACGGAGTAGGTACGCAGACAGCGGTGCATATCTACGCGCAGCACTACAACTATGTCACCGCCACGCTGACCCTCACGCCCTGAGCCGCGATCTTCTCTCACCTGGGAGAAGGGTCTGAACATCCTTGCGGCGCGACAGACGGCCTGCCTCACATCGGGGCAGGCCGTTCCGCTATGCGGTCCTGCCCCCGATCCGCGCTCCCCCGCTCCCGTATCGCTCTTCCTCTGCGCCGAAAGAATCGCCCTGCTGCCCCGTATTTCTGCGTAACAAGCCCGACGTAATGAGAGTCTTAATCAGGAAAGAGAACGAAGGGAGGAAAGCGAACATGCAGCGTCAGATCAAAGGTCTATTGTGCGGACGGTTCGGACTATGCCTGGGGATTCTCTTGCCTGTCGCGACGCACGCTCTGGGAAGCGGCAACATTCCAATGAAACCCACTATGGGGAAGGCGAAAACGGTTTTCCAGGGACCTCTGCGGATACTCAAAAGCAATCCGCGCTACTTCACGGATGGCTCCGGCAGGGCGGTCTACCTGACGGGCGCGCACACCTGGTCGGATCTACAGGACATGGGCGAGACCGACCCGCCCAAGCCCTTCGACTATGCCGCCTATCTCGATTTCCTCCAGGCCCACCATCTCAATCTCATTCGCCTCTGGCGTTGGGAACTGCCCCGATGGAAGGAGGACGATGGCATCATCCACTACTGCGTCCCGCAGCCCTGGAAGCGCGTCGGGCCGACGTTGGCGCAGGATGGCAAGCCCCGATTCGATCTGAAACAGTTCGATCCGGCCTATTTTCGTCGTCTGCGGCAGCGGGTCGTGGCAGCGCGAGATCGCGGCATCTATGTCTCCATCATGCTGTTTGAGGGCTGGGGGATGCAGTTCGCGTCGCAAGCCTGGCAGGAGCATCCTTTCCATCCCGACAACCACCTCCCCGATGTTGCCGGTTTTCCTGCCGCCGATAGCCAGGGAACGGACATCTACAGCCTGAAATATCCTGCCGTCACTGCCTTGCAGGAAGCCTACGTTCGCAAGGTACTGGATACCGTGAACGATCTGGACAATGTGCTGTATGAGATCTCCAATGAAAACCCTCCCTCCTCCACCGACTGGCAGTACCACATGATCCGTTTCATCCACGATTATGAAGCGAGCAAGCGCAAACAGCACCCGGTCGGGATGACGTTCCAGTACGCAGGCGGCAGCAATCAGACGCTCTTTGCAAGCCCTGCCGACTGGATCTCTCCCAACCCGGAAGGAGGCTACCGGGACGCTCCGCCGCCCAATGAGGGACGGAAGGTGATTCTGCTGGACACGGATCATCTCTGGGGGGAAGGCGGCAATGTGGATTGGGTCTGGAAGAGTTTCCTGCGGGGCCACAATCCTCTCTATATGGATCGGGTCGCGGCGATCACCGGCAACAAGCAGGGAGACATTGCCGACGCGGAGGCTGTGCGGCAGGCATTGGGCGATACGCGCCGCTATGCGGAGCGGATGAACCTGGCAGCGATGACGCCTCAGCAGGCGCTCTCCTCCACCGGTTACTGCCTGGCAGACCCCGGCAAAGCCTATCTGGTCTACCAGCCGGACAAGGGAGCGTTCGCGGTCAGCCTGGCTCCCGGAACTTATCGGGTAGAGTGGTACGATACTCAAACCAGACGCACCACTGCCGGAACCACCGTAGCAGGCGGAGGAACGATCCGGTTTACGCCTCCGTCTGCCGGCAGCGCGGCGCTTTACCTTACTCATGCGGCGTAGAGGGTCGCCGGGCCTGACAAGGGCCGGGGCAGCCGCTGCGCTATCCTGAGTCTATAGCTTCCTATCGGGTATGATAATTTCGTCGGGTATGATAATCTCGAAACCAGGAGCAAGGAGAAACCGATGCCATCTCCCCGAATGCCTCGCAGCCTCAGCCTGGCGCTGCTGATTCTGGCGGCGCTGCTCTACGGCGGACTGCGCCTCAGCGCGCGACCGGCGCAGAAAACTGCGAATACGGCCACCATCGGCAAACAGACCGACGGAACTTACCTCGTTCCGACTGGCCAGACGCTGACGCCTGCCGGGCAGAACTTCACCTTCGACGGCCATCCGGTAGACATGGCCCTGAGCGCCGATGGCAAGACGCTGGCGGTCATGCTGCCACGGGAAGTGCGTCTTTTCGATACGCAGAAGCGCCAGTTTCGCTCCGGCGCGCTGCCCGGCACGCATAACTTCGGCGGCATCGTCTGGTCGAAAGACGGGCGCACGCTCTACACGACGGGCCGCGCCAAAGCGAACACGGAAAAGGCCAATGCCAATCTGGTCGGGGCGGTCTTCGTCACCACCTTCGACGCCGAGGGACACGCCACACAGCACAAGCCCATCCTGTTCCCCCTGGCCTCGCGTATCCAGCCCAACAAGCAGGCCAAAGACGCCGCGCCGTGCGGCCTGGCGCTCTCTCCCGACGACAAAACGCTCTATGTCGCCCTCTTCAACAACGGCACGCTGGCGGCGGTAGACCTGGCCTCCTATCATCCCGATACGGGGGAAGCGAAGTTTGTCGAAACGCCGGTCGGCAGTTCGCCGGAGCGAGTCGTCGTCAGCGCCTCCGGCGATAAGGTCTACGTTGCCAACCGGGGCGGCAAGACCCCGGAAGCGGGCGACACGCTGGACACGGACGACCCCGTTGTGGTAGACCCGGCTACCTACAAGGTCGCGACGGGAACGCTGTCGGTCATCAACGCGGCGCAGATCGCCGCCGATCCCGCGCACGCCGCCCTCAAGTCCGTCCCGGTCGGGCTGCAGCCGGCGGCCCTGGCCCTTGCGCCGGACGGCAAGCATCTCTTCGCCGCCAATGCCAATAGCGACACCGTGTCCGTCCTCAGCACGGACACCGATACCGTCGTCGAGACCATTCCGACCAGTCCCGCGCCCGGTCGCCTGGCGGCCAGCAGCCCGAACGGGCTGGCCGTGAGCGGGGACAGCGCGACCCTCTATGTCACGCTCGGCGGCGACAATGCGGTCGAAGTGCTGACGCTGGATCAGGCGGCGGGCGGCGCGGCTCCGGAGACCAAGATCGCCGGGCTGATTCCGACAGCCTGGTTCCCGCTGGGCGTCACCCTGAGCGCGGACGGCCGCAGCCTCTACATCGCCAACAGCAAGGGCATCGGGTCGCTGGGATCCGCCGTCACACGCCCCTGGACGGACGCCGCCACGCCGCAGGCCGGGCCGGGAGGCGTTCTGGAGTCCAAGAATCTGACCGGTTACAGCGTCTATTCGGTGCTGGGCAGCCTGGGCGTCATTCCCATCCCGGATGCGCCGACGCTCGCCCGCTATACGGCCCAGGTCGCGAGCGACAACCATTTCGACCGGATGGCCCAGGCGCTCGAACAGAAGCCCGATCCCTTCTGGTCGCGCTTCAAGCACGTCGTCCTGGTCATCAAGGAGAACCGGACGTATGACCAGATTCTCGGCGATATGCCGGTTCCCAGAGGGCATATCGGCGGCGATCCGAAACTGGTCATGTTCGGCGAGAAGATCACGCCTAATCAGCACGCCTTAGCGCGCGAGTACGGCCTGTTCGACAACCTCTACTGCTCCGGGGCGATCAGCGCGGACGGCCATCACTGGCTCAACGAGGCGTTCGCCGATGACTATGACGAGCGCGCCATGAACAGCTACCCGCGCTCCTATCCCTGCTGCGGCACCGATCCGCTCTCCTATGCGGGCAACCAGTTCCTGTGGCAGGCGGCGATGGAGGCGGGCCGCACGTTCCGTAACTACGGCGAGTACGGCCCGCTGCCCAGCATCAAGCCGCACTCCGATACGGACTACAATAAGCCCTTCACGGTCACGCCGGATCGCAACCGCGATGTCGCCCACTGCGAGCGCATCCTGGCCGACCTCGCGAACGACGCGAAGCCGCTGGCCCAACTGACCACCATCTGGTTTCCCAACAACCACACGGCGGGAACGACGCCGGGAGCCTATACGCCGGAATCCTGCATCGCCGACAACGACCTGGCGCTCGGCAAACTGGTGGACGCTCTCTCCCACAGTAAACGCTACTGGCAGGATGAGCCGACCGTCCTTTTTGTCATCGAAGACGATGCGCAGGGGGGACTGGATCATGTCGAGGGCCACCGCACGGTGGGCCTGGTCATCAGCCCGTTCAACAGGCGCGGCCAGGTCTTCAGCACGAACTACAACCAACTGAACATGCTGCGCACCATCGAGGCGATCCTGGCCCTCAAGCCGCTCAACCAGTTCGATGCGGCGGCGCTCCCGATGCGGAACGTCTTCACAGACCAGGCGGACTACAAGCCCTACACGGCCCTTAAGAACGAAGTGGCCCTCGACCTCAAGAACCCGCCGCTCAAGAGCGTGACGGGAGAGGCCCGTCACTGGGCCGCCGTCTCCGCCCGCCTCGACTTCTCCGCGCCCGACCGGGCCGACCCGGAGCAGTTGACCGCCGTTCTGTGGCATCATACGCACGGGAGCGAAGCGTATCCCCCGCCGACGGCTGCCAGATAATCGTGGCGATTTCGGCTCCCTGGCCTACCTTCCCGCGATGAGCGGTTGTCCGCCACCGGCGATACCCTCCCCGGTTCGGGTACTGCCTGACTGGCTGTCTTTGTTCGAGCATAGCTAGAAAGCCAGCGGATCGCTATGCTGCCCTGCCGACAACGACACCTAAATGATTCAGGCTCTTTGGCGCAAAGTGGGGTTCTGTTTGGACACGGGGTTGAAACCCCGGTCTGAAGTTGCCAAGTCCGCCTGCGCGGACTCTGCTCCCCTTCCCTTTCGGGTCGCACGGTCTGTCCCGAATCGTTTCGGAATCAGACAGACCGTGCAGTGGGCCGGGGGGTAGGACAGCCGGCGCAGGCAGGCTTTGCACCTCCCGACCGGCCTTTGAAGGCCGCGCACAAATCCAACCCCACTATGGCGTCAAAGAGCCAGGAATCATGCCGCTCCGACAATCTTGACAAGAGAGGCCGGATCGTGTATCATAGAAGAGGAGTTCCGTCGTCCGTCCGGTACGAAAATGGGCCATTTACCCGTTGCGTCCGGCGGGCCTCTCAAAATGATGCGGGGTAGTGCAGCGGTAGCACGGCTGACTCTGGATCAGTAGGTCGAGGGTTCGAATCCTTCCCCCGCAGTTGATTTTGCCGCTCTTTTCTCTCTGTTGCCGCTTCGGCGCCGGCGAGTAGCGTCTGCCTGGAGAAAGCGGGCGGCGATAGCGTTGTTGTTCATCTCCTGCAGGGAGGCTCTTCCGAGCCTCCTTTTGTTTTGTGGGGCAGAGAAAGACTCTTCCCACAAAGCCGCCCGAATCTTGGAAAGGCAAGAAAGCGCACAGGAGACAGTCCCCTCTCTGGCGAACTATTCTCCGATAAAAGCCGCGATAGACGGCGGGCAGAAAAGGAGGAGAGCGATATGGCGGAGTACGGGGCAGTCATCGGCATGGCGCTGCTGGTTCTGGTAACGGCCGTCGCGTTTCTGCTGGCGCAGAAAGCGGCGCGCAGCGTGGCGGAGTTTCGCGAGGAACATCACGAGAGCTTTGTGGGACGGGAGCGGCCATGAGCGAACGCAAATCCTCACTCCCGACGCCGGAACAGGAGATACCGGCGGCCGAGGCCGTTGTCGAGCGACAGGCCGTCTCCGATAAAGAGGTGCTGCACCAGTTCGGTTATGCCCAGCAGCTTTTGCGCGATATGGGCGGCTTCTCGAACTTCGCGATCTCCTTCTCGATCATCTCCATTCTGACAGGCGCGATCACGCTCTACGGCACGGGCCTGAAAGCCGCCGGGCCGATCATCATGGGCATCGGCTGGCCGCTGGTCACGCTGTTCGTGCTGCTCATTGCGGCCTCGATGGCGGAACTGGCCTCAGCCATTCCGACCTCCGGCGCGCTCTACCACTGGTCGTCGCTGCTGGGCGGCCCGACCTGGGGCTGGCTGACCGCCTGGCTGAACCTGGTGGGGCTGGTCGCCGCCATTGCGGGCATAGACTACGGCTGCGCTACCTTCCTGGCTCCGCTGCTCGGTATGCCGGACAAGCCGCAGAGCTATATGTCTGTTTTCGGCCTCCTGCTGCTCTCCCAGGCCATTTTGAACCACATCGGCATCCGCGCCGTCGCCCGCCTCAACGATTTCAGCGCCATCTACCATATCGCGGGCGTCGCCATCGTCGTCCTGGCGCTGGCGTTCTTCGCGAAGGACAAGCACCCGGTCTCCTACCTGTTCACGCAGACCTATCACGATCCGGCCAACCTCGGCAAGCCCTTCTGGTTCATGTTCCTGGCCGGGCTGTTGCAGGCGCAGTGGACGTACACCGGCTACGATGCCTCCGCCCACACCATCGAGGAGACGAAGGATGCCCGCGTGCGCGCTCCCTGGGGCATCTATCTGTCGGTGGCGGTCTCCGGGCTGTTCGGCTACATCATGCTGGCCTTTATCACGCTGGCGATCAAAGACCTGAACGCGACGGCCAACGCAACCAATCCGATCCGGTTCATATTCGATCAGGCGCTCGGAACCACCTACGGCAGCATGGTCGTCTGGATCATGACGCTGGCGCAGTGGTTCTGCGGCCTCTCCTGCATCACCTCGACCTCGCGCATGATCTTCGCGTTCTCCCGCGATAACGGAATGCCGCTCTCCTCGGTCTGGGCCAACGTCAGCCGCCGCTACCGTACACCCGCCGCCGCCGTCTGGCTGGCGACGATCCTGGCGTTCCTCCTGCCCTGCCTGATCTTCGCGCTGGTGGCGCTCTTTCCCAACAGCCTGGACTTCGGCAGCCTGTACCCGGCGGTGACGGGCATCAGCACCATCGGTCTCTACCTCTCGTATGGCCTGCCGCTCCTGCTGAAGCTGCGGGCGATACGGCAGGGCGTGTGGGACAATCGCGCCAACGGCCCCTGGAG
>DASRGL010000602.1:0-4359 GCA_035651115.1 Chthonomonadaceae bacterium
GCCGTGCGGGCGCGTCTCCCTGCGCCGCCGCCCGGCCTACGATCTCGGCAAGCGCGGCGATGTCCGGGCGGGACATCGCGCCGGAATAGATACGCTTATGGATCGGCTTGAGGCCGGAGACTTCGAGGCGCTGAAGCAGCAACGGAAGTATCTGCGTGGGCGGCGCGATGCCGTCGTGGGCGCGGCAGCAGGCATTGAGGGCGCGCACCGCGATCCAGTACCCGCTGCCCTCGTCGCCCATCAGGTAGCCCCAGCCGCCCGCCGTCGCCGTCTCGCCCTTCGCGTTGAGGCCGTAGCTGGCCGCGCCCGTTCCCGCAATCACGACTGCGCCCGGACGCCCGAACGTGACGGAGTAGAGCGCGATCCGGGTATCCATCCCGAAAACGAGGCAGTCGGTCGGCACGACGGGCAGGCAGACCTCTTCCATCGCCTTGCTGCCGCCGGTCATGCCCAGGCAGGCAGCGGTGATGCGCGCGTTCTCCAGGTCGGCCATCGTCACCGCGCCGCGAATGGCGTCCGACAGCGAGCGGCGGATGCGCTCGACGCCGCCAGGTTCGTGAATATGGTTGGCGGGGCCGCCGTGTCCGATACCGAGCAGGCAGCCGGTCTCGTCCGCGACGACCGCCGTCGTGCTGGTCTGTCCCCCGTCGACTCCGATGACATAACGCATGATACGCACTTCCCGCGTTCAGATCGTTCGAAGGTCAGTTCCGCAGGCCGCGCCGGGATTCCTGCCCGATTCCTCTTTGCCTCCTTGTAGGCGCTTGCACGCCTGCCGGTTGACAAAACCGACGGAGAAGGCTACCATAGAGGGCATGAAATCCCGAAGTCTCCTCTGCTTTCTTCTCTCTCTTCTGCTTCTGTGTGGGTTCCTGTCGGCGGCGCAGAGCCAGCGCCCGGAACTGCGCGCGTTCTGGGCCGACGGCTTCAACCCCGGCTTCAAATCCCCGCAGGAGGTGGACGAACTCCTTCAGCGCCTGCAAGCCGCCCACTGCAACGCGATTTTCGCGCAGATGCGCAAGGGCGGCGACGCCTACTATCTCTCCCGCTACGAACCCTGGGCGAAGGACGACCAGAACCATTTCGACGCGCTGGCCTATCTCATCCAGAAGGCGCACGCCCTGAACCCTCCTATCGCCGTCCACGCCTGGATCAATACCTGCGCGGTCGGCGGGAATGCGAAGAACCCTTTCAACATCCTCGCGCTCCATCCCGACTGGCTCTCCCTCGATCCGCAGAACGCCGATTTCGACGGCGAGGCCAGCAAGATTGACCCCGGCCACCCTGACGCCGCCGACTGGACGTTCCGCGTCTATCTCGACGTGGCGCGGCGCTACGATGTGGACGGCATCCATTTCGACTTCGTGCGCTATGGGGGTAAAGAGTGGGGCTATAATCCGGTCAGCGTGGCGCGCTTCCGGCAGCGTTATGAGGGCAAGACCGACTACAAGCGGCTCCCCGGCAGCGACCTGCCCGATCCCGCCGACCCGCTCTGGCAGCAGTGGCGGCGCGACCAGGTGACGGCGCTCGTTCGCAAGGTCTACGCGCACGCCATTCAGATCAATCCGAATCTCGTCGTCTCGGCGGCAGTTATCGCGTGGGGGGACGGCCCGCAGACCGAGGAGGAGTGGTTCACGAAGTCGGCGGCGATGAACCGGGTCTATCAGGACTGGCGCGGCTGGCTGCAGGAGGGCATCCTCGACCTGGCCTGCCCGATGACCTACTTCCAGGGAGAACACGCGGTCACCTGGCAGCAGCACTGGAGCGAGTTCATCAAGAATCATCAGTATGGGCGCGCGGCGACGGTCGGCGTCGGCTGCTGGTTCAACACGATCCCGCAGTCGCTCCGGCAGATGGAGATCGCGCGGGCGCGGAGCCGGAGAGGGCGCTGGCCCTACGGCGTGCTGCTCTACTCGTATGCGGGGACGAACGCCAGCGAGCAGAAGGACGAGAAAGGCAAGCGGATCGAGTTGCGGCTTCAGCCGGAGTTCTATGCCGCCCTGAGCCAGCCGTCGCGCTATGCGGCGTCCCCGCCGTTTGCCTCCCTGGTCGCTATCCCGCCGATGGCGTGGAAGCAGAAACCGCGGCGCGGGCATCTGAAAGGGTTCGTTCTCACGCCGAAACTCGACCCTGTTGACGGCGCGACCGTGACCGTGAAAGGGCGCGGCAAGACCTACACGCGCCTGACGGATGGCACCGGCTTCTACGCCTTGATTGATCTGCCGCCCGGCGACTACGCGATTCGGGTGGAGGCGCCGGGCTATGCGCCGCAGAAGGGCCGGGCGACCGTGCGTGCGGGCCGCGTCGCGACGGCCCCATTCACGCTCGGCGGCGCGGATTTCCCCTTGACCCGCTCGCTGGCGGCGCTGCAGGGCGCGGCAAAAGGAACCCCGGTGCGACTGGAGAAGCTGCTCGTCACGCTTGGCTCCGATGTCTTTCCTGGCAACCTCTATGTCATGGACGCGCACGGCGTCGGGATGCGCGTCCGCCTGGCCGCGCCGCCGCTCCTGCCGTACCAGGCGGGCGACATCGTCTCCGTCGTCGGCACGCTGCTGCCGGTGGAAGGCGAGCCTGCGATTGACCGCGCCCTCGTCCGCCTGACCGACATCGCCCCGATGCGCGCCCTGCCAGCGCCCCTCGCCGCCACCGGGCGTCAGATCGCGGCGGGCAGCGTGGCGAACGGCGTGCTGGCGCGCGTGCAGGGAACCGTTATCGAGTCCGGGCCGACCGGGTTCACGCTCGACGATGGCGCGCAGATCGAGGTTCCTCTGGCCGGGCTGAAAGACCCCGGCGTGGAAGCGACCGCCCTCTCCCTGACGCCGCCCGCCGTCGGAGCCAACGTCTCGGTGACGGGCCTTGCCTGCGTCGCTCTCTCGGCAGGCGGCGCGGCGCGAACCGTGCGTCTGCGTCTGCGCGGATCGGAGGATGTGACCATCCTGCCGCCCTCGGCCTCTCTCTGGAGCAGTCCGGTGGCGCGCGGGGTGGCGCTGACGTTGTTTCGCGGGCCTGTCGCTCCGGTTCGCCCATAAGCGCCGGAAGGCCAGAAAAGAGGAGTAAGGATGGAAGTCCGCACGCTCGGCAAAACCGGCCTGAAAGTCTCCGCCCTCGGTTTCGGCGGCGCGCCTATCGGCATCCCGGACTATCTCAGCCACGAAGACCGGGACAGCCCGGCGTTCCGCGAGGAGGCGATCGCCGCGCTGCGGGAGGCGGTCGCGCGCGGCGTCCACTATTTCGATACGGCCCCCGGCTACGGCGACGGGCGTTCGGAGCGGCTGATCGGAGAGGCGCTGGAAGGCCAGCGCGATAGAGTCCTCTTGGCGACCAAATACCCGTTTCAGACAGACGCGACGCCCGCGCAGCGCACCGAGAGCCTGAAACGCAGCCTCGAACGCCTGCGCACGGACTATGTGGACGTGCTGCAACTGCACGGCGGCATCTACGACGACGCGCTGGCCGACCGGATACTGGCCTCCGGCGTGCTGGACTGGGCCGACGCGATGCGGGAACGGGGGCTTTGCCGCCTCGACCTGCGCAGGCTGCACGACCGCTTTCTCTGAAAGACTAACTCTCGCTTTTGCCCGGCGAGTGCATTCGCGGCTGCCAAAGCACGAAGTCGGCCTGCGCCGACTCCCTCCTCAGCCTCTCCCCTCTCCCGCAGCGTGGGAGAGGGGGCTGGGGGGTGAGGGCGCTTTTGCAGCAGCGGTTTCAACCGCCGATGAAAAGTAAGGGATATTCAAGACCCGAACTTAAAGTTCCGTCGAAAGGCAATCCGTTGGTCAGAAGAAATTCTGTTTTCTGTTTCGGCCTGTCTCTCGCGGCGAGTCTCAGTTGGGGATGCCTGGCGCTCCGTTGCACGGCGCAGCAGAACCCCATCGGCCTGGCAATCGCTTCGACCGCGCGGGTGAAAGATACGTTTGCGCCGCTGCCCCTGCGGGACGTGCAGTTGCAGGGCGGGATGCTGGGAACGCGCTTCGAGGCCAGCGCGAAGAACCGCCTGCTGAACGTGGACGAGAACGATCTGCTCGACGCCTTCGAGCGGCGCGATGTGCCGCACCAGGACTGGCAGGGCGAACACGTCGGCAAGTTCCTGCACGCCGCCACGCAGACCTGGGCCGTGACCCGCGCCCCGGAACTCAAGGCCAAACTGGATCGCGTCGTTGCGCGGCTGCTCCATACGCAGGAGCCGGACGGCTATCTGGGGACCTACCCGCCCGTCCAACGCTGGACAAGCTGGGACGTGTGGGTGCATAAGTACGATCTGCTCGGCCTGCTCACCTACTACCAGTTCACCCACGACGGCGCGGCGCTCAAGGCGTGCCGCCGCATCGGCAACCTGCTTATCGAGACGTTCGGCCCCGG
>DASRGL010000603.1:0-5233 GCA_035651115.1 Chthonomonadaceae bacterium
AGCTGTACTGATTGGACGCCTCGAAGCCGAGGCGCGAGTCGCGGGTCTGAAGGGCATGGAGGCGGCGGGCCAGCGCGATCTCCTCGGTCAGCACGCGCTCCAGTTCGGCCAGCAGCGGGCGGGCCGCTTCCGCCGTCGTTGCCGCCGCCAGCGCGCGCCGCGCCACGACGAAACGCGCTTGATCGGCGACGCTGCGGAAATGGATCGCGGCAGCCTCGGCGACACCCTGCTCCTCCTCTAACGCGGCCTGGCGGCCCTGCTCTTTCCCTTTCCACGTCTCCAGCGCGCGGTCGAAGCCATCGGCCACCTTGTTGAACTGGGAGATGAAGACTTCCGGCGGATAGACCGCGCGCCAGGTATCCAGATCGTCGTATGGAAAGCCGACCATCGTCGCGCGATAGCCCGTCGGTTCCGCCCAGAGCAGATTGGACGGGCCGAACTGCATCGGCGCGGTGTAGACCGTCCCGATATGATAGGGGAACTCGCGGAACGCCGCGCTGAACCCGCGCCAGGCTTCCACGACGCCCGGAACCGCCGCCTCTCCGAACCGCCGCCGCGCGACCGTCTCCATCGCCTGCCGCGCCAGCGTATCCGCATCGCCGTCTCTGGCTGCGCCGACCTCCGCCACGACCTCCAGATTGGGCGACGGGTAGCCACCGAGCGTCCAGCCGAGCATCAGGCCGTCTATCTGCGCGCTGCGGAGATTGGCGGCGTGCCGGGCCGTGTTTTCGAGGGCGGGAATGTAGGGGACGGTGGAGAGTTCCCAGGTGTTGGCCGCCTGGATTTTGGCAAGGGTCTTCAGGCCGCGCTTGCGGGCCAGTTCCCAGTGACGCCGGGCGCGCGGGCCGGGGCCGATGGCGGAGAGCGAATACTCTCCGACGACGCTCTCCACGCCGCCGCGCTGTATCGGCAGGCTCCACTCGCTCACGCTCACCAGGGCGGCGCTGTCCGGCAGTTTCGCGATGAGGCTCTCCGCCCAGTCGTCCGGCCAGCCCCAGTCCCAGGCGAACAACCGCGCTTTGCTGCCCGCCTGCCGGATGCCCTGCGCCACCAGTGCGTTGACCTCGGCGAGGACCTCTGCGCCCGTTCGCTGGCCGCAGCGCGGGCAGGTCTCTCCGTGATGATGCGACCAGCAGTGCGTAAAGTTCTCGGAGGCCGTAATGGTGAAGAAGCCTGCCAGGTCGGGAACAGCGCGGCAGATGGAGGCGACCGAGTCCGTGAGATACTGCTGCACGGCGGGCGCGCTCGTGCAGAGGGCGGCATAATCGCCCTGTGTAACGCCCTGCAACTCCGGGTGCGCCCTGTAGAAGGCGAGCGGCATGGCGCGCGGTTCGTTCAGGTAGAGATAGATGCCGATGCCGTACCTGCGCGCCCGCGTCACCAGCGCGCGCAGGTTTTTCAGACGCTCCTCGTAGCGCGCGCTCCGCTCCGGCTCCCAGGGGAAGGGGGCCAGTTTGTACAGCACCGCTTGCAGCCAGACGCCGTCCACGCCCACCTCTGCCAGCCGCGCCAGGTAGCCCTCCGGGTAGGGATCGGCGTCCCTCTCCAGCAGCGGATCGCCATAGAGTGCAAAGTAGGAGGAGCAGAAGCGCGGGGAAAAGCGGGAGGCGTTGGGCGTTAGGTGTTGGGTGTTCAGGTGTTCAGGTGTTGCGGCGAGTGGAGTCGAGAGGCGGTCTACGAAGGCGAAGAGCGGGTCATGGCTCTCCCCGACGCCCTGCGGAAACTCCTGCCGGACGATACGGGCGATCTCGCGTTCTCGCTCCTGCGTCTGCGCGTCCGGCGGGCGATAGGCGAGCGGCGCGCACTTCGGCTTGAGGCTGCCCAGCTTGATGAAGAGAAAATCGTCTTCCCGCAGCGTGTACTCCATCTGCTCCGGCGTCCAGTCCAGCAGCGCGAGCAACTGTTTGTAGGGCAGCAGATGCCAGTTGCGCCGGATGACGGTGATATACGACCGGCGCTGCTGCATCGGCGTGATAGGAGGCGGGCCGGACAGTCCCATCGCGCGGCCCAGGCGCAGAATCTCCTCCGGCTTCGCCCCCACGACCTTTGCCAGCCGCTCGGTCGGCACCAGTTGCCAGTTGCGCCAGATGTAGGCGTGCAGGCGATCCGGGAAGTGCGGCAAGGGGACAGGTTCCGGCGCGGAACCCATCGGCAGGCTGGCAGCAAGCATCAGGCAGACTCCTATGCGGGCGAGACACATGAAAGTTCCGGGCTTTTAGATGCGCCCACCGTTGACGCGCACCCACTGGCCCGTCACGAAGCCGGAAAGATCGCTGGCGAAGAAGAGGACGACATTGGCGACATCCTGCGCCACCCCCAGGCGGCGCAGCGCGGTCGTCTCGGCCACCTGCTGTTGCTGCGGCGTCCTGGTTTCGGGATGCGCGTTCGGGTCGGCGTCGCCCGTGTAGGTGTGGCCAGGGCTGACCACATTGACACGCACGCCCTGCGGCCCCAACTCCTGCGCCAGCACCGCCGCCATCTGGTTGACCGCCGCCTTGCTTGCGCCATAGGCCGAGAGACCTTCCAAGGGGTCATGCCCCGCGCCGGAAGAGAGGAAAATGACGCTGCCCCCACGCCTTAAGGCCGGAGCCGCCACGCGCACGACATAGAACGCGCCGTGTACATTGACCTCGAAGGGCCGTTTCCAGTCCGCCGTCGTCATGCCGACCAACGGCCCGCCCGCGCCCGCCGCCGCATCCAGCGCCAGGATGTCGAGCGCGCCGCCGAACCGCGTCAACGCCTCCTGCACGGCCCCGGTCGCCTGCGCTTCGTCGGCAATATCGGCTTGCAGCGTAAAGTGTTCGCCGCCCGCGCGGGGCAGGGCGTTCAGATCGGCCAGCGTGCGCGCCGCCGCCTCGGCGTTGCTTCGGTAGATGGCTCCGATGCGCGCCCCGGATCGCGCCAGAGTCAGCGAGATGGCTCGCCCGATGCCGCGCGTTCCGCCGGTGATCAGCGCGTTCTTGCCGTTCAGTTCGATCTGCATGGCCCGCTCTTCCTATCCACTGTATACACAGGATAGAGCGAAGATTCGACCCGCGTGGATCGATTCCCTGCAAACCCTAACGCCGCAACGTTATGCGGTCTGGAAAGGGATCGACGGTGAGGTACACTTACCATATCCTCTATTGCCCTGATACCGCAAACGGAAAGGCCCCAAACGGGAAGAGACGGGGTGCAAGAAAGGCGCCGGCCATGTTGACGATCCGTGCGGCTCAATGGCAGCAAGACGCCGAGACGCTCTCCACGCTGGATACGTCGTTTGTGACGGAACGCATCTACCGGCCTGTGCGGGAAGAGTGGGGCTTTCGGCTCGTAGAAGAGGCTGTAACGCCGCCCCTGCACAAACGCTATGCTTTCCACCCCTCTGATTCTGTAGAACGCCAGAACTGGGATTACACGGCTCTCGCCGAAGAAGACGGCAAGCTGGCGGGCTTTGCGGCGGCGGAGTATACGGCATGGAACCGCCGCGTCGTCCTCTGGCATCTGTACGTCAGTCCTGCCTTTCGCCGCCAGAAGGTGGGAACGCGACTGATAGAGGCGCTGGACGGCTTTGCCCGCTCCGTGCAGGCGCGCTGTCTGTGGCTGGAGACGCAGAACGTCAACTATCCCGCCATCCAGTTCTATCGGCGCTGCGGCTTTGCGCTCTGCGGCTTCGATGCCAGCCTGTATGATCCAGAAAGTCTGGCGCAGGAGGAGACGGCGCTGTTTTTCGCCCGACCGGTAAGCGCTCCCTCCGGTTGTGATTCCCGTTCCTCTCTGGTAGGATAGAGATTGTGTGGTGACGAAATAGAGTATGGAACCTCTGTAGGGAGAACGGAAATGCAAGACATTAAGAGCGAGTTCGAGGCCGATGGCTTTGTGGTGCTGAGAGGACTGTTTCGGGAAGAGGAGGTGCAGGCGTTCAAGCAGGAGACGGTTCGCCTGCTGGAGACGCATAAGGCGCACGCGGGCGTCTTTGTCGGGCTGGCGGCCAACAGCCCGGTGTTCCGGCAGGCCGCGCGTGACCCGCGCCTGCTCGACGCGCTGGAGCTGATCCTCGGCCCCAACATCGAGTTTCTGAGCGACAAAGTCGTGTTCAAGTCGGCGGAGACGGACTTCGGTTCGCCCTGGCATCAGGACTGGCCCTACTGGGAAGGCGCGCATAAGGTATCGGTCTGGGTCGCGCTCGATCCCGCCACGCCCGAGAACGGCTGCCTGAAGCTGATGCCCGGCAGCCACAAGCAGGCGGTGCAGCACACTGGCAAAGCTGGAGAGGGAGAAGGATTCGGGCATCGGCTCGATCCAAACGCGGTGGATGAGAGCAAAGCGGCGGTCGTACCCTGTGCGCCGGGAGATGCGGTGATCTTTCACGACCTGACTCTGCACGCCTCGTTTCCCAATACGTCGGGCCAGGATCGTTGGGCGCTCATCAGCACCTATCGCAGCGCGTCCGAGCCGGATTTGCAGTACTCGTGGAGCGTTGCCGCCGAGGTCGTGCGCGGCGAACGTTGTCAGGGGTAATTGATGGATGGGTTTGCCCGGCGAATAAATTCGCGGCTGCAAAGGCGCCCTCACCCCCGCCCCCTCTCCCGCAGCGTGGGAGAGGGGGCGGGGGTGAGGGCGCCTTTGCAGCCGAGGTTTCAACCGCCGGACGGAAAAGGGGCCATCACGCCATAAGACGGCGGATGCCCGCGTGGATGATCTCCTCGATGGCGGGCTGAAAGGGGGAAGACAGATCGAAGACAGGATGTGAGGTGTCCGGTTCGTAGCCGCCTTCGGGAAAGAGGCGGGCCGGGCAGATGTAGCCGACCATGCCGTTGGTGTAGCCAACCGGCACGGTGACGCCCTCCGCATCCAGGCCCTTGATGAAATGCCCGTAGTCCACGCAGATTTCGCCGCCGAGCGCGATGAGTCGCAGCGTCTCTGCCAGGTCAAGGCGTTGCAGCGTGAGGCGGGCCTGTTCCGACTCCTTTGCCAGCGGCAGCGCGAGGGTGTCCGTGCGGGCAGAGAGAGACGGCTGTAGCGGCGGCCCGCTCGCCTGCACGGCGCGCACGACCTCCGCGCCGAGCGCTTCGCCGAAAACGGCTACGTCGTCGGGGATGCCGCGCCGGAAACGCTTCCCGCCAATCAAGGTACAGGCCGGGCGGACATCCCCGAAACAGCCCGGCAGAAAGCCTGCGCACGCTCCCTCGAACGCTCGCTCGACGTGCCGCCGCGCCGCGCCCGGATAGTCGCCGGTGATGCGCGTATCGCC
>DASRGL010000604.1:0-7997 GCA_035651115.1 Chthonomonadaceae bacterium
TCAAGAGAGCTGTATCCTGCGGCGTCAACGCGACTTTGCTCAGATCCCCCGTGCCAATGGCGTCCACGATGTCCTGGTTCACTCCTTGCTGCCGCAACGCGGCAGCGTGCGAACCCACTCAAAACTTACACTTGTTGAGGGAAGAGACATACGCGGCGATCATCTCGTGTTCGCGCCGCTTGAGGAAGCCGTCCGAGAAGTGGATCTCCGATAGGATTCTGAACATCCGATAGGCTTCCGGGCGCAGCGCCATCGTCTTGACGATGCCGGGCAAGCCGCGCTGCAGCGCCTCCGGCGGAACGCCATAGACCTGGGGCGCTTTCGGGTCGTCCTCATCAATCCACTGGATGCGGGCCATCCGTTGCCCTCTGCGGACCGCCGCGCGAATCTGCTCCGGCTGCGACGTGCGGGCCAGTTCCCGCCCGAAACGGTCGTAGACAATGGCGGTCGGCGTCGCCTGTATAGCGTATTGCTGTGCCGCAGGCGCCGTCACCTCTTTCAAACGCACGACTTCCAGCGCGACCTTCTCGTCGTCGGGCAACAGCTTCTCCAGATCGGTGAGAAACTGCTGCTCCATCATGCTGGTATCTTGCAGGAAGAGGATGACGGTCGTTCCCTCCGCCTTCAAGACCGACTTGATCTCGAATCGCTTCCCTCTCGAGACGACCTCCGCCTTGCTTACGGCGTGCGCGCTACCGGGCCAGCCGATAGCACAGGCCATCAGGCCCATTAGAAACCATTTCATACAGTAAGACTCCTCAGGATACGGTCTACAGCGCGGCGAACAGAACGTGCGCTGCGGTGGGTTTGCCAACTCGCATCGTCTGCGGTCTGAGTGGTCAGAGCCGTCCCACGCCCAGCCCGTCGGCGACGCGGTTGATATAGTTGAACCAGGAGGCGATCAGGTTGATCTGAAGAATGGCGACATCCTCGAAGCCGTGCGCCTTCAGGTTCTCCACGTCCTCGCGCTGCACGCGGGCCGGTTCCAGGGTCAGCTTGGCGACGTAGTCGAGCATGGCCCGATCCGGCGGCTCCAGGTCGGCGGTGCGGTAGTCGCGGCGAATGGCGGCGACCAGTTCTTCATCCAGCGAGACTCGACGCAGAAACTCTGCGTGCGATTCGATTCAGTAGAAGCACCGGTTGAGGGCGGAGACCGTCGCGGCGATCATCTCGTGCTGGCGGCGCGAGAGCGGCAGTTCCGGCGAGAGCAGCGTGCCGTAGGTGGCGAAGGCGTGATAGAGCGTCTCCGGCAGCAGGCTGTGGGAGGCGACGATGCCCGCTCCCTCGCCCTCGCTGAACTGTTCCGCCGCCTCCACTCTGACGGCGTACTCCGGTGGATAGAGTCTGGCCTGCTCTTGAAGGGCGCGCTGCAGCTTCTCATCCGCCTCGGAGGGAGGCACCGTCTTGATCCAGGTCATACTCCTCAGTCTCCAGTGCTATAGATAATCGGCCAGGAAGCATTCGAGTTCGTCCGGGTCGAAACCGTAGGGGCCTTTGTCGCCCTGGTAGACGACGCGCCCTTCCGGGGAGAGGACGTAGAGACGTTCCGGCCAGCCGTTGAACGCGATGTCGGCGGCGTTGTCCATGCCGTCGAGCAGCGTAGGGATGGACAGTTTCAGTCCGAGCGCGCACGCGCTGGCAACCTCCTGCCGGGCAGCGAAGGTCTGCGGCTGCGCATACTCGACGCCCTCTTGTCGGTTGGACTCCATCTGCCAGCCGTCGGTCGGGTGCGCCTCCCGAATATAGACCACGTAGAACGCGGCCCGGTCGCGATAGGTCTGATAGAGCGATTCCAGGCGGCCCGCCTGGCGGCGAAACGGCGGTCAGGTGTAGCTGCCGAAGATCAGCACGGTCGGCTGCGCGGTCGGCACGCCGAGCGACACCGTTCCCTCGCTCTCCAGCAGTTTCAGGCTCAGGCGCGGCACCGGATCGCCGACTCGCAGGCGGTCGGCGTCGAAATAGCCTATCGCCTGCAAAAAGGCGGCGGCTTCCGGCGGAACATCCGGCGGCAGCGACACGGCAGTTGGATTCTTCTCCTCGGACATGGCGGCCCTCGCCCCCGCCCCTCTCCCGCAGCGCGGGGAGAGGCAGGTACTTTCCCACAGTATAGAGACATACAGCTTAAAACAGCCTTAACGTCGGCTTAAATTTGTTTCATCTACAGTCTTCCGGGTACAGAACGTACCCGTCTGGAGGGCCTGCGGCCAACCGTCCTTCGGACGGGCTTCCGTTTGAGGCTTGCCCCTTCGTATCGCATCGATCTGCATACGAAGGAACAGACTTTCTGAACGGGCGCGTCCGGCAGGACGCTTGGCCGCAGGCCACCGAGACGGGTACGTTCTGTACCCGGTCACAGCGCGATCCCCAGGTCTCGCGCCACCGTGCGGATATGGTTGGCGGCCAACCGATACTCTTCTGCGGTCGCCAGGTGTTCCACCAGCAGGGGCGTATCCGGGTCGAGTCTGTCGAGTTCCTGCAAGAAGACCCGGTAATCCAGACTGCCCAGGCCGGGGCGTACCTCGTCCAGATGGACGGTCAGCTTGCCGGAGAGCGCGCTGTCTTTGGCGTGACAACTGACGATGTAGGGGCCGAGCAGGGCGAAGCACTCCCGCAGGAAGGCGGCGTTGGCGGCATGGCGCTGCGGGCTATGGATCATGTTGACCGGATCGAGATGCACGGCGAACTGCTTCCGATCCACTGCCCGGATGAGCCGCAGATAGCTCTCCGGTGAGTCCGGGTACATCCAGGGCATCGGCTCCAGCGTATAGAAGGCGCGCGTCGGCTGCACGCCATCAATAATACTGCGCACGCTCTCCACGATCAGGTCGAACGTCGCCTCGGTCAGGTTGTCGGGATGGGGGCCATCCCACTGCTCTCCCCGCGACCCGGAGATATTGACGCAGCAGCGCGCCCCAATGCGATCCGCCAGCGCCAACTGCTCCTGGCAGAACTGCACGGCCTTGCGGCGCGTCTCCTCGTCCGCGCTGAGCGGATTGCTCCACGCGCCCACCTCGGCAATGACGATGTCCGCCTCCTTTGCCGCCTGGGCGAACGCTTGCACCAGGTCATCGCTCGCCTTGCTGTCCACCGGACAGTAGGCCGCGCGGTAGCCGTGCCGCCTTAACTCCGCGATCCATTTCTCCGGGTCTGTCCCGAACCCCGATACCGGCCCTCCCAGTCGCATCTGCCTCTCCTTTTGCTGTCGCTGGCCCCCAGTATAACAAACCGCGCCGAAGTTGTCCATTTTCTTGCCGCTCCGGGGGCTTTGTGCTATATTATAGGGACGAATTTGCCCCGGAGGGGGCCATAGGGAAAGACGATGTCGGACCAAGTGACCGGGCGACGGCCCGGATACCATATCATGACCTGGGGCTGCCAGATGAACGAGGAAGACTCGGAGCAGATGGGCCTCTATCTGGAGCAGATGGGCTACCGGGCGGTCAACGATGCCGCCGATGCCGAGGTCGTGCTGCTCAACACCTGCTCCGTGCGCGCCAAGCCGGAGGAGAAGGTCTGGAGCGAACTCGGTCGCCTGCGCGACCTGAAGCGCGAGCGCCCGGAGATGATCATCGGCGTCTGCGGCTGCATGGCCCAGGTGGAGAGCGCGGAGATACAGAAGCGCGCCCCGCACGTGGATATGGTCGTCGGCACGGGCAACATCGCCGCCCTTCCCACCCTGATCGAGAAGGTCAAGGCCGGGGAAGAGGCCGTTGCTGCCGCTCCCTGCCAGAGTCCGAAATCCAGAACCGGGAATCTGATTGCGCTGACCGCCCTCGACCTGCCGCCGCGCAGAGGGGCTGTCGTCACCGACGTGCCGCTCCGCAATGTGGCCCGCAAGCCGAAACTCAAGGCGCACGTGCCGATCATGTACGGCTGCGACAAGTTCTGCACGTTCTGCATCGTGCCGTTCACGCGGGGCCGGGAGCGCAGCCGCCCGACGCAGGAGATTCTGGCGGAGATCGAGGCGCTGGCGCGCGGCGGTACGAAGGAGATCACGCTGCTCGGCCAGACGGTCAACTCCTACGGCAAGAACCTGGCGGAAGGGCGCGTGCCGTTCGCGACGCTGCTGGAACAGATAGACGCCATCCGGGGCATCCAGCGCGTCCGCTTCACCTCGCCCTATCCTCGCGACTTCACCGACGATCTGATCGAGGCCATCGGGCGCTTGCGGACGGTCTGTGAACATGTCCACCTGCCCCTGCAAGTGGCGGACGACGAACTGCTGACAGAGATGCATCGCGGCTACACGGTGGCGCGCTACCGCGAGATCGTCGAAAAGCTGCGCGCCCGCGTTCCCGGCATCGCCATCACGACCGACCTGATGCTCGGCTATCCCGGCGAGACCGACGCGCAGTTCTGGAACACGATGCGCTTCGTGGAGGAGATTCGGTTCGACTCGGCCTTCATGTTTGCCTACAGTCCCCGGCCCGGCACGAAGGCGGCGGCGCTGGAAAATCAGGTTCCGCACGCGGTCAAGATCGAGCGGCTCAATCAGTTGATCGCCTTGCAGAACCGTATCACGGTCGAGATCAACCAGTCGCAGGTCGGGCAGGCGTTCGAGGTGCTGGTCGAGGGCTGGAGTCCCAAAGACCGCACGAAGCTGACCGGCCTGACGCGCACGCTCAAGACGGTCAACTTCCCCGCGCCGGAAGGCGGCACGCGCTCCGCCGACTCGCTCATCGGCAAGCTGGTCAACGTCCGCGCCGTCGAAGCCCATCTCTGGGGCTTCACCGGCGAGTTGGAGGAATAGGTTTGCAAAACCAATGAGCCTGCTGAGACTCCTGAACACCAAGTACAACTATCACGGTAAGGACATACGCGGCGTGCCTGTATGTTCAGGCACTTCCGACGCGCCGCCAATATGGCTCCCCATTCTACTTGTTTTTCTTGTTCCTGCGGTTGGCACCATACTCTTGCTAGATCAACATGAACCTTTAGTATTCCGTGCCTTCCTAATATTGCCGGTTGGTTACATTGTATTTGGAGGCATCAGGTATTGGCGATTGCGTCGGCAGTTGCCCCGCCTATCTTCTATGCAAAATCTATGTACCCAACTGAACGTGGACGGAGCAACACTGCAACGGGTTGCGGAGGAGCAGGGCCTCAAGCCGCGTTACAACATCAACGGACAGGACTTTTACGAAATTACCGACTTCGGAGATGCAACCACGCTTCTCCGCGCTTCCTCTGCATCCATAAACCAGCGAGAGACGTTGCTACGGCCAGCAGCGCAGACCGAAATGCCGCCGGAACTGCTCCTTCGCGCCTCGGATACGAAACCGCAAAACGACAATCAGGGAGGAAAATGAGCCGTCTCGCATGAAGGGATAAAACGTCGAGCCGGGCATTGAAATACCCGTCTGGAAGGCGCTGCGCGCCAAGCGTCCTGCGGACGCCCCAATCCAAAAGCATTAGCCTTTGTTCAAGGCCGTAAGCCTGGCGATAGGTGGCATCTCCGTCCGCAGGACGGTTAGCCGCAGGCTTCCCAGACGGGGATTTCAATGCCCGACATTCGGGCGCGAATCATACAAACCGACTTTCATGCTTTGAGGCGCTTCATGGAACTCTCGCATTGGCAGAAACAGGCGTTCTATCGCGACGGCTATATCCAGGTGCCGGGCGTCGTGCCGCGCGTGGTCGTCCTCGTTCACTACGAACTGGCGCACTCCGCCGCCCCGAACGTCTCCCCGCACGTCCGCTACGCCCTCTTCTTCCGCCTCACGTACACTGAACACGACGCCCACAAGTGGGAAGCGATGACCGACATCTGGCTCGAATACGAGGGAATGCGCGCTCTGCTTCCCGAATCGTAACGCGCCCCATCCACCGAGGAAAACTGCCGCTATGCAGGAAGATACTACCTATATCCGGCGTCCGGGCCGTCCCACGCTGCCGCTCTATCTCCGCGTGCTTTTCGGCGTGGCGCTTGGGGCCGCGTTCGGCCTGCTGTTCCAGCAGCGCCCCTTTCTGTTGGGCCTGAAAAACGACGACCTGGGCCAGTTGGGGATGCTGGTCATCCGGCTGCTGAAAGCCCTCGCCGCCCCGCTCGTCCTCTTTGCCATTCTCGACGCGCTGGCCCGCACGCGCATCACCGCGCGGCAGGGGGGCCGTCTGCTGCTCATCTGCCTGGTCAACGTCTCCGTCGCCATGTGCCTCGGCCTGACGCTCCTGAACACGCTGCGCCCCGGCCAGCAGTGGCGCGGCCATTTCAGCGAGATCGCGGGCCGGGTCAGCGCCGCGCCCGCCGCGAACACGCTCTTGACAGAATCCCACAAGGGGAGCCTGGAGTTCACCAAAAACATAGACCAGTACATCCCCAAGAGCCTGCTTGACCCGTTCACGGAGAACAATATCATCTCGATTGTGCTGGCCGGACTGCTCGGCGGGGCGGCGCTGCGGCGGGTCAAGGAGCGGCAGAGGCAGTTGGGGCAGGACAGCATCCTGGTAGTCGAGCGGTTCATCGCCGCCGTCTACGAGATTCTGATCCAGATGCTCGAATGGGTCGTGCAGGCGGTTCCGTTCGCTGTGTTCGGGGTCGTCGCGAAGGTGGTGGGGCAGTACGGATTGGGCGTGTTCAGCGTGCTGTGGCTGTTCCTGGCGGTGATGCTGCTGGGATTGGCGATCCACTCCCTGCTCTACTATCCGATGGTGGCCTGGTTGGTGGGCGGGAAGCCGCCGCGCGTCTATCTCGGTCAGGGCAGCGAGGCGATCATCACCGGCCTCTCCACCAACAGCAGCCTGGCAACGGTTCCGGTCACGCTGAAATGCCTGACGGAGAAGATGAGAGTCTCGCAGGCGTCGGCGCGGCTGGCCGCCTGCATCGGCACGAACCTGAACAACGACGGCATCACACTCTACGAGGCGATGGCCGCGCTGTTCCTGGCGCAGGCGACTGGCTTCGACCTGACGATCTCGCAGCAGATGATCGTCGTACTGTCGTCGCTGATGGCGGGCGCAGGCGTGGCGGGCATCCCGGAGGCGGGCCTGGTCATGCTGCCGCTGGTGCTGGGAGCCGCGAAGCTGCCGGAAGCCGCCATCGCCCAATGGCTGCCGCTCATCCTGACGGTGGACTGGATCATCGCGCGCTGCCGTTCCGGGGTCAACGTGATGAGCGACATGCTGGTGGCGATCCTGCTCGACCGCATCGCGCCGCCGACCGCCGAGGAGACCGTGCTGGCACAGGAGCCGGAACGCGACGAAGTCTCCGAAGCCGCGACCGCCGTTGTCGCCGGAGATTTGCCGTAAGAGGTTAAATCCCCAGCGCCGCGAAGGTATGCGTCAGGTTCTTGAGGTGGTATTCCAGGTCGAAGGCGTGGGCGATCTCCTGCGCGGAGAGGCGTTCCTTAACAACGGGATCGGACTCGACCGCCGCGCGGAAATCTTCTCCGGCCCAGGCTTTGGCCGCGTTGCGCTGCGCGACCGTGTAGGCTTCCTCGCGCGAGAGGCCCGTCGCGATGAGCGCGAGCATGATCTGTTCTGAGAAGACCAGCCCGCCCATCTGCTCCAGATTGCGCTTCATGTTCTCCGGGTAGACGATCAGCCCTTCCAGAATGTCGGCGAATTTGACCAGCATCCAGTCCACCAGCGTCGTCGAATCCGGCAGCACGACGCGCTCCACGCTGCTGTTGGTCAGGTCGCGCTCGTGCCAGGTCGCCATGCTCTCCAGCATCGGGATCAGGTTGCCGCGCACCACCCGCGCCAGCCCGGTCACCGTCTCCGAGTTCCAGGGATTGCGTTTGTGCGGCATGGCCGACGAGCCTTTCTGCCCCTCCGCGAAATACTCCTGAACCTCCCGAATCTCCGTCCGGGCCAGGTTGCGAATCTCCGTCGCGAACCGTTCCAATGAGGCGGCGAGAATGGCAAGCGCGGCCATCAACTGCGCGTGCCGGTCGCGCGCGATGATCTGCGTGGAGATGGGCGCGACGCCCAATCCCAGGCTCGCGCAGACATATTTTTCGACCTCCGGGCCGATGTTGGCGTGCGTGCCGACTGCGCCC
>DASRGL010000605.1:0-34810 GCA_035651115.1 Chthonomonadaceae bacterium
GGGGCAGGCGTCGCAGGCCGACTCGATTGTGATTGACTGGCCCTCCGGCGAGAAGACGGAGTTGAACTCGGTGGCTGCCGGGCAGATCTATCAGATCGTGGAGGGCAAGGGCATCGCCGGGCAGCGTCCATTTGGGCAGCCTGCGGTCAAGCACACGGCCCGCGCCAACTGAGAGAGGACGCGGGCTTACGCTGAACGTGAAACCGGCCTGGGGAATTTGGATTCCCCAGGCCGGTTTCCGCTTTGGGAGCAGACGGATCGGCACGCAGCCTATTTGCGGCGGCGTGCCAGGAACAGACCGCCGCTCATCGTCATGCCGACGAGAAGCGCGACGCTGCCTGGTTCAGGAACCGAGGTGCCGACGACGTTGTCGTTCAGGTCCTTGACGGCCACGAAGACGTTGTTCGGCAGCACCGCCTGGTCGAACGCAAAGTTGAAGCTGTGCGTTCCACCGCCGCCCGTGAGCGTCAGCCCGTTGAAGATGTCGTCCGCCAACGAGTCGGAAACCACACTATTGCTCGGGTTGCTGATGTCGAAGATACTGTCCGCGCCGATGTCAATCGGATCGGGGGAGGTATTGGTCAGCAAGCCGGTGTAGTTGATGTTATCCGACGTGCTGATGCCGATCGTAACGGGAAGCGCGTTGGCGCTGACGGCTCCGAGCAGCATCAAGCCAGCAGTGGCAAGCGCATACTTGAGGTTCATGCTATGAAATCCTTTCGTTGTACTCTAAGTTGGACACCAGTAGCAAAGGCGCAGCTTTTTGACAACGGAAAAACAAGCGGCTTGAAAGAGACTAGATCGAGCAGTCTTGCAGCGTGATCACGCGGTTGGCTGTACCCGAACCCACTCCATTGCTGTAGCTCGCGGAGATGAGGTCCTTGGTGGCTGGGGCCGCAGGGGCGGTATAGTTGCCGCTGCCGTCAACGGAACCCAGTTTTGCCTTCCAGGTGACGCCGCTGGTCGCGATGGACTCGGTGCCGTCACTGTACTTGACTTTGAGTTGGAGTTGCGTCGTGCCACCGTTGCAGACCGGGAAGACGCCGATGATGTCCGCATAGAGCGGCTTGGGGTACGACGTACCCGGCGAGCCGGCGAGGACGAGGCCGGGACCGGCCACCGCGAGGACCGCGATGAGAGCCAGCACCATGCGTCCCAGAGAGGTTGTGTTTGCTTTACGCAATTTTCAAACGCTCCTTTCAGAGTTTTGTCCCTCACGGGCGGTGTTACCGCTTCTCCGTCGCCAAGGTGCCACCCAATGGAGCGACCGAAGCGACAACCACCTCCCTGCGGAACGGGAGTGCGCCTGCCCGGTGCCTGACACATCCTGAGCAGGTCGTCTATCCAAAAGGAATGTTTAGCAAATTCTGTGCCAAAACCTCGCAAATTTCTGTGCCGGATTAAATTTTTGTTGAAAAAGTTCGGGGAGGTCGGCCCTCCCCCCACCCCTCTCCCACGCTGCGGGGGAGGGAAGGACTATAGCGCAGTCTCCTTCCTCGCTTTCAATACGTACCCGCTTTGAAAGTGAGGGAGACGCCGCCGCGGGAGACGCTCCCCCTTCTCCCACAGCGTGGGAGAAGGGGGCCGGGGGGATGAGGGCCGTTTCAGGCGATGCGTTCGCGCACGTAGGCGAGGACTTCGGGAACGGCGATGCGCACCTGCTGCATGGTGTCGCGGTCGCGCACGGTCACGGTCTGATCTTCCAGGGACTGGAAATCTACGGTGACGCAGAAGGGCGTGCCGATCTCATCCTGGCGGCGGTAGAGTTTGCCGATGCCCGCCGAGTCGTCGTAGACGGCGCGCATTTCGCCACTCGATTGGAGCGTTCTCTTGATGGACTTCGCCAGGGCGACGATCTCGTCGGCGTTCTTTTTGAGCGGCAGGACGGCGACCTTGATGGGAGAGAGCGCGGGCTTGAGGCGCAGCACAACGCGCGTCTCGCCGTTCTCCAGCGTCTCTTCGTCGTAGGCTTCGGTCAGCGCGGCCAGCACGCCGCGATCCACGCCCGCCGCCGGTTCGATGACGAAGGGCAGGATGTGCCGATTGTTGGGCTGGTCGAAGTAGGTCAGCCGCTCGGTCGCATGTTCGTTCTTCATCACCTTCGCGGTAATCTGGAGTTTGTCCTGGTCACGGGTGTGGGAGCCGAGATCGAAGTCCTGCCGGTTGGCGATGCCTTCCAGTTCCTCCCAGCCGATGGGGAACTTGTAGAAGATGTCTACCGTGCGCTTGGAGTAGTGCGCGCGATCCGCCTCCGGCACTTCGTAGAGCTTCAGGTTCTCCCGTTTCAGCCCGACCTCCTCGACCCACCAGTTCAGGTGATCCTCGACCCACTTCTCGTGCATCGCTTCGGCGTCTTCCGGGTAGACGAAGTATTCGATCTCCATCTGCTCCAGTTCGCGCACGCGGAAAATGAAGTTCCGGGGCGTGATCTCGTTGCGGAAGGACTTGCCGATCTGCGCGATGCCGAAGGGCAGCTTGCGGTTCGTGGCGTCCAGGACGTTCTTGAAGTTGACGAACATGCCCTGCGCGGTTTCGGGGCGCAGATAGGCGAACGAATCGGGGTCGGCGATGGGGCCGATCTGCGTTTTGAACATCATGTTGAAGGCACGGGGTTCGGTCAGTTCGCCCTCGCACTCGCCGGGATGCTTCTTGGGATGCTTGAGGCAGGCCGACTCGCCCAGCTTGTCGGCGCGGAAGCGACCTTTGCAGGTCTTGCAGTCCACGAGAGGGTCTACGAACGTCTCTTCATGGCCGGAGTATTTCCAGACGTAGCGGTTCATCAGGATGGCCGTGTCTATGCCTTCCATGTCGTCGCGCTCGTAGACGTTGTGCTTCCACCAGAGGCGCTTGAGGTTGTTCTTGAGTTCGACGCCGAGCGGGCCGTAGTCGAAGGTTCCCTGCAATCCGCCGTAGATTTCACTGCCGGGAAAGATGAAGCCGCGCCGCTTGCAGAGCGACACCAGTTGTTCCATGTTTTGAGCGGCCATAAGTGCAGTCAGGTTCCTTTGCTCCACGAGATAGTCTATTTTACCCCATCTGCGGGCGCGGCATTTGCACGGCCCCTCCCTCGCAAGAACAGGGGAGGGCTAGGGGGGAGAGCCAGAGGCTACGCTGCCGATGTCGGTGGGAGCGGAACGGATGCGGTTCTCCCGGTCGGGGATAGGCGGCAGGAGATTGAAGATGAGGTTGAGGGACTGCGAACGGAAGCGATAGGCGATGCCAATCTGCATACAGTCCAGATTGCGCAGGATAGCGAACTCCGAGTCGTAGGCGCGAGAGCGTTCCAGGTCGTACTTGGTGACGAAGCCGAACGCCCAGGGGCCGCCGACCTGATAGCGCAGCCGCAGTTCGTGGCGCGCGTCGCGCCGGTCGGAGAAGAAGGGCGTGCTGCCGACATCAGAGAGATAGCGGTAGCCGATGCCGAAGAGTGAGGTGCGCGTGGGGACGAAGTTGAGTTCGGCTTCGGTCGAGAGGAGATTGTAGGTGTCGCCCTGCGTGTAGACGTTGAACCAGTCGGTCGCGCCGAGCCGCAGGGAGAGCCGCCTGCCAAGAGTGATCGGCTGGCTGGCGAGATCGGCGCGCAGGGCGAAGCGCCCGGTGTTCAGGTTGGTCGGCTCCTCGCGCATCACGCCCAGCGAAGCGGCCACGTCCAGCAGGAACGGCGCGTTGGGAACGCGCTGTGTCGCCGCCTCCACGCTGCCGACAGGACGTGTCGGTTCCTCGGTCGGCGCGCTGCCGGGCGGGGCGGGGCGGCTGTGGCCGAGGATATTCGTGAAGCGCACGCCGACCTCCGGGAATCGCGAGACGAGCAGATCGCTGCGGCGGCGGTTGTAGACGAACTGCCGGGATTGCAGCACGGCGTAGAAGGACGCGCGCGGCTCCGCTTCGATGTCATAGCGGTTGGCGGCGTATTCGCGATAGGTCGGCGGGTTGAGCTGCTCCAGGTAGCCGCGCAGGGGATCGGTCAGCAGGGGGAGCAGGCCGCCGGGCGGCGCATCGCTGTCCGGAGGATGGTTCAGGTCGGACTGATAGGCGAAGAGGCCGCTCGGCGTGCGCTTGAAGTTGAGGCGGACATCGAAATCGAGCGTCTGGCGCGGCTGGGCGATCAGACTGTCCTGCAAGCGCAGGGTGATGCCCTCGCTCTTGCTGTAGCCTGGCGTGGGAAGAGGCGCCTGCGAGGTGCGCCGGAGGTTGCGGCGGTAGGAGGGCAGGGTGATCAGCTTCGAGCCGCCCGCGTAGAAGGTGATGCCGCGCGCGGAGACGTAGCGGTTCGGGGAGACGGCCAGCCGTTTTGCGCGTATCTGGTAGTCGGGCCGTCCCTTGATGCAGGTGGTGAAGACGCCGTCCAGAACGACATAGGAGCCGTCCGCCTCCGTCTCGATACGCTTGCCGCGCATACGAAAGTAGGCGGTCTCGGCGAGGGCGTTGGTGAAGTATCCGGCGCGGCTGTTGAAGTTGTACTTGATCTCGTCTCCGGTGATGACGCCCTCGGCGCGTTCCAGCCGCACGCCGCCCCGCGCCTCGACCTGTCCCAGTTCGGCATCGGCCACGACATCCTTCGCGGTCAGCGTCGTGCCTCTGTCCTTCGGATCGTTGGGATCGTAGTAGACGATCTGCACGCTGCCCTGCGACCGGAAGGTATGCCCGCCCGGCGACCATTGCAGCCGCTGGAACTTCTGCACGACGATGCGGCCCGGCAGTCTCGGCGGCGCGGCGGCGTCTTTGCTCGTGCGCGGCAGCGGGGCGACGGCAGCCGCTACTTTCGGCGGGGCAGTGAGCGCGGGATCGTCCAGAGGCAGCGTGAGGATGCTGTCCTCATCCAGCAGGTAGGCCGCGCTTGCGCTGTCGTTCGGCGCGGCCTCCTCGTCAGCGCGCACGGCAGGCAACAGTCCTATGCTCAGGCCCGTTGTCAGGGCGGCGAGGAAGGCCCGACGGCGATATGGTTCACGAATGAAGGGCAAACGGTTCACCTTTTGGACCTAACCCCCTGTCCCCCTTCCCTAAAACGTTCGTTCCTCACTGGGAAGGGGGAGTCTCGAATTGGAGGCTTTTCCGTCCCCTTGCGCACTGGTGCAGCTGGGAAGAGAGGGAGCGGCCTGTTAGTTTGGCTCCCCCTTCCCAGCGCAGCGTTTTAGGGAAGGGGGACAGGGGGTTAGGTCACGCAAAATCACGGTCCCGGTCACGGGAGAGGCGGGCGCGACGGGCGGCGCGGGCTTCCGGCGTATCGTCGAACTCCTGCGCGCCTTCCTCGCCTAACATAGCCTTTTGGAATTCCTTGTCGTCATACTGGCGCGTGCGGACGACGACCGGCATCGGCACGGCATGGCCGAAGATGAGCGCCTGCTGCCGTGTGTCCAGACTTGCCAACACACTGCGCAGGCTGTTCGCGCCGCTCACGCCGGTCAGCACGGCGTCCATGTCCTTCTCATCGTCGAGGAGGCAGCAGATCTTCGTGCCGACCTGCGACAGCACCTCGTCATCTATGCCGCTGGGCCGCTGATCTACAATGAGCAGCGTCACGTTGTACTTACGCATCTCGCGGGCGATCGTGCCGAAAATCGTCTGCCCGGCCAGGTGCGGCGACAGGAACTTGTGCGCCTCTTCGATGGTGATGACAAGCGGGCGCGGTTTCGGGGCATCGTCGCCCATCGCCTTCTCGGTCATCTGCACGTAGCTATGATGCAGGCGGCGGGTCAGAATGTTGGCGACGAGCATATACTGCACGGGCCGGTCGTGCTGCCCGAACTCCAGGACGACGTGCCGCCCGCTCTGCAAGGTGTCGAGGATATGCCGCACGGCGTCGTCGCCGTCGGGCGTCTCCGGCAGCAGGAACTCTTTGCAGTCTTCGGTCAGCACGCGCAGCTTGCGCTGCAAGGCCGAGAGCGCGCCCTGATGGGCATTGTTCTCCCCGACGAACTCCTTGATGTCTTCGACATCCATCTCCAGGAACTGTTTCAGCCAGCTTTTCTCACCGAATCGCTGCACCAGCAGGTAGCAGGTCTCCACCGCCGTCGCGTTCAGGTTCAGTTCGCGCTGCAGGAGCAGGATATCGTCCACCGTGACCTGGCTGTAGGGAATCCGCACCTCGAAATCGGCCTGCACCTGCCGCCTGCGCGACGACTGCGGATCGAGCGTGAAGATCTGGACTTTGCCGCGAAAGTACTGTTTCAGGCCGCGCACCGATTTGCGCCCCGACTCCTCGGTGGTTCCCTGCCAGCCGTACTCGCTGTGCATGTCGAAGATGAGGTTGACGGCCTTCTCCGCCTTGATGACTCCGCAGAGGCAGAGGCGCGTGAGGAAGGTTTTGCCCGTGCCGGACTTGCCGAAGATGGCGTTGGAGCGTTCCACCCAGCGGTCGAGGTTGAGGCAGACGGGAGTATCCATATCGAGCGGCAGGCCGACATGGAAGAACTGCGGGCCGCGCCGCTCGTCGCCGAAGACGCGGCCCACGTCCTCACGGCTGGCTTCGTAGACGGGACTGAAGTGGGCGGGGATGGTCTTGACAGGTTGAAGGCTGTCTGCGTCGTCGGGGTCGGCGTCGTTGGGAACCATGAGCATGGGGCGCAGCTTGACCGTGCCGAAGGTGCTGGTTCCGGCGAGGACGGCGCGGCTGAGGGTCTCTTCGGGGCGCGGCGGGTTTAAGAGGACATGAGGATGCGTGGCGCTCAACTGCACGTCGCTGAGCATGGCGAAGAACTGGTTGCGCTCGCCCTGCACAACGAGAAACTTGCCGGTGCGCAGGTCTTCGACGCTCTTGGTCTCGGCCAGGCGCATCTCCAGCCCATCGGCCAGCGACCCGCGCACGATGACGCCGAGTTCGTCGCGCGCAATCTCTGCCTCTTTTTGCGGCTTCTGGTGTCCGTTCCTCAAACCGCTCTCCTGCTGCGCATGTCCGCTATGGCCTCATTATAGCGTATACAGGAGTCGGCGTCAATACCTTTCCGCTTCTGGGATGGCAGTTTCACCTTATCCCCGGCCCCTCTCCCTTGCAGAGAGAGGAGAGGCAAAGCGCCTTCTGTACAGAACCGCTTTTTTTTCCAAAATTCTTGACAAATGGTCCGCTCTCTGTTACTATTTGGTCATCTGATGGTAACATTCTGGTGTTCTTATAGGAAACCTGTGCGATGACCGATCCATCCGCCCAACAGTTCCCCGCCGCCGTCCGAGTCGTCCAGGCGCTTCAGTCACGCATCGCTCAAGGCAGCTATGCTCCCGGTGCATGGCTTCCGACCGAACGCGAACTGGCACAGGAGTTCGCGGTCAGCCGACCGGTCATCCGGGCCGCTCTCTCCTATCTTATCGAACAAGGGCAGATCCACCGCGAGCCGGGGTGTCGTCCGCGCGTCTATACCCCGGAGCCAGAACAGGCCGTGCAAAAGCGCGCGGCTCGGTCCGCCGCGCCAACCGCACTCAAAACCATCGCGGCAGTCCTTCCGCAGCAGCCAACCTATGCCCTGGCCCAAGCCATCCTGCGCGGAATCAGCCAGGAGCTACAACAGAAGGAAGCGCCCTTTCGCCTGACCATCTTCGATACGCACATTCCCGCCGCAGAACTGCACGCCGAACGGGGCAAAGCGGCCTTAGAACGCTCTCTTCTGGAACAGATCGCCCAGGAAGGGAGCGCGGGTATCATCCTCTGGCACATGACGGGCGCGCTGGCGCTGCCGACCCTGCGCCAGCTTCAAGAACGCGGGCTGCCGATGGTGTTTATTGATCGCTATCCCGAAGAATTGGACTGCGACTATGTCGGCGTAGACAATCGGCGCGGTGTCCGCGAAGCGGTGGAGTACCTGATGAAGTTGGGGCATCGGCGCATCGCCTACCTAACCAATTCCGAGCAGATAACGACGGTGCGGGAACGCAGAGAGGGCTATCGGGAGGCGTTTCTGGCGCAGGGGCTTTTGCCGCTGCCAGAACTCACTTATGTTAGCCCGATGGAGATCGGGGCGGACATGGGGCCGGCCGCCACGTATCTTCTCTCCTTGCCTGAGCCGCCGACCGCTGTCGTCGCCGATAACGATCTGCACGCTTTCGCCTTCATTCGGGAGGCGCAGAAGCGCGGCTGGCGCGTGCCGGAAGACATTAGCGTTATCGGGTTCGACGACATAGAAAGCTATTCGCCCCATCCAGCGACTCTCACCACCGTCCATCAGCCTTTCTACCAGATCGGGCAGCGCGCTACCGATCTGTTGCTGCGGCGTCTGGCCGCTTCCGGCTCTTCCAAAACCAGGGTCTATCAGCATGTCGTCCTCGCTACCTCCCTGGTCATCCGCTCGACATGCAGGCCGCTGGAATAGAGAAGCCTCGCCGGAGAGGAACCTGACTGTCTCGCCGCGCTGTCGGACACGGAACAGGTCTACTGAATAAAACCGTCACTGAGCTTGAACCGAACTGACAAGAAAGGAGTAGCTTAAGGTGTCTATGCCTATTTGGCAAGATTGCCGGGGCGTAAGGGCATCACAGAGGCCAACACCAGGCAATGCGCGGGAATAGCCGTAGACACTCTTCGCAAAAAAACAGAGTGTACCTACCGAGAGTGTCTTGTGTTTATCGAGGCGGCACGAAAGCCCCAACGCTGACAAAAACGAACCAACAGAAACAAAGGAGTTTGTCATGAAACGAACTAAATTCTTCGCTTTCACACTTATCGAACTGCTCGTCGTCATCGCCATTATCGCGATCCTGGCAGCTATTCTCTTCCCAGTTTTTGCGCAGGCACGCGAAAAAGCTCGCACTGTCAGTTGCCTGAGCAACATGAAGCAGTCCACGCTGGGCCTGGTGATGTATGTGCAGGACTACGATGAGACGTTCCCGGCAGGCCGCATCTTTACGGACCCTCCCACCAACTTCTATCACACCACCTGGCGCGCTGTCTACCAACCCTATGTCAAAAACGACCGGATCATGCTCTGTCCCTCTGCGCCCTGGGCGCGCAACGAGTTCGACTGGATGCTTGCGGGCAATGGGGATGACGGTTGCCTCCAGGACGGCCTGATGACGCGCGAAGACTGGCAGAACAATAACTTCCACAGCCGTAACAATCTGGCGATGAACGGCGACGTGTTCAATGTCGATTCGCGCAATCCGAAGCCGTTGGCCTGGATCGAAAAGCCTGCCGAACTGCTCCTGCTGGTCGAATCGCGCGACTTCTGGCCCGATCTGGGGACATGGACGATCGAATGGAACTATGATCGCGATGGCGGCAGCCTCCCCTTCTGGCACAACAAAGGCGGCAACTGGGGCTTTACAGACGGCCACGCGAAATTCATGCGCCTTGCCGCAACGCTGTCTCCGACCTTCCTCTGGTACAACAGCGTGCGCGCCGATATCAATGACCGGGGGCCGGTCAGCGGTTGTGACGCTTCCACAGATCAGGCCTATATCGGTTGCCTAGAAAGAAAGATCCCCCCTGCCTATAAGTAGCCTGCAGGCACGGCTAAGAACGCCTAGCAGAACCTCCCCTACTCTCTCCTTCGGAAGGGGGCTAGGGAAGGGTTCTGTTAAGCAAGGAAGGAAGGCAATGAAGCAACAGATCAGTGGCCCGGTTGCGGGCGTCATCCTGGCATTGGTGCTGGTGGTCATCGCATTGATCGGTTATAAGTATCTCGGCAGCCCACAGCGGGATGTATCCCCACGTGAACAGGTCGAGATGATGAAGCACATGAAGCATCAGTAGCCTAGTAGTCCATCCAGGTAGAATCTTTGCATAGCCGCTGACAAACCCTCACTTTTTCCTCGGCGGTTCAAACCGCTTCTGGAAAAGCACCAAGTCGGCCAGCGCCGACTCCACTCCCCTTCCCTTTCGGGTCGCACGGTCTGTCCCGAATCGTTTCGGAATCAGACAGACCGTGCAGTGGGGCTGGGGGTAGGACAGCCTGCGCAGGCAGGCTTTGCCGTTCCAGACCGGCCTTTTCAGGCCGCGCACAAATCCAACCACACTGTTTGTCAATGAACCAGAATCTCAAGGCAGAGGGGCTGCGCTCCAAGAACCAGAGGAAAGCGAGACCCTGCGCGGAAGCCTATCTTGAGCGCCGCCTGCCGCTTCTTGGCGGATCGGGATGTGGAGGTGCGCAGGCAGGGCTACTGGGGCGGATCGGACAGAGGATAGCGCACAATATGATCGGGATACTGATCCAGACGCGCCCTGCCCCAGCGCAAAAACTTTACATGCCCGTCGTAGTAGATGTAGTTTGCGCCTTCATTATGGCGGTTATACTTAATCCACCCCTGATCGGCATAGGGGCCACTGCCCCAACGTACCAGCGCCGCCTCGCCCGCCCAGGTATCGTAATCGTCCTGCGGTACATAGCCGAACGCGGTATTGTTCGGATCGTTGAGTGCAAGCGAGTTGCGCTCCGAGAACATAATCACGTTAGGGTCTTGTAGGCCGCCGATGACGGCATCGGTGGCGAATCCGGGCAGCGCGCCCTCGACCGCATAACGGCAGGATTTGTGCGTGAAGATGGAGTTCAAGAGATAACTCCACATCACCCAATGGCTCTTTTCGGCCTGGCACTGCTCGCCGTGGGGCGCAACATCGCATTCCGTGCCAATCTGGGTGATGCCGCCGTTGTAGTCGGCGATATTGGTGGCGAGAAGCGGCGATCTCGTTCCCGTATCGGACGGGCAGAACATCAGCTGGCGGCCCTTGATATAGGGCTGGAAGAAGATGGCCCAGGGTTTTTCGGCGTTGCTATTGCCCTGCCCCCCACCGATACAACCTTCGGGGCTGGCGGGCAGGCTTTCCACCTGCGTGCCATCATCTAACACCCAGCCTTCATGGTGATGATAGAGTGCGCCGTCGTTATCCTCCATATACATCCGTGCTGCCAATCCAAGCTGTCTTTCGTTGGAGAGACAGGCGGACTGGCGAGCGGCTTCGCGCGCTCTGGAAAAAACAGGAAACAGAATCGCTGCCAGGATAGCTATAATTGCTATAACGACGAGCAGTTCAATGAGAGTGAAACCGGGACAACGGTCGTGGCAAGGCGCGGTAGCGTGAGGCATGGCAATCTCCTTCGTCCGAGGAAGTGTGTCACGAACTTTCAGAAAGTGACACGAATATTAACGCCTGAACAAGACGCCATAGTTCCCCAATCGCCCGCAAATCCGAAATTGTAATCTGGCGGTAACCACTGCGTAACCAGGCGTTAATCGCTGCTTTCTGCACTCAGGAGACTCCTTCGTTTGCGGAACGAAAACGGCACACAGGGCGGCACAAATCTGTACCGCCCATCTCTATCTTCCTCTGTTTGTAATCTGCGGTAGTTCCCCCGTTGTGAGTTGATGAGCGCGCACTTCGCGAAGCCTCCACTCGATTGGGGGAGACTGCTTCATCTGCGTTCATCTGTGAAAATCTGTGGATTTTAGGAGGCTTTGGGCGCGACGCCTTTGAAAGAGGGATCGGCCAGACCGGGCAGTTCGCCATCGCTGTCGCCGAAGCGCGTCACGGGAGCGCCGACGCGCGTGAGCATTCCCTGATAGAGATCGCAGAGCGGCGTCTTCTCCCGGTAGGTCAGATGCCGCCCGGTTGCCAGCGTGCCGCCGCCACGCCCGGCCAGAACGATGGGCAGGTTGTAGGGGCTATGCGCGTTGCCGTCGCGCATCCCGCCGCCGAACAGCACCATCGCGTTATCCAGCAGCGTGCCTTCGCCCTCTTTGATCGCCTTCATCTTCTCCAGCATATAGGCGTACTGCTGCACGTGCCAGATGTTGATGCGCTTGTACTCTTCTAACTTGGCTTTCTCGCCCTGATGGTGCGAGATCTCATGATGGCTGCCGCTGACGCCGGGGAGGAACGAGAAGTTGCGCCCGCTGACCTCGTTGCCGAACATGAACGTGGCGATGCGGGTCGAGTCGGTCCAGAAGCCGAGAACCATGATGTCGAGCATCAGGCGTACCTGCCCGGTATGGTCTATGCCGCGCTCGCGGATTTTCGCCGGGTCCTGATAGTAGTCCTTGATCTGCCCGCCCAGCCTCTCGATCTCTTTGCGCGCGAGAGGATCGCCCTCATACTCGGCGGCGCGGCGGGCGGCGTCGAAGGCGATGCGCTTCTCCACCGAGCGCACCGCCTCGAAATACTCGTCCAGCTTGCGCCGATCCGCCTGCCCCACCTTTGCCTTCAGTCCCTTCGCGTCTTCCATGACGGCGTCCAGCACGCTGGTATCGTTATGGGAGACGCCTTTGCCCTTCGCGACATTCGAGCGGAACAGGCGATCAAAGGCAAGCTGCGGGTTGATTTCGCGGGTCACGGGCGTCGTCGGCGTGTTCCAGGAGATATGGGAGCCGTAGAGCGCGGTGTAGCCGACGTTGGTATCTACGTAGGTCGTGGGCGGTTCGACGCTGAGTTCGAGCGAGGGAAGGGGGGTCTGGTTGCCGATGTGCAGCGCGGCCAGTTGATCCATGGAGATGCCGCCGCAGCGCAGGTCGCTGCCGGTCGTCTTGGTGATGTGCGTGCCGGTCAGGAAGGGCGCGACTTTGACATAGTGGCCGTCGCCCTCGATGCTCTGCTTGTTCATTAGCTGCGACAGCACCAGGATTTCGGACTGGACGCTTGCCAGGGGGGCGAGAATGGGCGAGAGCGTGAAGTCGCTGCCGACGCCCTGCGGCGTCCAGGCGTCCGGGTGGACGCCGTTCGGGAAGTAGAGGACGGCCATTCGGACGGGCGGCTTGTTCGGTCGGCCCCTCCGGGCGCCGGCTCCGAGCGCCGCCAGCGGCTCCATCGCTTCCAGCAGGGGCAGACACATCGTCACGCCCAGACCCTTCAGTACAGCACGCCGTGATATTCGCCAGGATTCTCGTGCCACAAGATGACTCCCTTTGCAGAAAATGGGGTAGTCCTCCCCAGCCGTGTTGATGTCTCTTATCAGCGACAGGCGGTTCGAGAGGGGGCCCTACCGTTGGGGAGGACTACCGAAAATGGCAAACGCGCGGAAATCCGATGCCTGCCATCTATATTCTACCAGATACGCGGGACTGGTGGAAACCGGTCGTGCGCTTGACAGGCGGAAAGGCCGAGGGGTATACTCGCTGCACGAACAAGGGCAGACGCCGAGGCGGACCGCCCTTTCTTTTCATCAGATGTTGGGCGGCAGGCGTTGGGCGTTGGAAGAAACCGACGTACCCTTGTCCCGCTTGCGATACAAGGAAGCTGACGGCAACGGTTTTCACGCCTGACGCCCAACGCCTATTTGGAGGACGTGGGCTGGATGGCGATATTGGGATTTGAGATGGAGGAGATCGCCCAACTCCTGGCGCTGGTCGAATCCCAGCAGTGGGAAGAACTGATCCTGGAAGAAGAGAGCCGTTACCTGCGCATTCGCGGCCCGCGCACGCAATCGCTCTCGCTGCCTGCCGCGCCGCCGCCCCCCGCCGCGCCTCTGCCGATCACGGCGGAAGTCTCGGTTGCGGCAGGGCAGAACGGAAAGCAGAAGGCGCTTCCTGCTGCAAAACCTTCTCGCACGGCAAAGGCAGACAAACTCGGCGCGCTGGCTGCCGATCAGGTCGCGCTGACCGCGCCGATGGTCGGTGTCTTCTATCGGGCGGATAAGCCCGGCGCGTCTCCCTTCATCCAGGTCGGCGACCGGATCACCGTCGGACAGCCTATCGGAATCATCGAGGCGATGAAGATTTTTTCCGAGATTCCTGCCGAACATGCAGGCATCGTCGTCGCTATTCCCGCCGAAGATGGACAACTCGTACAGACCGGCCAGCCGCTGATGATCCTGCAAAAGGCCGAATGACCTCCATCAAAGCAAGGAGGAAGCCGTGCTTGATTCATCCTTCCTCCTTCATCCCTCATACTTATCAGAGAGGTAGAGCCACCCCATGAGCCATCCTCCCGTCAGACAGTGGAACAAAGACCGCATCGAGATCGGCATCCTGGGCCTGGGCGTCGTCGGTTCGGGAACCGTCGCGCTGCTGGAACGCAACAAGGCCGAGATCGAGCGCAAGGTCGGCCTGCCGTTGCACATCAAGCGCATCGCCGTGCGCGACCTGCACAAGCCGCGCGCCGTCACCGTCAATCCTGCGCTCCTCACTACCGATCCCTCCGACATCCTGGACGATCCCGACATTGACATCGTCTGCGAACTCATCGGCGGCGTCGAACCGGCCCGCACGTTCGTGCTGCGCGCCCTCCAGAGCGGCAAGCAGGTGGTCACCGCGAACAAGGAGATGATCGCCAAAGAGGGCCATGAGTTGATGGAGGAGGCGGCCAAACGCTGGCTGGATTTCCAGTTCGAGGGCAGCGTGGCGGGCGGCATCCCGATCATCCAGCCGATGAAAAACGCGCTGGCGGGCAACCAGATTCAGGAAGTGATGGGCATCATCAACGGCACGACCAACTACATCCTGACGAAGATGACCCGCGAACACGCCGACTTCGGCGAAGCGCTGAAGGAGGCGCAGGCGCACGGCTACGCCGAGGCCGACCCGACCAGCGACATCGAGGGCTACGACGCGCAGTACAAGATCGCCATCCTCGCCTCCATCGCCTTCACCAGCCGCGTCCATGTCTCCGATGTCGCCGTCGAGGGCATCACGAAGATCGCCAAGCCCGACATCGAATACGCCGACGAACTCGGCTACGTCATCAAGCTGCTGGGCGTCGCCAAGCGCGTCGGCGCAGACAGAATGCAGGTGCGCGTCCATCCCACGCTGCTCCCGAAGTCCCATCCTCTGGCCGCGACGAACGATGTCTACAATGCGGTGCTGGTCAAGGGCGATTCGGTGGGCGACGTGATGTTCTACGGGCGGGGCGCGGGCAGCGGGCCGACGGGCAGCGCGGTCGTCGGGGACATCCTGGACGTGTGCCGTAACCTGCGGTTCGGCTCGACAGGGCGCGTCGCCTGCACCTGCTTCGAGAGCAAAGCGATGCAGCCCATCGAGGAGGTCGAGACGCGCCACTATATCCGCATGGTCGTGAAGGATCAGCCGAAGGTGCTGGCGGCGATCTCGACGGTGTTCGGGGACTACCATATCAATATCGAGGCGATGATCCAGAAAGCCACGAGCGGCGCGCAGACCGACATCATCTGGCTGATGCACGAGACACCGGGCAAAAGCATTGCCGATGCCCTGAAGGTCATCGCGAAGCTGCCGGTCGTCCTCGAAGTCTCCAACTGGCTCCGCGTCGAAGAATAGGCCGCCGTATCGCCGCCCGGCGCATCCGTAGTATAAACGCCCCCGAAGAGAATCGAACTCTCGTTTTCAGGTTGACAACCTGATGTCCTCGACCACTGGACGACGGAGGCTTAAATTGGAGCGAGGAAGGAGAATTGAACTCCCGCCCCCTGCATGGCGCGCAGGCGTTCTGCCGCTAAACTATCCTCGCATCACTTTACCGTGCAGCAGGAGGGAGTCGAACCCTCACGGAGTCGCCTCCACCCGGGTTTAAGCCGGGCGCGTCTTGCCGGTTCCGCCACTGCCACACACTCATCATGCCCTCGGAGCGAGTCGAACGCTCACTACAACGCTTCTGAGGCGTTTCCCTCTACCGGGTTGGGGTACGAAGGCGTCTCGAACATGCCCCTGGAAGGAGTTGAACCTTCACTGTCACGCCCCTCAAGCGTGTCTCTCTGCCGTTGGAGTACAGAGGCGTATCGAAATCATGCCCCCGGAGCGGATCGAACGCTCACTGACACGGGTTTGAGCCGCGTTCCTCTGCCGTATTGGGATACGGAGGCACAACCTGTCAAACATAGTCCCTCCAGGACTCGAACCTGGCTCGGACGGTTATCAGCCGCCTGCACTGCCGCTGTGCTAAAGGACTGTAAGATTGGGAGCGGCGGGCGGATTCGAACCGCCGAATACATGGTTATGAGCCATGCGCCTTCGACCGCTTGGCGACGCCGCAGCAACACTCCCGCCGCTGGACTCGAACCAGCACCCCGCCGCTTAACAGGCGGCTGCTCTACCGGATTAGGCTAGACGGGATCAGATTGGTTGGAGTTGAGGGTATCGCGCCCCCCTCTCGGCGGTTTCAGCGCCGCGCTAATCTGCCTCAGCTAAACTCCAGCAACAGTACGGACGGCGGGGATCGAACCCGCGCTCTCCTGGATGAGGGCCAGGCGTGCGTTCCACTGCACCGCGCCCGCATAAAACACATACCCCCAGCGAGACTCGAACTCGCTTCATGACGGTGAAGGCGTCAAATCCTAGCCCATAGACGATGGGGGCAAAATGGTCGGGGTGGCTGGGATCGAACCAGCTACCTCCTTGTCCCAAGCAAGGCCGTCTACCGATGACTTACACCCCGACAGGCACACAAACTTCACATGGGCGCGGAAGGAGTTGCACCCTCACAGCTTCCGCGACGGTTTTACAGACCTCTGCCTTCCCTGATAGGCGAGCGCGCCCAGGACTGTTACAGGGCAATAGTTATAGTCGCTCTCCATGAGCGCGCTCCTTTCTTCAAGAATCGCCGGAAATCGTTGGCCCCATCCCGGCAAATGGGGTGGTCGGTGGGACTCGAACCCGACATAAGCAGGGCCACAACCTGCCGCCTGAACCTTTCGGCTACGACCACAGCTTTCGGATTTGCGATCATCGCAGTCCAAATCGGTTAAAAATGGAGACGGTGAGAATCGAACTCACAACAAGCATCTTGCGAGGATGCCTCGCTGCCCCTTAGAACATGCGTCCCCGGAATATGGAACCGGCAGGACTCGAACCTGCAACCCTCATCATGCCGTGATGCTGCGCTCCCGGTTGCGCCACGATCCCGTTTGTCTGAAAGAACCTTGCCCTGGCATTTTGGCGGGGGTGCAAGGGATCGAACCCTGTCATCGAAGGTTTGGAGTCTTCTGCCGTCCCACCTGGCCCCACCCCCGCAAAAACCCGGCCTAAATGCAAAACCGCCCGGTCTGCTTTTCCAGACCGGGCGGTTCGTCTCTCCCAACGGGAGGATGAGATCACCAACGACGGTCTGGCCTTCCCCTGGCATAATCGCTCAGACGCCAGGTGGCGGCGGTATTCTGAATACCCTGCGGCAGCGCGAGCGGACACGCTGCGAACATGCGCGAGGGCATCGCGTTTTCATTCGCGAAGCGTTGTTTTCGCCGGTATGCGCTTGTAAATAAGGGTGTGTGCATTCTGTCTCGTTCGCGCTCGTTGTCGGTCTGCCTGCGCGCCTGATTTCGCGCTTCACCTATCTTGACAGGGCCGCGCCTTCCAAAGTTGCAGCCCGTACAAAAAAATATATCACGGGGTTGAAACCCCGGTCTGGAGATGCAAAGCCTGCCTGCGCAGGCTGGAGTCCGCGCAGGTGGACTTGGCAACTCCAGACCGGCCTTTCAGGGCCGCGCCTTTTTTGGACAGTTTCACCAGGGATAGCCCTCCCGCTCTAAGACTGCCACAGCCACCTGACGACGCTGCGCGATCGTGTCCAGCAGCGTGGAAGGGAAGGCAGGCAGGGAGCCGCCGTGCGCGCCGCCCGAGGTTAGCGCGGCGAGAGCGGTGCGCGCCGCCTGCGCGACCTGCGCGCAGGCCGTATCGCCATAGACCTGAACGGCGGCCAGCGCCGAAGGTGGTGCGGCATTTCCTAGCTTGCGCAGGCGCAGCCAACTGCTTTCCATCGCGTAGAGCGCGGCGATCATATCGGCGAGCGCCGCCGCGACCTCCTGCTGCTCCGTCAGATGCTCGCTCAGGATTTCCCATCCGACTCCCAATGTGTGGAGGATCGTTGCGCGTATCTGCCTGACTTGCAGTCCGATAGCTGCCAGAGGATCGCCGTCTGTCTGCATTGCGGAATCTACCAGAAGGTCGGAGGAAGACGTAAGAGCCTGTTGCAACGGCAGACGGCCCGTGCGCGCGCGCCGCAGCAGTTGATCCAGCACGGCCAGGCGATTGATCTCGTTCGTTCCCTCGAAGATGCGGAAGACGCGGGCATCCCGATACATCTGCGCTATCGGAAACTCCTCGCTGTAGCCGTACCCGCCGTGTATCTGCAAACTCTCGTCCACCACATGATCGAGGACTTCCGTGCCGAAGAACTTGAGCAGCGCGCTCTCGATAGCGTACTCTTCCGAAGCGGCGCGCAGTCTCTCCGCCTCTGCGGAGACGGCCCCGCTGTCGTCCAGCGCGCCATCCCAGCAGCCTGCCGTGCGATAGACCATGCTCTCCAGCACGAAGAGGCGAACAGCCATCTCGCCCAGCTTATGCTGTATCAGGCCGAAATGCACGATGGGCTGGCCGAACTGCACACGCTGCTGCGCATACCGGGCTGCCATTCTCAGGCACTCCTTCGCGGCTCCCAGCGCCGTCACGCCGATGTTGAAGCGCCCGACATTGAGCGCGTAGAGCGCCGGACGATGGCCCTTGCCGACCTCGCCCAGCACGTTCGCGGACGGAATCGGCGCATCCTGGAAGAGAATGCGGCGCGTTGAGGAGCCGTGCAGGCCCATCTTGTGTTCCTCGCCGCCCAGAGACACGCCCGGCGTCTCCCGCTCGACCAGGAACGCTGTCAGCGCCTCGCCGTCCACCTTCGCAAAAACCGTGAACAGATCGGCAAAGCCCCCGTTCGTCGTCCACATCTTCGTGCCGTTAAGAAGATAGTGCGCGCCGTCCGCCGCGAGAGTTGCCTTCGTCTGCGCGCTCAAAGCGTCGGAACCGCAGTTCGCCTCGCTCAGCGCAAACGCGCCGATCCGCTCTCCGGTCGCCAGAGACGGCAGGTATCTCTGCTTCTGCTCCGGCGTGCCGAAGTAGAGCAGCGGCAGCGTCGCGACACCGGAATGGACGCTGATGGAGATGGCAAAGGAGAGGTGGAGCGCGGCCTTCTCCGTGAGAAGAGCCAGCGCCGATTTGGGCAGCGCCAGGCCGCCGTACGCTTCGGGAACGCCGCCCGCCAGCAGGCCGAGGCTGCCCGCCTTCTGGATGAGCGCAGGCATCAGGCCCGGCTCCTGCGCTTCCAGCGCGCGGTTGACCGGCAGCACCTCCTTGCGCAGAAACTCCTCCATCGTCTTTGCCATCAGGCGCGCTTCCGCCGAGAGCGATTCGGGAATGAAGACCTGTTCAGGAGCCGTCTCTGCAAGCAGAAATTCCCCTCCGCGCGGCGTTGCGGGCAGGCTAGATTCGCTCATCTTGCACCTCGGTCTGCGGCGCTTGCGGACTCTGCGCCATCAGAGGCGCGGCGTTCGCGGCAGCGGCCAGCAGGACTTCCGCCACGTCCAGAACGGGCGGAGCGTTCTCTCCGGCGACCTGCGCGATGCTGTCGCCGACCATCACCTTGCAGAACGGACAGCCGATTGCGACCGTCTTCGCGCCGGTGGCAAGGAGTTCCTGCGCGCGGTTGACGCCCGGGCGCTGGTGAGGCGGCTCCTCCATCCACATGCGCCCGCCTCCCGCGCCGCAGCAGAAGGTCTTGCTCTCCCGCCTCGGCGCTTCCAGGAGCGGGAGGCTCTGTGCGCTGTTGAGCAGCCTGCGCGGAGCCTCCGTCTCCCGGTTCACGCGAGCGAGGAAGCAGGGATCGTGGTAGGTGACGCTGTCGGCGAACCCCGGCGGCAGCTTCAGTCGGCCCTCCGCAAGCAGCCGGGCAAGATACTGCGTGTGGTGCAGCACGTCGTACCGCCCCTCGAACTGGGGGTACTCATTCTTGAGGGTGTGGAAGCAGTGCGGGCAGATGGTCACAAGGGTATTCGCTTTGACGCCGTCGAGAGTCGCGATATTCGTCTCGGTAAGCTGCTGGAACAGAAACTCATCGCCGGTGCGCCGGGCCGGATCGCCGCAACAGCGTTCTTTGGGGCCGAGGATGGCGAATCGGACGCCTGCCTGTTGCAGCAGTTGGGCCAGGGCGCGGACGGTCTTCTGCGCGCGCGGCTCGAAGGCTCCCGCGCACCCGACCCACAACAGCACGTCCCGACCATCCTCGGCGGTGGCGACGGGAATATCGAGTCCCTGCACCCAATCGAGACGCTGCGAGGCGGGCAGTCCCCACGGATTTTCGCGGCTTCCCAACTGGCGCAGCATCGCCGCCGCCGTGCCGGAAAGCCGCCCTTCCGCCACCCGATAGCGGCGGATACCGTCGAGAATATCCACATGGCGAATGAGCGCCGGACACTCGCGCACGCAGGCATGGCAGTTGGTACAGGCCCACAGCGACTCATCCGAGATGACATCGGTGGATTGGCCCCCCACCCCGTCCCTCCCCCCAAGAACAGGGGGAGGGAGAGAACTAGATTGTTCCCCTCCCCTGTTCTTGGGGGAGGGGCTAGGGGTGGGGGCCTCTTCCTGAGGAGGGAGGCTTGCCATCATGCGCCGCAAATCCAGCACCACCTGCTTCGGGTTCAGTTCCTTGCCGACGGCGTGCGCAGGGCAGGCTTCGGTGCAGCGTCCGCACTCCATGCAGGCGTCCAGGCTGAGCAACTGCCAGCGATCCAGGTCCGCAATCGCACCCAGTCCGATCCGGCCCGTCTCTTCCACCTGGGCCATCGCCACCGGTTCCAGCGCGCCCATCGGTCGCTCCGGCTGCAAGGCGATACTGAGCGGCGCGACGAACAGATGCAGCCATCTTCCATAGGGCAGCGCGGCGATGACGCCCAGCACGAGCGGCGCGTGAACCCACCAGAGGAGGATATAGCCGGAGGGAGAAAGCCCCTGCAGCGGCAGCGCGAACCATCTGCCGACAGGAGAGAAGGCGGCAAACGGCGCGCGGCGCGGGTCGGCGGCGATCCCGGCCCCTTCCAGCAGAAAGCCGGTCAGCGTCGCCGCCAGCAGCAGGAACAGAAACGCGAAATCTTTCCGCTCGTTGCCGAGCGCAGGCGAATGCGGCCCCAGGCGGCGGGCCAGCGCCATGATGGTTCCGATGATCAGGCCCAGACCGAACAGGTCCAGCACGACCTTGCACGCCAGATAGAACCAGCCGCGATAGAGCCAGTGATTCCCGAAGAGCAGCGCGCCGTAGTGTTCGACCGCGACGATGTTCGTCCCGATAAAGAGGACGAGCATCCCGAAGAAGATAAGGAGATGCATCTTCCCGGCGTAGGGGCGGCGGCGCGTGCGGCGGTGTGCGATCATCTGGGCGAACAGCGCCTTCCAGCGGGACGGCCAGTGCGTGAGCGGCGAGAAGGGCCGCCCCTGCCGCCAGAGCCGTATGCGCCGGTAGACGCCGTAAAAACAGACCACGACGCTCACAACCGACAGCAGATAGAAAATGCCCTGTCCGAGCGGCGTGATATGGAAGAAGATGTCTCGTGTCGCCATGTAAACGGACTTTTCTCGGCGAATGAATTCGCGTCTGCAAAAGCACAAAACCCGCCTGCGCCGACTCAACGTTCCCCCTCTCCCACAGCGTTGGGAGAGGGGGTTAGGGGGTGAGGGCCAGCAGCGGTTTCAACCGCCTATGCAAGCGTCTCTACAGTTTGGCGATCAGTTCGGGAAGCGCCTGATGCAGATCGGCGACCAGTCCATAGTCCGCGACCTCGAAGATGGGCGCATCCGGGTCGGTGTTGATCGCGACGATGGTTTTGGAATCCTTCATGCCCGCCAGATGCTGGACGCTGCCGGAGATGCCCGCCGCGATATAGAGTTCCGGCGCGACGACCTTGCCGGTCTGCCCCACCTGCAACTCGTTGGGCGCGATGCCGCTGTCCACCGCCGCGCGCGTCGCGCCGACCGCCCCACCGAGTTTATCCGCCAGCCCCCCGATCAGCCGCTCGAAGGTCTCCGCATCGCGCAGAGGCCGTCCGCCGGAGACGACCACGCGGGCCATCGTCAGTTCCGGGCGCTTCTGTTCCCCGGCTTCCAGCCCGATCCAGGTCGTTCCCTGCGGCAGCGCGCCGCCATCCACGTTCAAAGTCTGGACTTCACTGGGGGTATTCCCCTTCTCTGGCGGCCCGAACGCCGTGCCGCGCACGCTGAAAATGCCTCTATCTCCTTCTACCTGCACGGTCGCAATAACGTTCCCCGCGACCATTGGGCGGCGGAACATCAGACGGCTCTCCGCCTTCTCGACATGCAGCACGTCGGAGAGCATGGGCAGGTCCAGCAACCCGGCGACGCGCGGCAGGACATCGCGGCCAAAGGTCGAGGAGGTTCCCACAATGGACTCCGCCCCTGCCTGCTGCGCCGCCGCCACACAGACCGCCGCCGCGCGATCCGCCGTCGGATGCGCCAGTTCGGGAGCCGCCGCCACAAAGACACGCCCCGCGCCATAACTCCTCCACGCTTCGGCCTCGCCTGCGATCTCCGCTCCACCGAGGATCAGCAGGTCGAATCCCCCGCCCGTCTCTCTCCCCAGCGTCTGCGCAAACGTAATCGCCGGAAGCGTGCCGGGCAGGACATGCGCTCCATCCGTCTCCGCCAGTACCAGAACGTTGCTCATTCGGACATCCTTTTCTACCGCTTCAAATGACCTTCGCTTCCTCGCGAAGCGCCGTAATCAGTTCGTCCACGCTGCCGACCTTGCGGCCCGCCTTGCGCGGCGGCGGCGTCTCCAGCTTCAGGACGGTCACGCGGGCGGGAGGGCGCACGCCCAGTTCGCCGACAGGAAGGCGTTCCAGGGGCTTCGTGCGCGCCTTGATGATGGCAGGCAGGGCGACATAGCGCGGCTGGTTGAGGCGGAGGTCGGCGGTCACGACGGCGGGGAGAGTCACTTCTAATGTTTCGCGTCCGGCGTCCACCTCACGGGTCACGCGGGCGCGGGTTCCGTCGGCGGAGAGGGTGAGGGCAGAGGCAAAGGTCGCCTGCGGCACGCCCAGCAGCGCGGCAAGGCGCTGGCCGGTCTGGTTGAGATCATCGTCAATAGCCTGCTTGCCCATCAGGATCAGGTCGGGCTTTTCACGCTCACAGACGGCAGCCAGCAGGTGGCTGATGACGCCGGGATCGGTCGGCGCTTCGTCCAGGATGAGGAGGGCGCGGTCGGCCCCCATCGCCAGCGCCGTGCGCAGCGGCTCCTCCCAGGCCGGCCCGCCGATACCGACCGCTACGATCTCTACCGACGCGCCGCTTTCGCGGAGGCGCACGGCCTCCTCCAGGGCGATCTCATCGAACGGATTGATGACCCATTTGACGTCGCTGGCGTCCAGCTGACCGTTCGGGGTCAGGCGCACGCGCTCATACGGGTCTGGGACGCGCTTGATAGGAACCAGTATCTTCACGGACGACTCCAAGAGAAGAGGTTTCTGCCCTATTCGCGCCCGATCTCCTCTTTTCCTCGTTGAACGTCTCCCCCGCCTGCTCTCGCAATGTGGGAGAAGGCGACCGGGAATACGGGCCGACCTCAGCGCGGAAAGCGGCGAGCAGGAATTTCTGAGGAGCCGGGAACGTATATGCCTAACATGAAAGACCGTAGGCTGCTCTGGACATCACATCACGCCGACGCGCGACCATCCACGCGGCAACGCGCGCTGTGGCTGGGCGTCTGGCTGCTCGGCCTGGCGTACCTACTGGCAGGCTGCGCTTTGCCGAGGTCTGCCGCAAAACCGGAGAACGCCGTAAGGAGACCGGAACCCATGCAATCCCTTTCGATACCGCCCGGCAAGGAGATCGCGACCCTGGCCGGAGGCTGCTTCTGGTGTACCGAAGCCATCTTTCGCGACCTCAAAGGCGTGGAGACGGTCGAGCCGGGCTATGCCGGAGGACAGGTCGCCAATCCGACCTACGAGCAGGTCTGCACCGGAACGACCGGACACGCCGAGGCCATTCAGATCGTCTTCGATCCCAAAGTCATCTCCTATCACGACCTGCTGAATATCTTCTTCACGACACACGACCCGACCACCAAAGACCGGCAGGGCGCGGATGTCGGGCCGCAGTATCGCTCTGCTATCTTCACCCATAGCCCGGCGCAGCAGGAGACCGCCAGGCAGGTCGTCCGCGAGATCGAGACGGCGCATCTCTGGCCCAATCCGATCGTCACCGAGATCACCCCGTTCACCAACTTCTACCGTGCGGAGAACTACCATCAGGACTATTTCGCGCGGAACCAGGGGCAGCCCTACTGCCAGTTCGTCATCGCGCCGAAAGTCGCCAAGTTCCGGGAACACTATCGCGAAAAACTGAAGCGGTAGCGCCTAAAACTGCGGCGGCTCCTCCCCCTCGGTCCCTCTCCTACCATGTGGGAGAGGGGCCGTTACCACTCTCCCTGAGCGCCGAACTTCTCGCGCACGGCCTTCCCGAAAGCGGCCCGCGCCTCGCTCATCTGTTGGAGTATCTCCGGCATGGTTTTTCCGGCGGTCTCGCGGGCCGCCGGAATGACCGTGCGGCACTCGTTGGAGTCCATAAAGCGCGCGGCCTCCAGCAGGCGGGCCTCGTCCTCCGGGGGAACGGCCAGAAATCCGTGCTTGTCGGCATGGATAAGCTGTCCCGGTTGCACCGTGCGCCCGAACACCTCCACCTCACAGTTCCAGGCTACCGGCCAGCTATAGGCATGGCCCACGCACAGCCGCCGCGCCAGCGCCTTGAATCCGGCGTTGGTCATCTCGTCCACGTCCCGGATCGCGCCATCCACGATGGTTCCCACACAGCCCAGCGCCCGATGGGTGTTGCTGTTGACCTCGCCCCAGAAGCTGCCGAACGTCTGCGGCTTGTCCAGGTCTTGAATGACGACGATCTTGGGCGCGGGCTGGCTGGCGACATATTCGAGATACTCTCGCACGGCGTCCGGGTTATGGGCGCGGTGTTCGGCCCGGCTCGGCTCGATGACCACCGTGACGGCGTACCCGACCATCGGCCCCATCTGCGGCATAAAATCGCGCGTCTCTTCGAGATTGAAAGCGTCCTTGCCCGCATCGTAGCGGGTGATCTGTTCCCAGCCGTTGTAGATGGTGGGCGTGTTCCAGCGTTTGAGTTCGAGCAGATCGCAGTGTGACAGGCGTGGCTGTGTCATGTGTGGAAGGTCCCTTTCGGATAGGTAAGCTACGTCTCAGTTTGTCGAGAGGGGGAGCGGTTCCTGCCGCTTTTGCCCGTCCCTGTGCGCTTTACGCGGCCTGCCTTCTGAAATGGGGAGAGAGAACGCGCCGATTTTGTCAGGAAGGCTTTTATTTTTCACAAAACTGACAGCTTTGTGGAAAGATACGTCAGTTAAAGCGCGTTCATCCGGTTGGGCCTGCGATCCGGCGTGAGGCCGGCGCTTTTCCGACCAGATCGCAGGGCGCAGAGGCATCGGTTCAGGTCATCGTGTGGCTCCAGAGAGTGGGAGCGAACGGGGGGCAAGGAGTGCGTCATACAGGTTTGCAGTCCGGCGCGCGGCGCTGGACGGAGCGTCGCGCCTCCGCGCGGCGGGGCGGCGTGCTGATCAGCGCGCTGGCGTTCATGGTGGTCGTCTCGCTGCTGCTGGCGGGCATCGGCGCGCTGACGGTCTCGCACTATGCGCGGGCGCGCGCCGAGAGCGACTATGCCGCTGTTCTCAACCTGGCGGAGGCCGGGGTGAACTACGAGTTCCGCAAGATCAGCCAGAACCCCGCGCAGGCCGACCAGGCGAGCGCGCCCTATACCGGCACGCTGGCCGGGGGGCAGTTTACCGTCTACTGCATAGACCGCAATACCGGCGGTATCTGGACGGCTCCCAACAACCTCTATGTCATCGCCACCGGCACCATCCACGGCGTCACCCGCACGCTCAAAGTGGCGGGCAAAGGCTACGCCACGCCCGCAGACTACGCCCTCTACGGCGTCGAATCGGGCATCATCAACGGCACGGCGACCACCATAGATGGGGATGTCGGCACGAACGGCTATTTCACCTTCAACGGACATCCGACCATCAACGGCAACGTCACCTTTAACGGGCCGCTCGCCCACTGGCAAAGCCCGCCCAACGGCAACTACAGCGTCAGCTACAACGCGGACCCGGTCAACTGGCCGACCGTGGACAGCCTCGCCAACACCGCCTTTCCGCCCTTCGGCCTGTCCTGGCTCGCCACACATAACGACAACGGCCTTTCCAATCCGCCGATTAGCAACAATAAAATCCTTCTCAACGGCAACGGCGCGCTGACGTTCAAAGGCAAGCCCGGCGGCGCTAACTACTATCTGACCAGCCTGACCTGCAACGGCAACTCCAAGATCAGCTTCGACAATACGCAGGGGCCAATCAACCTCTGGTTCGGGCCGAGTGGAACGGCGAGTACGTTCGTGTTCAATGGCGGCACGGCGGCCCTGAAGATGACGCAAGACCCGACCAAGCCGGTTCGCATCTATGTGGCGACAACCAACGATGTCATCTTCAACGGCAATAGCGAACTGGATGCCGGAATCTACAACTACAACGGCCCTTCGAGCGGGCGGGTCATCTTCAACGGCACGCCCGATGTCTACGGCGCGGTCATCGCCAACAAGTTCACCCTGAACGGCAATCCGCATATCCACTACGTCGCCGGCTACTTTCAGCCCAGCACGACGGGATACTACGGCTTCGACAACTACTGGGCCGAAATCAACCCCATCAATTAGCGCCGCGCGCTCCTGCTTTCCAGGAGGCGGCCCCGGGGAATCGGCCTGCGGAGACTGTCGGTTCTCTCCGACTATAGGAGACAGTCTTTGACGGATCATCGGAGGGCAGGCCGGAAAAGGCGGCCTGTCCGACGGTCTTGTAATAGACTTCCTGCACAAGTGGCCGGGTACTGAAAGTACCCGTCTCGGTGGCCTACGGCCAAGCGTCCTTCGGACGCGGAAAACAGACGTAGGCAGGAAGCCTGATGAGAAAGGCGACATCATGGTTGCGCTGCGTTCGCGCCTCTTGGCGCTGTTTATGCTGCTCGGCCTTCTGGCCGCGCAGGGCGCGCGGGCCGGTTCCGGCATCGCCGATCCCGGTTTCGCCTTCGTGGATGTCAACGGAGACGGCCTCTACTCCGCCGCCGAGGGCGACATCGGCCTCGACTCGACTCCGAGCGTGGACATCAACGCCCTGATACAGAACGGCGGCGTTTTCAATACGCAGGTCAGCAGTGGGTTCTATCCTGCGCCCGCCCAGGCGGCCAGCCTGGTCATTCCGGCCTCGCAGACGCTCTTCGTTCCCCGGTTCCTGCTGCTCCAGGCCGGGCGACATCTGATCGTTCACGGCAAGCTGACCGCTCCGGCCCTCTTTCTCCAGGCGGGCGGCAATATAGACCTGACGCTTTCGGAGACGGATTTTGCCACCTTCTTCGGCGTCTGCGCGGGCGGCGATGTGGCGCTGACGGGAGCGACGGCCACCGGCGACTACCCGCTGAGCCATATCGGCGTCCTGGCCTGCGGCAATATCGCCGCCGGGACATCGGAGGGGCAGGCGACTGCGTTTCTGGCGGGAACCGGCATCGTCCTTGCGGCAGCGCGCGCCGTGCATCTCGACGGGGCCAGCCTGCTCGCCATCGCTCCCGCCTCGGCGGTCACGGTCAGCGCGACCGATACCGTTCGGGCGACGAACGGCTGCACACTGCTGGCGGGGACGATCGTAGGGCTAAGTTCCCGGCGTGGCAGCGTCTCCGCGCTGGGCGGATCGCTCAGCAGCGACGGCATCACGCTTTCCGCCGCGCGCAATGTCTCCGTCACGGACAGTTCGCTCTCGGCAGGCGACAATATCACGCTGTGGGCCGGGGGGCAGATCACGGGGAACACGCCTGCGACGGCGCTCGTAGCGAACAGCCTGTACCTTGACGCGCTGTCGAGCGCGGACCTGCGCGGGGCGGCGCTGCTGGCCTATGCCGGCGTCCTCCGCCTCCGGGTCTATACCGGCGGCATAGACCTCACCGACGCCATCCTCGGAGCCTCCGAAGGGCTGAGCATCCGGGCAAGGAGGGCGCTCTATGCAGCGCGCGCCTTCCTGCGCGCCGACCACGCCGCCGATCTGGCGTCCGACGCGGGCGCGATCTATGCCCCCGATAGCACGCTTGTCCCGTTCAGCCCGGACGCGACGGATACCCTGCTGACGGTGACGGCCCCCGGCCTCATCGCGGCGAACCGGGCGCGCTGGTCGGTTCCGGCCCGGATAACGGTACTCTCCACCGCCTCCAACGTGCTGGCGGCTTCCGCTCTCTTGCAGGCGACCGGCAGCCCCGGCAAGATCGCGATCAGCGCCATGGGCGGGCTGATAGACGCGACCGGGGCCGCCTTTCTGGGCGCGGTCTGCTTCGGCCCTGCCGGGGTCACGGTGCTGGGGCCGTAACGACTTCGGCCCTCATCCGCGAAACCTCCCCCCAACCCCCTCCTGCGTAAGGAGGGGGAGAATTCAAGGCTCCCTCCCCTTACGAAGGGGGCTGCTTTTCCCAACGCCTGCGATCCCGCGATGCCAGCGCCAGCCCAATCCGCAGACGCCGACGCCTGCCAGCAGGCTCAGCGCGCCGGGTTCGGGAACAGCATTATCGGGATCGCTATGGAAGATGTAGGTCGCGTCGTCCACCCGGTACGTCACGATGCCGTCCAGCGCTTCCACGAGCGTGACGAGATTGGGCTGACGGTCGGAGGGGATTCCCACATCGCTGGCCTTCGGAGTCTCTCCGTTCGCGGGCAGTTCCGAGTAGAACTGAAGGACGCTGGCCGTGCCGTCGCCCTGATCGGGAAAACGCACCAGATCGCTCACCGTCCCATCGGCCTGGTCTACGATGAGCAGGTCTCCCGCGACGATCGGAAACGGCAGCGTGAAGGTCGGCACATTGCTGTGGGCCGGGTCGAGATAGCTGAAGAGCGGGATCGGCTCTTCGCAGCAGGTCTGGATGGTTCCGGTGCCGTCTTCATAGAGCGAGACGGTGAACAGGGTCTGCGCCAGGGGCGAACCTGGCCCGGCCTGTTGTCCCCGGCTGACGGTCGGACACAGGCAGAGGAGGGCAAGCAGCCAGAGGGACTCGGCCAGGCAGAGGAAAGGCCGCGACTTCATAACGACACTCCTTTCCGAGAAAATCTGTATCCTGCCCATTTCATCGGCTATCCTCCTGCTCAGCATTCACAGCCTACTTTAGATCGCTGATACTGCACGCTTCTTCCGTTCAATATCACACGTCTAAAAAAGCCGCACACACTCTTGCTTATCAATTCGTCATCTATTCGTTCTCTCCTGCCAGACGAGTAAGAAAAGGCGAAAACTTTCTAAAATGGCCTGCACCGCTGTTGTTCAAACTTACTACTGTTGCGTTATAATAGAGGCATACTGATCGAGCAGTCCACCTTCTGGAGGCCCGCCCCCACTGATGAATCCCACCCAAACACCGCTTCTTGAGGGACAACCGCCCTCTCCACCGCCTGACGCTCAACGCCCAACGCCTTCCTACAAATGGGCGGTCGTCGGGATGCTCTGGTTCATCTGCTTCTTCAACTATGCCGACCGGGTCGCCATCTCCTCGGTCTTTCCCCTCCTGAAGGCGCAATACCACTTCTCCGATTCCGAACTCGGTATGATCGGCGCGGCGTTTACCTGGGTCTACGGGCTGGCCGCGCCGCTGGCCGGACACGTCGGCGACCGCTTTGCGCGCAAGGCCGTCATCCTGGGCGGTCTCTACATCTGGAGCCTGATCACCGGCTTCACCGCGCTTTGCACGAAGGTCTGGCAGTTCGTCCTCGTGCGTGGGTCGGAAGGGCTGGGAGAGACGTTCTACATGCCCGCCTCGATGGCGCTCGTCAGCGACTACCACACGCCCGCGACCCGCTCACGGGCCATCGGGCTGCACACGACGAGCGTCTATGCCGGAACCATCGCCGGGGGCGCGCTGGCGGGCTGGATGGGCAAAGAGTTCGGCTGGCGGTCTCCGTTCTGGACGCTGGCGATCGTCGGAATCCTTCTGGGCTTCGTTCTGAATGCCTTCATTCGCGAGCCGCGCCGCAACCAGGCTGAGCGGCAGGAGCGCGGAGACGAGTCGGAAAGCGCCGAGCCGGAACACGTTCCCATGCTCCGCTTCCTCGCCGACTTCTGCCGCACCCCGACGGCGGTACTGCTTATCGCCGCCTATGCCGGAGCCAACTTCGTCTCGCTGGTGTTCCTGATCTGGATGCCCTCGTTCCTCACGCGCAAGTTCGGCCTGGACCTGGCGCTGGCCGGTGTCGGCGCGACGATCTTTATCCAGATCGCCAGCATGGTCGGCAGCATTCTCGGCGGCGTCTGGGCGGATCGCTGGAGCCTGCGCCGCGCCGAAGGACGCATCCGATTGCAAGCTCTCGCCGTATTGCTCGGCGCGCCATTCGTCTTCCTCTGCGGTTACACGCGCGATCCCTGGACGCTCGTCGCCGCCATGACGCTCTACGGCCTGTTCAAAGGCATGTACGACTCCAACCTCACGGCGGCTTTCTACGATGTCATCACCCCGGCCCGCCGCGCTACCGCCACCGGTCTGATGAATATGCTCGGCTGGGTCGTCGGGGGACTCGGCCCCTGGGCCATCGGCGTCGCGATGGATCATGGCGTCACCATGAGCGCAGCCATCTCCTCGACCGCCGTCGTCTTCCTCGGCGTCGCCGCCCTCCTCTACTACGCCTCGGTCGCCACCGCCCCGCGCGACATCCGCCGGATGCAATCACCGGCTATTCCGTGAGTAAACTCTCTTTCATCGGCGCGCTTCTGCTCTGCTTCCGCCTCCTGCGCCAGCAGAAAGGTCAACGCAAGACCGCCGCAGACTGCGCCCGCGCGCCCCAGAAAGTCACGGCACGAGAGGGCCGAGAGAAAATGCAGCGGAAAAGACATACTGCTCTCCTCCGTGCCTTATACTTTGCGCGGGCAGTCTATTTCCCGGCGGCGCGGGCCGGCTTCTCAAAGCGGTCGAGGTTCCTACGGGCCAGCGCGTTCTTCGGGTCGGCTTGCAGCGCCTTGCGGTAGTTGGCGACGGCCAGTTCCGTCTCTCCCTTGAGTTCGTAGGCCACGCCCAGGTTGTTCAGCGCGTCGGCATAGCGGGGATCGAGCGCGACAGCGCGCTTGAAGAGACCGATGGCCTCGTCGAGTTTACCCTGCTTCTGCGTGACCAGCGCCAGGCCGTTGAGAGCCTCCGGATTTTCCGGCGCATCTTGCAGCGAACGGGTATACTCCTCCTCCGCGCGCTTGAGGCTGTCGGGGCTGCCTTTGCGAAAATACTGCCCGGCCAGAGCGCGCCGCAGTTCTGCCGCGCCCGGCCCGGTCGGGTTCTGCTTCAGCGCCTCCTCCAGCGCCGCCATTGCGCCCTCGGCATCGCCCTTGCTTTGCAGGCTGGCGCTCAGATTGATCCAAGCTTTCACGTTGTTCGGAGCCGCCTGCGTCAGTGTCTTGAAGGTCTGCGCCGCTTCCTCGTACTTCCCCAGCTTGAACTCGATCAGGCCCAGATTGCTGAGCGACTCGCGGTGGTTGGGCTGGATCGCCAGGGCGCGGCGATAGGCGCTCGCCGCCTGGCTGAGCCGTCCCAACCGCGTCTGCGCGTTGCCCAGATTGAAGAGCGGGTTGAACTGCTTCGGGTCGAGTTGCGCCGCTTTCTCGAACTGCGCCGCCGCCTCGGCATGGCGGTTCATGTCCGCCAGCGCCTCGCCGTAGACCTCCCGCACCTGATAGCTATTCGGCGCAAGCTGCACGGCGCGGGCGAAGGCGCTCCGCGCCTCTTCCTGCGCTTTCGCGGCCTGGGCCTTGCCCGCTGCGCCCGGCTGCGCCTGTGCCTGCCGCGCTAAGTCTTGCGCTCCAAGCCCCAGATTCAGCCAGAACTCGGCCTGGTTGGGCATCCGCTTTGTCGCCTTCCGATAGGCTGCGACCGCCTCGGCGTAGTTTTTGGAGGCTTGCAGCACGAAGCCGAGATTGAGTTGTTCGTAGGCGTCGTTCGGCCTCAGCGCGGCGGCGCGGCGGGAGGCAGCGACAGCTTCCGGCAGACGGCCCAGCTTATAGTAGGCGTTGCTCAGGTTGTGGTAGGCGTCCGCCGACTTCGGCTGCAGCTTCGCGACCGCCTCGAACTCACGGGCCGCGTCGGAAAAGCGGTTGAGGCCGAAGTAGACGTTGCCGAGATTGGTATGCGTCGGAATGGAGTCGGGCTGGAGTTTGACGGCCTGTTCCAGCGGTTCGAGAGCTTCGGCGTACCGCTGGCGCTGTAACTGGATGAAACCGATCCAGTTGAGAATGGTAGGATCGCTGGGAGCCAGCTTCCGCGCCGTTTCGAACTCTTCCAGGGCTTCGTCCAGCTTTTTGCCGTCGTAGAGCGCGACCGCCTTATCGAGATGTTGCTTGACATCGTCAGCAGACGCGACTCTGCCGGACAGCAGGAGCGCGACGAAGCAGGCGAGAAGACAGAGAAGGCGCATTAACCGTCTAGGGGGACAAGCGTGGTCAGACATGCAAACTATTCCTCCGAGATGACCGATTACGGCTCACTGTCGGGTCAGGAAAACGATCTCCGAAGTCTGCGGCAGGGGCAGCGAAACCGTCACGCCCGTCTGCATCAGCGCCTTGCCGGTGCGCGTGACCAGCGCGCTGCTCCCATCCTGGAACGTGAGACGGTACGGCTTTCCCGCTTCCAACCCCTTCAGCGTAAAGACGTGCTGCGTTTCCGGCGTGGTTCCCCGGAAGGCGAACAGCGCGCCCCGCCCGGTCTGCGGGTCGAAATACTGGATGCCGTCCCAGCGCACGCCGTCGGGCCGCTCCGAGACGTGATAGAGGTTCGCGCTCTGGATGAGAGGACGCAGTCTGGCCTTGTAAAGCGCGAACTGCGCTTTGGCGGCGGCACGCTCCTCCTGGCTCCACTGCGAGGTGTCGCACATGATGGTACACCAGCCCATCATGCCGCTCCGCAGGATGGCGAGGAACTCCGCCAGGCGCTTGCGCGGATGATCGGCCACGTAGCACTCGCACATGGCGGGCGGCAGCGCGTAGGAGGCGTCATAGAAGGCGCGGCGGTTGGAGAGCGGGTCGTAGGTATCGGTGATGCTGACATAGTGCGTGCGCTGAACGATGCCGTAGTCCACCGTATGCCCGCCGTCAACGCAGTTCTCGAACAGCAGGTTGGGGTTCTCGGCGCGCAGCATATCGTAGACCTGATAGTAGCCCTGCGCGGCCCGGTACGCGATGTCCGTAGCCGAGGCTGTGTGCCGGTGATCCGTCCGTTCGCAGGCGTCCACGATCATGCGCTGGTCATGTTCCAGCAGGTCCAGCGGATACTCTTTTACGATACGCCGGAGTTCGCGCAGACACCACTCCACTGCGCGCGGGTCGCCCAGGCAGACATCCGCGCCGGTGAACGGCCTCGGTCTCCAGTCGGGCGGATAGTCGCGCGTGAACCAGCCCTTCATCTCCGGGTCGAAGACACTCAGCACGGTCTGCTGGCCCGGCGGGTTGGTATGCGCGCCGCCCTGCGTCCAGCCGACCCACAGGCCGAAGAGCAGCCCATTCCGGTGCGCTTCGTCCGCAATGGGAGCCAACCCCTGCGGGAATTTCGCCGGATCGGGATACCAGTCTCCCACGCCCCTGAACCACCCGGCGTCTAGATGGAACATCTCCAGCCCCAGATCGGCGGAATCGGCGATCATCTGGCGGGCCAGTCTCTCGTCTACGGCCATCCCGCTGCCCCACGAGTTGTTGACGAGCAGCGGGTAGCGGGCATCGTGGACGGGCGGGCGCAGCGCCTTCTCGACCCAGCGATGCAGCCGGTTCGCGCCGTCGTCCACATCGCCGGTGTAGCAGCCGAGAAAGACCGGCGGCGTCTCGAACGTTTCGCCCGGAGCCAGCCGCGTCACGAAGGGAGCCGCGCCGTCCTCCTCCGGAGTCAGCCCGGCTTCCAGCAGGATAGGCCCGGCCTGCTCTGCCCTTCGCACGGCAATGCGGACGCGGCCCGAAAACGCGATCCCGACATAGAGACCCTGATGGCCCTGCGTATCCTGAACGGCCGACCAGGGAATGGCGTCGCGGTGTTCCTCGTCTTCGCGCGCGTAGGGTATCGAGAAGAGATTCGCGGCATAGCCTTCTGCGATCGGATCGTGGTGCGTGCCGTAGGGCGTGGGCGTGATCGCGCCTTTCTCCACCCACCAGTGTTCCAGCGACTCTCTGGCAGGCGCGCGGAGCGAGAGGGCCAGCGTGAGCTGAAGCGGTATCTGAACGGGCGTCTTCTCGCGGTTCGTGATCTGGATGCGATGCTCTATCGGCCCGTCCCCCGTGCGCGCCTGCCAGAGAGAGCGCAGTTCCAGCGCCGGACTGCGGGAGACAAACGTCAGTTCGAGATTCTGAATCGGCCCTTTTGCGACGCGGCTGCTGACGAACTCCCACGTCAGGCGGGCCGTTTTGCCTTCCCATTCGGCTTGCTCTATGAGAGGGATCGCGGCAGCCTCTTGCCCGGACTGCGCGCCGATCCACTCCTTGCGCGTCTGCCGGGACTGTAGCGAGGCGATCACGATCCGGTTCGGCCCGGTTTCCACGCGCAGGCCGGTATCTGCCGTCGCCAGGGAGTGGCCGCGTCTCTGGGACTGGGTCTTGACCGCCAGCAGGAAGGCGGCGACTACCAGGCAGACCGGGAACGCCGAGGAACGTTTCCGACGGAAGAGGGAGACGAGGGTTGACAGCACAGGGCGGGCGGGCATACGCAAACTCCTCCGGGGTTCCGCGCGTCCGGGCGGCGGAAGGATGAGGCGGACGGCTGCCTTCATTATACTCTGCGGAGGAGCCAAAAGGCAAAGACCGATGTCTCTGAATATGTGGCAGGCAGAGCGATAGAATGAAGCAGCCAGGCGTGGCATCCACCCGGCTGATCCTGCGCGGCATTTATCAGTTTGCGCTTTGTCTCTGCTTTTCCTGTTCCATCTTCTCGCGCAGTTGGGGAGGATACCAACCGGTAGAGGGATAGTCCAGGCCATGCGCGTCCGCCATCCGGTTGAGCAGGGAAAATATCCCCACTTCCAGGGCAGCTTCCCATATCTGCTCGTCGGTCCAGCCGGCGTCACGCATCGCCTGCACATCGGCGTCCTGGGTGCGCGCGGAGTT
>DASRGL010000606.1:0-33716 GCA_035651115.1 Chthonomonadaceae bacterium
TTCAGGAACAGCGACACCAGGCGGCGTGACAGGTCGTCGGCTATCTCGCCGAGGGTCGCCTTCCGGCTGGGCATCGCGCGCCGGGGCGGAGTGCCGGCCGCGTCGCGAGTCGTCGGATATGCCACACGCAGCTTGTCGCCGAAGAACCGATGGTGCCGGTCCAACGCGTCGATGAGCATGTAGTTCACTGGGAACCAGATCGGGCCGCGCCAGTTGGAGTTGCCTCCGAACAGGCCCGACCGCGATTCCGCCGGGCAGTATTCCACGCTGTAGTCCTCGTCGTGATAGCTCAGAATGTAGGGATGCGCCGCGTGGTAGCGCGAGAGCGAGCGCAGCCCATGCGGCGAGAGGAACTCGTTTTCATCCAGTGCGCGAGTTAGAAGCGCGCGCAGCCGCTCCTCGTTCACGATGGCGAACAGCCGCCGATTGCCTGCGCCGGGCCGCGTGACCGGCGCGACATTGCCGCAGAGGTCCTGGCGGTGGTTCAAGAACCACTCCAGGCGGCGGCGAAAGTCGGGCAGCATCTCCAGCAGCTCCGCATCCAGCGTCTCGACGGCAAAGAGCGGGATCAGGCCGACGATCGAGCGTATCTTGAGGAAGAAGTGGCTGCCGTCGTTGAGATGCAGCACGTCGTAGTAGAACCCATCCTCATTGTCCCACAGGTCTACGCCGTCGTCGTCGCGCGCTTTGGGCCGGTCGTTCATGGCGTGCGCGATGTAGAAGAAGTGTTCCAGGAACTTCGTCGCGACATCCTCGTAGGCGTTGTCCTGCCGGGCCAGTTCCAGCGCGATGCCCAGCATGTTCAGGCAGTACATCGCCATCCAGCTTGTGCCGTCGGACTGGTCTAAGTGACCGCCGGTCGGCAGGGGCTTGCTGCGGTCGAACACGCCGATATTGTCCAGGCCCAGAAAGCCGCCCTGAAAGACGTTCTTGCCCTCGGCGTCCTTGCGGTTGACCCACCAGGTAAAGTTGATGAGCAGTTTCTGAAAGACGCGCTCCAGGAAGTGCGTGTCGCCTACGCCGCGTATGCGCCGCTCGATCTGATAGACCCGCAGCGCGGCCCAGGCATGGACGGGCGGGTTCACGTCGCCGAAGGCCCATTCGTAGGCGGGCAGCTGGCCGTTGGGGTGCATGAACCACTCGCGCAGGAGCAAAATAAGCTGCCGCTTGGCGAAATCCGGGTCGGCGATGGCGATGGCGATGCAGTGAAAGGCCAGGTCCCAGGCCGCATACCAGGGATACTCCCACTTGTCCGGCATGGACAGCACGCTGTCGTTGTCGAGGTGCTTCCAGTCGTGGTTACGGCCCTGCCAGCGCGACTCCGGCGGCGGGGGCTGGCCCGGATCGCCTTCGAGCCACTCGCGCACGGTGTAGTAGTAGAACTGCTTGCTCCAGAACATCCCGGCGAGCGCCTGCCGCTGGATGTTGCGCGCGTCTTCCGAAAGGCCCTCCGGCGCGATGGTGGCATAGAACTCATCCGCTTCCTTTTTGCGCTCCTCAAGGATGTTGTCGAAGGGCGCGCTCAGGGGTTCGGAGAGGCCAAGCATCGGCGTCAGGCGGAGGCGGATCGTGCGCGTCTCGCCCGGCTGAAGGCGCAGGCGATAGTGCGCGGTCAGCTTCGTGCCGACGTGTTCCGGGTTCACGGCGTCCGCATTGCCCTGCACGAGGTAGTCGTTAATGCTATCTTTGACATAGGGCGTCGTGTTGCGGCCATCGGGCGGGAAGAGACGGGCGAAATTCGACTCGTTCTCGGTGAAGAGCAGTTCCGGGCCGCTCTCGTCCGCATGGCAGAGCAGCCAGCGCCGCCCCAGCACCGGATGGTCGGCCTGGGCCATCGCGCCGATGCCCTGCATGGGGTCGGCAGGACACCGGCTCAGCATCGGGCGCTTGCGCTCCTTGCCCCATGACCAGGTGTTGCGGAACCAGAGCGTAGGCAGCAGGTGCAGCGGCGCCTCCTCCGGCCCCCGATTGACGACCGTAATGGCGATCAGGATGTCCTCGGCCTCGGCCTTCGCGTACTCGACGAACACATCGAAATAGCGATCCTCCGCGAAGACGCCGGTATCCAGCAGTTCGTACTCCGGGTCGGCTTTGGTGCGCCGCCGGTTCTCCTCGACAAGCTGGCTGTAGGGAAACGCGGCCTGCGGGTACTTATAGAGCGCCTTCATGTAAGAGTGAGTCGGCGTGCTGTCGAGATAGTAGTAGTACTCTTTGACATCCTCGCCGTGATTGCCCTCCGGCCCGGTCAGGCCGAACAGCCGCTCTTTGATAATGGGGTCGTTGCCGTTCCAGAGGGCCAGCGCGAAGCAGAGGAACTGCTGCCGGTCGGAGATTCCGAGCAGGCCATCCTCGTTCCAGCGATAGGCGCGCGAGCGCGCGTGATCGTGCGGGAAGTAGTCCCAGGCGGAACCGTAGGGGCTGTAGTCTTCGCGGACGGTTCCCCAGGCGCGCTCGGCCAGGTACGGCCCCCACTTCTTCCAGTCTTCGATATGCTCGCGGGCCTGTTGTAAGCGCACTTCTTCTTCGGTCATCGTTTTCACCTTCATCTGCACAACAAGACAGCAACATGGCCGGGTACTGAACGTACCCGTCTAGGGGGCGGCTGCGCCGCCGAGCGTCCTGCCGGACGCATCCATTGTGAAAGCCCGCCCCTGCGTATGCAGGCGAGTGCGATACGAAGGGAAAAGCCTTCAAAACGCACCCGTCCGAAGGACGGTTGGCCGTCAGGCCCTCCAGCCGGGTACTTTCAGTACCCGGCAGCTTACCGGGGATACGGAATTAATACAGGGTGACCTGCTGCGTCAGGCCGCCGTCCACGTAGTAGGTGCTGCCGGTGACATATTCGGACTCGTCGCTTGCCAGGAAGACGGCGACGGCGGCGACCTCCTCCGGCTTGCCGAAGCGTCCCCAGGGAATCTCGCTGACGGCGTTCTTGCGGGCCTCCGGGTCATCCAGCACAGCCTGGTTGATAGGAGTGGCGATAGCGCCCGGCGCGATATTGTTCACCGTGATCCTGGAGGGAGCCAGTTCGATGGCGAGATTGCGCATCATCATCCGCACGCCGCCTTTGGAGGCGCAGTAGGCCGTGTACTGCGGGAACGGAATGTCCTCGTGGACGGACGAGATGTTGATGAGCCTGCCGCCCTGGCCTTGCTTGACCATCTGCCGCGCCGTCGCCTGGCTGACCAGGAACGCGCCGAACAGGTTCACGGCAAGCACCTTGTTCCACTCGTCGTCGGTGACTTCCAGGAACGGCTTCTTGATCTCGATGCCCGCGTTGTTGATGGCGATGTCCAGGCGTCCGAACCGCGCGACGGTCTGCGCGACCAGGCGCTCGACATCTTCCCGCTTGCTCACGTCGCCGGGAACGGCGAGTGAGGGCGTTGGGAAGGCGGCGGCGATCTTCTCGGCTTCCTCGGCGCGATTGCCGCCGGGCAGATAGTTGACGGCCACGTGCGCGCCTTCGGCAGCGAAGCGGGTGGCGATCGCCAGGCCGATCCCGCTGCTTGCGCCCGTCACCAGGGCCACTTTGTTTTGCAGACGCATCTTCAATCTCCTTGATCTCTCCCTGCGGGGAAAGTGAACTCGGTCGGTAGGTCAGGGGATCGGCTCCGTTGCCGTTCCGCTACCTCTAACACAGACGGCGTGAAATGGTTCCCAGGTGCCAAAAAGAAAAACGGAGACGCCGTCCAGGGACGGGTCGTCTCCGTTTGTGGTCAGGATCGCGCGAGGCGAAAGTCCGCTTAAGGCTCGTCCGCAGCCGCCGCGAGGGCGCGCGAGACTTTTGCCAGCAGGCCCGAAGGCAGATCAATGCGCTGCACTTTGGCGCGCACCTGGTTCAGCACTTCGGCCTCGAAAGCATATTCGGAGGCGCAGGCGGCGCATATCTCCAGATGCGCTTTTACCAACTGCATCTCGCGGGGCGACAGCTCGCGGTCAAGATAGTCGTCTAAGCGCCGGAAGACTTCGGCGCATGTCAAGCGATCCACCTGGGTCATGAGTCTTTCTCGGAGGTCAGGTCGGCGATGATGCCCTGCGCCTCGGCGATCTGCCAGAGCGCCTTTTGCAGCATCTTTCTGCCGCGATGGAGCCGGGAACGCACGGTTCCGAGGGGGCAGTCCACCATCTCGGCGATCTCCTGGTAGGAGAACTCTTCCATAAAGTAGAGGCTGGATACGATACGATAGTCTTCGGGGAGCGCCGCGATGGCCCGCCCGATCTGCTCGGAGTCCATTCGGGTCAGGACGAGCGCCGCCGGGTCGGTGTTCCGGTCATGCAGGCCCATGCTCTGCGTCTGCGTGTAGAGATAGAGTTCGGGGGCGTCTTCCAGGTCGGCGAGTTCCGGCTCGCGTCTCTTTTTGCGGTACTGGTTGAAGAAGAGATTGGTGAGGATGCGGAAGAACCAGGCTTTGAAGTTCGTGCCGGACTGGAAGGTATGGAAGGCGCGAAACGCCTGCACCGCCGCCTCCTGCACGAGGTCTTCGGCCTCTTCGCGGTTCCGCGTCATGTGCAGCGCCGTGCCGTAAGCGGCTCCGAGCAGGGGGGCCAGCAGCGACTCGAATTCCGTCTGTTTCGCGCTCTGCGTCATCTGTGTTCACCGGGAAACAAGGCACAGATAGGGCCGCTTCCGACCGGGGAGCGGCAGGCGGGTAGATCGTTCGGATTCAGGATGCGGGTCATCGGGTAGCAGTATAGCAGATTTAGCGAACAGACGCAAGCCGCGCGCCGCCGGGAGGGCTACTCATGGGGCGTTTTGAAGGTATCCACGATCAGCTTTTCGACGGAGCGGGCGTCAGGAATGCCATAGAGGCCGACGCTATTCGTGTTGGTGGAACGCCCGGTATTGTCGTTATAGGTCGTGGTCAGGCTTCGCGCGAAGAGGATGTCGCCGGTTCCGTTGCTGCGCTCGTTGCGCTCGATTTGCCGATGTCCTGGGCGGTATAGGATTTGATCGAGCGGGAGTCGGACATCCTGCCAGTGCGGATAAGGTTCTATGCCGCCAGTCGGTCACTCCAACACTATTGTAGCATAGAGCGGCAAAGAGACCGGTGTGACGCATTTCACAGCCTATCTATGGCGAATTTCACTGCGCGGCGCACAGTTATGCTCTACTATTAGACTGTCTTGACACTTAGAGCCACTAAATTCCATTAAGAGACGTTGTTTCCGACTTGTCGCAAGATAACGCAAGGCACAGCAAAGCAGTGAAACCCGTTCCGGTGGTCGCCGGGCGGTGCGCGCTTCCCTTGAGAAAGGCGCCGTTTGTAACCGAATGTTGCGGCGTTTCGCGTCGTGCCTTGCGCTTCCTGTCTCCTCGGCGTTCCGGGGTGACGCGCTGGAAACTGCCGCCTACGCCTCTGGCTTTTCCGTCAGCCGTCGCCTCGCCGCCACGTTCGGCGTGACCTTCGACGTCCTGCTCCCTCCTTTCTCCCGTCCGCACGCGCACGCTCCACCAAATGGGCCTTATTTGTCCCTCACAAGCAGGCACGCGCCTCGTCTCTATCGAAAAGGAAGTGCATCAGGCGTCGTCGGTCTTTGTTTCGGAAAAGGGAGACAATTCCCATGGAACGCAGTCTGTTATGGAGCGCATTCGCTATCGGTTGGATCGGGTGGCTGTACGGGTTCCTGCTGACCCGCACACGACAGGCAGGGCAGGAGAGGAGCGGGATACCGCGTCCGTTCGTAATGGCGGCGGGCGGCCTGCCCCTGCTCGTCTTTCTCGCCACGCTGCCGAGTAGGCCGCCGTTCGCGGCAGGGCAGGGGTTTGGGCGCGGCTTTCTGCTGGGCGGACTGGCGGCGCTGCTGGCAGGATGGACGGCCTGGCACGCCTGTCGGAACCTGAGCGGGACAGGCGCGGACATGCGTAGCGCCTCGCGGGCGGCGGCTGCGGTCGCGGCTCCGTTCGCGCTGGCGCTGGTCGTTGCGGCGACGCCCCTGCTCTTCCTGCGAGAGACGCTGCTGGACGCGCTGCTCGGCGGCGCGATAGGCTGGCTCTGCGTCTCGCTCACGCTGCTGCTCGGCACGCGCTATCGGCAAGAGGAGGCCGATGCGCCGCTCGCGCTGCCGCTGGTCGCTGGAACCGGATTTGCCCTCACGGTCTGCGCGCTGGCCGCGCTCGGCGAGTTCCGCGCGAAAGCCGCGCTGACTTCCGGCGTCACCGCCTCCTGGAGCGCGCAGGGCCTGGCGTTCGCGGCAGGCGTGCCGTTCGCGCTGCTGCTCGGCGCGCTGCCGACCGCCTTCTTCGCGCGGATCGCCCTGAAGCTGCCTCTGGCCGGGTTCTTCGCGCGGCTGTTCGGGGGGCTGTTTCCTGATGAGGCGGCGCAGAACGCGGGCGTGCGCGTCTGGCGCATGGCGTTGAGCGCGATCCTGCTGCTCGGCCTGGGCAAGCTGCTGGCCCTGCGCGTCCTGGAGCAGCCGCATCTGTTCCGCGTCATGGGCCTCGGCCTTCTGGTCGGGCTGGCCGCGTGGTGGCTGGCCGCCGGGCAAAACGCGCTGGCCGGAAACGGGTGGTACGGCGCGCTGGCGGCGCTGGTCGTGCTGGCCGGAGCGATGGCCGCCTTTCAGATGCTCGCCGGTTTCGGCGTCGGACTGCTGCTGATTGCGGCCTGGCTGGTGGTCGGCGCGTGTGTCGCGTTCGCCCTGGAACCCGGCGCGGAGAGCGGAATCGGGGAGAGCCGCCTGTCTCTCGCGGCGGAGGCGACTCGTCTGGCGCTGTTCGGCGTCGCGCTGCTGCTCTATCGGCTGGTGATGACCCGGTTCACCAGCGACCTGAAAGGCGTCTCCCTCACGGACAACTACGCCCTGTTCGGCTTTCTGGCGGGCGCGCTGTTGCCATCGCTGCTCTCCGGCTTTCTGCTCCGCCCCGGAACTCCGATGACCGCAGGCAGCGCGCTCTTCCGCCTGGTTCTCACGGCCCTGCTCGTTCTCGCCGCCCCTGCTTTCATTCTCCTTCTCTGGGGCGCGAAGTGCGCGGTGGCGCTGGTTTTGGGGCTGGCGTTGGGTGTCAGGCCCCTCACCCCCAGCCCCTCCCCCCAAGAACAGGGGGAGGGGAGCGAGACTGCCAGCTTCACCCTCATCCCCAGCCCTTCTCCCTCAAAGGGAGAAGGGAGCCAGACATCTACGCTGCCGTCTTCTTCCCCCTCCTGGTCAGAGCGCAAGGCTTCTGGTGACGCTCTCCCCTCTCCCTTGCAGGGAGAGGGGCCGGGGGTGAGGGTAGACGCCTGGCGTGGGGGGCTATTCGTTTCCCTCCTCTCTCTGGCCGTCATTCTGGCGCTGGCGCAGTGGACGCATCACGCGCTGGCCTGGGCGCTGCTGACGCGGGCGGAGAAGATACGGATACTGGCGTGGGTGGTCGGCTGCCTGATCGCGCTGATCCTCGTGTCGGACTACGGCACGCGGTTCGGAGCCTGGTGGCGCAGGCGGCGGCAGGGGAGTGCCGCGCCTGCCGCGACGAAAGGAGCGGCGCCATGAGACGGCCCGGAGTGTTATCGGCGCTGTATCCGCGCCATGCCGCCGCTATCGCCGCGCTGCTGATCGTCGGCTGGGCCTTCGCCTACGCCTTCTCGGAAGAGACGCCGGTGGGCCGGGTCGAGGGAACGGTACGCATCCAGGATACGGACAGGCCGTTGGTCGGCGCAGACATCACTTTGCAGCCCATCAACGCGAAGGGCGAGCGCGTGCAGCGAATGCGCTATGCCGTGAGCGGCGAAGGAGGCCGGTTCACGTTCACGCATGTTCCGGCAGGAACCTACTATCTCTCCGCCGACTCGCGCGCCCACTCGGTCAGCGACCAGTATCTGAGCGTGGATGAGGGCGGCACGACGCAGCTGCATCTGGCCCTGAAACGTTCGCTGCCGGCCCTGGCCTTGCAGCAGCGCCAGCGCGTCTTCGGCACGAGGGAGAAGGCGTATCTGGCTGTGCGCGGCTACGTGGACGGCAAAAAGCCCGCCGGGCAGGATGCGCTGAGCCTGCGCATCTACCGAACGCGGCTTTCCCGCGTCTTGCAGAACCGGGAGACAGCGGAGGCGCTGGAGTCGGTCGGGCGCGGCTGGGATCCCGCCCCGCGCCTGCCCGCCGAACTGCTCAGGCCGAAGTCCGGCCCGGCCCCGCAGCCCGTTCTCGCCCGCGAGGTGCGTATCACGGAGGACGACCGCGAAGGCTTCTTCTATCAGAAACTCGACTTCGGCACGCTGGAGACGGGCCTCTATCTGGTGGACATCCGGCATCAGAGCGATACGGTCTGCGCCTGGGCGCTCGTGACGGATACGGCGCTCGTCATCAAGAAGGCGAAGCGGCAGGTCATCGCGTTCGCGGTGGATATGCGCGCCGGTTCGCCCGTTCCGAGCAGCGTCGTCCGCGCCTATCGCGAGGGAAAGATCATCGCGCAGAGCCAGACCGATGTGCGCGGGCTGGCCGAACTCCGGCTGCCGGAAGAGAACGCGAACGAGGAGAACGGCCCCTCCGACTCGACGCGCCTGACGCTGGTGGCGCTGCGCGGCCCGGATGAGGCCGTCGTGGAGCAGGACATCTACCGGGAGGAGGGCGACGGCCCGTTCCGCCTGCACGCCTACACGGATCGGCCCATCTACCGCCCCGGCCAGCGCATCTACTTCAAGGGCATCGCTCGCCGAATCGTCGCGCCGCCGACCGACTCCGGCCTCAAGGCAATAGAAAGCCAAACATCTCATACCCAGCGCCTGACACCCAGCGCCTACACGATTCCGACGGGCGAGCCGATCCAGGTCGAGATTCGCGACCCCTCCGGCGAGCGCATTCTGGAAAAGCGGCTTGTCGCCAACCAGTACGGCTCGTTCTTCGGCTCCGTAGACCTCGACCCCGAAGCGGCGACCGGCGTCTACAGCCTCATCATGACGGCGCGCGGCCAGAAGCAGACGCACGATTTCACGGTGGCCTCCTACCAGAAGCCGGAGTTCAAAGTGACCGTGACGCCGGAAAAAGAGCGCTACACGCAGGGCGAAACGGTGACGATGACCGTCTCCGGCGAGTACTATTTCGGCGCGCCGGTGGCCGGGGCGAAGGTCAAGTACAGCATCTACCATGCGCCGGACTGGGCCTTGGAATACGCCGACGAAGAAGACGAAGAGGACGAAGCCGACTCGGCGGAAAGCCCGCCCGACTACTATCATGGCGGCTCTTACTACGGCGCGGTCGTCACGGACGGCGAAACCACGCTGGATGCGGACGGCAAGGCGGTCATCACCTTCCGGGCCGATGCGCCGCCAGATACCGAAGGCCCGCAGGCGCAGCAGTACACTCTCAGCGCGACCGTCACGGAGAGCGCGGAGCGGGAGGTCTATGCGGATGGCAGGGTCACGGTCACGGCAGGCGATTTCAAGCTGCTGGTCAGGCCGGAGGGCTATGTCGCCGCGCCCGGCCAGCCGATGCCCGTGCTGCTGACCGCAGAAGACTACGACGACCATCCGATGCCTAACGTGCCGATCACGCTGGAGATCGGCTATCAGGAGTGGAAGCGCAACGAGGAGGGCGAGTACAAATACCGCTACCAGACGGTCGGGACGCAAAAACTCGTGACGGGGCCGGATGGAAAGGTGTCCGTGTCGGTGACGCCGCCGCGCGCGGGGGAACTGCTCCTCAAGGCCCACGCTACCGATGCAAAGGGCCGCGCCATTCTGGGCCGCGCCGGACTCTGGGCGGCAGGCGAGGAGGGCGGTGACCTCGATACCGAGTACGCCGATCTCTCCCTGCTGACCGACAAGCGCCGCTATCACGCCGGAGACACCGCGCGCGTGCTGGTCAATGCCGTCCGCACGGGGCAGACCGTGCTGCTCACTATCGAGGGCGACCGGGTCTATCGCTCCCAGACCCTGAAGCTGACGAAGAAAAGCAGCGTCGTGCGCGTTCCCATCCTGGCGGAGTACGGCCCGAACGTGTTCCTGGTGGCCTGCTACGTCCGGGACAAGAAGTTCGCCCGCAGCGAAGCGCCCCTGCGTGTCGTCCTGCCGCAGCGCGAACTCAAGATCACTGTCCGCGCGGATAAGACGCCCGCCCTCACCCCCGTCCCCTCTCCCACGCTGCGGGAGAGGGGAGAGTCTCATGCCGGGCTTTCCTCATCGTCCACACTCCAGCAGAAGGGGAAAGAGAGAGAAACGCCTCTGCTACAGGCTCCCCTCTCCCGCAGCGTGGGAGAGGGGACGGGGGTGAGGGCCGCGCGTTACCAGCCCGGCGAGAAGATCACCTACTCCATCCTGACGACGGATGCGCAGGGCCGTCCGACGCCGTGCGAGTTCTCGATGGGCGTGGTGGACGAGGCTATCTATGCCCTGCGGGAGGACGATCCGAACGCGCTGCGCGACGCCTTCTATCCGCGCCGCTACAACGCCGTGCAGACCGCCTATTCGTTTGCCATTCAGTACCTCGGCGATGCGGACAAGGCCGAGCCGCAGATCGCGGCGCGCAAGAAGTTTCCCGACACGGCGTTCTGGGAGCCGACGCTGCACACCGATGCGCGGGGCCGGGCAACGGTCAGCTTCAGCCTGCCGGACAGCCTGACGACGTGGCGCGCGACGGTCATCGGGCAGACAAGGGACACGCGCCTGGGCCGGGCGGTGGAAAAAGTCATCGTCGCGAAGGACTTCTTCGTGCGGGTGGAGAAGCCGCGCTTCCTCACGCAGCACGACCGCTCGCAGATCATGGCCCTGGTGCATAACGATACCGGCGCGACGCAGACGGCGCTCGTCCGCCTGCGCGCCGCAAACCTGACGGTCTCCGGCGACCTGACGCAGACGCTCACGCTCGAACCCGGCAAGGTCGGGCAGGCGGTCTGGAACGTGGCGGCGGACGGCTATGGCGAGGCGAAGCTGCGCGTCACGGCCTGGACGCCGCAGGCGCCGAGCGGCCCGCAGTACACGGACGGCGTCGAAACGTCGCTGCCCATCCGAGCGCATGGGCGAGAAGACCTGGTCGCCTTCGCGGGCGAACTGACCGCCGCGAACCCGGAGACGGAGGTCGTGCGGCTCGATCCGGCGGCGATACCGGGAGCCAGCCGCCTGACGATCCGCATCACGCCCTCGGTCGCGACGGCGATGGCGGGCGCGCTGGACTACCTGATCGGCTATCCCTACGGCTGCACCGAGCAGACGATGAGCCGCTTCCTCCCCGACCTTTTGGTGCAGCGAGCCATGCGCCTCCACGGGCTGGCGAGCGTGCCGCAGGCGGCGGAACTGCCTCGCATGGTGCGGAGCGGGCTGCTGCGGCTCTACCGCTTCCAGCACCGGGAGACGGGCGGCTGGGGCTGGTGGGAACACGACTCCGACGACGCCTGGATGACCGCCTACGTTCTCTACGGCCTGGCGGTGGCGAAGGCGGAGGGCTATCCGGTCAATGAGAGCGTGCTGGCGAACGGGCGCAAGGCCGCGCGGAAAATGGCGTCCGGCGTCAAGTCCAACGACCGGGCGTTCCTGCTCTATGCGCTGGCGCTGGCGGGCGAGACGCAAGGCGCGCGGGCCGAGCGGCCCAAACTCAACCTCAAGCTGATGGGGCCGGAGGCGCTGGCCTACGTCGTCCTGCTCGATAGGCTCCTGGGTGCGTCCAGTTCGGAGGCGCTGCCGCTGCTGGAACGCCGGGCCGTTTCGGACGGCGGGATGCTGCACTGGGAGTGGGAGAGCGGGCTGCCTGCCGACTACCGCGCCTACTCCGGCGACGCGCAGACGGCAACGGCGGCGGCGCTTCGCGCGCTGCTGGCGGCCAACCGGAACGACCCGCGCATCAGCGCCATCGTGCGCTGGCTGATGTTCAAGCGCACGGGAGAGTACTGGTCCAGCACCCGCGATACCTCCGTCGTGCTGGCCGCGCTCTGCGACTATCTCGCCGCGCAGGGAACCGCCTCGCCGGGCGGGCAGGTACAGATCAGGCTGAACGGGCGCGTTGTGCAGTCCTACACGCTCACCGCCGACCTGCGGCAGGAGAAGGAACTCGCGCTGCGCGTCCCTGCGGCGGAACTGCGCCCCGGCAAGAACGACATCACGCTCGAACGGCTCGGCGGAACCAGTTCCATCTTCTACTCCGTCCAGTTGCGCCAGACCATCGCCAGCGAAGACCTGCCCGCGCTCTCCGTCGCGAAGATCGGAGTCCAGCGGGAGTTCCTGCGCGTGCTGCCGAAGCAGGCGGGGCAGGCATCCTGGACATTGCAGACGGAGCCGACGCACAATCGGCTGCAGCAGGGCGACCGCGTCCGCGTGCGCCTGACGCTGACGGTTCCGAAAGACCTGGCTTATGTGCTGATCGAAGACCCGTTCCCATCGGGATGCGAGGTGACGGAACGCGGCACGGCGGAGGAGGTCGTGGAGTGGGGGTACTGGTGGTCGAGCGTGGACGTGCGCGACGACCGGATCGCCTTCTTCGCCCGCGACCTTGCCAGAGGCACGCATGTCATCGAGTACAATCTGCGCGCGCAGACGCCGGGCATCTATCATACGCTCCCGACGCTGTTGCAGGCGATGTACGCGCCGGAAACGCGCGCCGAGTCGGCGGAAACGCGGGTCGAGGTGAGATAGGCCGGGTACTGAAAGTACCCGTCTGGAGGGCCTACGGCCAACCGTCCTTCGGACGGAAAACCATTCGCGTCCGCGAGTCGCGAGAAGCGGCTGCTTGGCTCGTGCCAGGCGCGTTTAGCCGCATTCTCGCAGTCGCTTGGCGGCGCAGCCGCCCCACAGCCGGGTACTTTCAGTACCCGGCTTTGAGAAAGGCAATCCATGGCGAAAAACACAAGTCGCGGGCCGGAACTGCTGGCGCTGGCGCTGCTGGTGGGCGTCGGGGGCTGGCTGCTGTTCCGGCTGGCGTCGGCCCCGCAAAAGCCGGAGGTCGAGATCGCGGGCTACGCGACGAGCCTGAACGGGCGCACGGTCAGCCAGAGGCACAACGCGCGGAAAGCGGCGGCGGCGCTGGACGGCAAGGTGATCGCGCCGGGCGCGGTCTTCTCATTCAACCGCGTCGTCAAGTCCTGGTCGCTCGATCAGGGCTATGTGAAGGCCCCGGTCAGCTACGACGGCGAGTTGGTGCGGGCCTACGGCGGCGGCGTCTGCCAGACCTCGACCACGCTCTATAACGCCGCGCTCCTGGCGGGGCTGCCGATTGTGGAGCGGCACGCCCACGTCTTCGCGCCGCGCTATGTCCCGCCCGGACGCGATGCGGCGGTCGCGCAGAAGACGATAGACCTGCGGTTCCGCAATCCTTACGCCTGGCCGATCCGTATCCGAGCCAGCGCGCAGGGCGATACGCTCGACATCCGGCTCTACGGCAGGGAGAAGCCCGCAACGCGCGTGCAGATCGTTGCGGATGTCCTCGCCACGACCACGCCCGCCCGCCTGACCCGCGTGGTCTATCGTCCGGCAGAGCGAGCGGGCCGCGCCTATGTACGCAATCCCGGCGCGACCGGCTATCGCGTTGTCACGTCCCGCGTCTTTCTCCGGTCGGGCCGCGAAGAGCGCCGCGAACGCCTCGCCGACGACACCTACGAGGCGATGAACCGCGTCGTCCAACTGAGCGAAGCCGAGACTCCGCAGCCGCAATAGCTGTGCTACGCCATAGAACGAACGGAGAGTAGGAGCTGCCTCACGCCTCTATATTCGAGGTTACCAGAGAGTCGGAACAAGACCAGAGGCAGTTATATTGCTGTCGCAGGTAAGGAGGGCAACCGTTTCATCAGCATTTGCAAGATAGAGCGTCGTAGCGGCGATCAGCCGGTCATGCATTTCGGTAATGGCGGTGAGAGTGAGGGAGAGATCAAGTATGGCGCGGTTTAGGGAAACTATCGCTATTCGGGGGTCGGCGTCCACATCAGTAAGGAGAGCGGCAATCGAAGCTATCGAAGTTCTGCCTCGCCCTACAATATGGCACCCTTCTGCTAACGCAATGATAGGCAGATAGAGGGAACTGCCGGGATCATCCATGATAATGCGTGTGTTGACGCCGAGGCGGGGATTGTCCTCGATGTACCAGATGAGTGTATGCGCATCGAGGACATACCTATCGGCCATAGAGGTCGTCGAACTCCTCTTCGCCGTGCCATTCCGCCTCTTTGAAATCTTCCAGGGTGGACATGCGGCCTCCCTTGTATTTGCCACGTTGCAGATAGCGTGGCGCGGGCTTTTCTTCTGGCTCTTCGGTCAGGATGACGCGAACCCGCCCTTCGCGCAAGCCGACTGGCGTTTCGAGAAGTTCGACTTTTCCTTCTTTGTAAATCCCCTCGACAATGGCGGTCATGGTTCCGCCTCCTTACTGGATGTTAAGCAGTTCCATTATACCATAGTGCTGCCTGATGAAGCGGAAGTCTCCGCCTTCTTGCCCTCTGCAAAGTTGGTTGGAGCCTGCACCCTGTGCCGTTCTACGCTTACTTGCTGTAGGTGAGGCTTGGAGGCGCGACAATATCCTCTGTCGCCGTCGGGTCGCCGGTCGCCGGGCCGTACCAGACGCTGCCGCCGAAGGTCGTCACGTAGATGTTCTGCGGGTTGCGCGGATCGGGAACGACCCGGTGGCCCCACTTGAAGTTGTAGCCGCGTATCCGCTCCCAACTCTCGCCCCGGTCGGTCGAGCGCCAGGCGGAGGAGCTAAAGCCACACGCATAGAGAGTACGCGGGTCGCGCGGGTCTAGAGTCACGTCGTAGACGAACGGATCCTTCTCCAGCACGCGCTTCCAGGTCTTCCCACGATCCGTCGAAAGATAGATGCCGCCGTCCTGCGCGACGCCCGCCGTCGTGTGCGCCCAGGCCGCCAGAGTGAGGCGAGAAGGATCGTTCGGGTCTACGGCCAGCCCGTTGGGACCGGTGACTCCGGGCGGCAGAGGCAGTTCCGTCCAGTGTTCCGCGCCGTCCTCGGAGCGATACAGCGCGCCTGCGCCGCTCGCGTCGGCATCGCCCTCCTCGCTGCGCCGCGCGACCACCAGGTAGAGCGCGCCCTGACTGTCCTGCGTCAGCCGCCAGGCGAAAGGCTCCGACCCTCGAATACCGTTGTTCTTCAGCGCCCAGCGCTGCCCGCCGTCGGTGGACTTAAACACGCCGCGCCCGAAACCGGTGACGTAGAGAACGCGCGCGTTCGCCGGGCTGCGCGGGTCCAGCAGAATATGCGTGGCTGCCGTCTCCGGCATGTCCGTATTCGCGGGCGTCCAGGTCTTGCCGCCGTCCTCGCTCCGGCAGACCCCGCCCTGATAGCGCGCCACTTCCTGGTTGCGCCACATCTTGGGCCGGGGCAGATCATGGGTTCCGCTCATCACGGCCCACGCACGGCCCTCCACCTCCGGGTCGAAGACCATCCAGTAGGTCGTGTTCACCCAGCGATGCGGCACGCCCTGCGTCGAACTGACCCAACCGCGCCCGCCGTTCTCGCTGCGGAACAGGCCGATGTCCGTATAGGAGATGAACACGCGGTCAGGGTGAAATGGATCGAAATGTACGCCGTAGCAGGTCGTCACATCCAGGCCCGTCGTCGTGTAGCTTCCATCCGGCAGCTTCCGGGAATAGAGCGCCTGCCAGGTCTTGCCGCCATCGGCGGTGCGCAGCGTGCGTCCGAAATCCGTGCCGAAGCAGAGGTTCGGATCGTTCGGCGAGACGCCCAGCCCTAACGGATTCTCGCCCCAGCCCGGCCCGAACCGCTCCGTGATCCAGGCGTCGTGGATGTTCGCGCTCGGTGTGTCGCTCTCTTTCCAGACCAGTTCCCAGGTGCGGCCCCTATCGGCGGTGCGGGCGACGCCAAAGAAGGTCTCCGTGCCGAGATGGAGGCGCTGGTAGGAGACGTAGGCGACTTCCGGGTGATGCAGGCTCGTCGCGACCGCGACAAACCGCGCCGAGGTTCCCGGCAACGGTGATCCCCTCCAGGCGGCCCCCCCGTCTTCCGACACGAAGCAGCCGGAGCGCGTGACCGCATAGACGACAGGCGGCCCGCCCTGCGCCGGAAAGCCAAGCGAAGCGTCAAGAAGCGCGGCCTGTTCGGGAAGCGCGGCTCCCTGCCGCCATTTATTGCCCTCCCGGACGGCGACCGTATGCTGCCCGACGACATAGAGGGTGCGGTCATTGCGCGGCGAAGCGGCGTCTACATAGAGTTGCCGCCCGCCGTCCGGCAGAGGCGCGGAGAGGTTCCAGGTCGCGCCGCCGTCGGTGGAGAGGAAGAGGCTGGCCGCGCCGTTCTGCTGCATCGCTGCGTAGAGGGTCCGCGAATCCGCCGGGTCTACCGCCAGCGCCATGATGCGGCCTGCCGGAGGCTGCGTGGTGATGGGGCGCGCTTCGGCATGGTCTCCCGCCAGGCGAACGCCCGTGACGCTCTCCGGGGCCGGATAGACCAGCGCCCAGGTCTGGCCGGAATCCCGGCTGCGCCACAAGCCCCCTGCCGCCCCCGCGTAGCAGACGGCGGCATCGAGCGGGTCGAACACGAAGAACGTCACCCGCCCGCGCAGATTGAACATGTGCCAGGAGGCCCCGCCATCGTGGGTCAGATAGGCTCCTGTCATATCGCAGGCGACGAAAGCGGCGTTGGGATCGTGCGGGCTGAGCGTGGGAAGAAACTGCGCGCCGCCTCCGCCGGGGCCGAGTCTTTCCCAGTGCGCGGGGGCAGCCCCGCCCAGCAGGACGGCCAGAAGCGCAGCGAACAGTATCGGCATGACAAAATCCATCATGAGATCTCCTCCATCGAGCAGATTAGGAAGCGAATAGCAGGATATGGCCTGTTCCAGCGGGAATATATGCCCGGAAGCCGTTGTGCCATCCCAAAAGAATCGGTCTCCTATTCGACGTGCGACCAGAGGTGCCGTATGGCCTCCAAGAGCGATCCCTTCCCTCAAGAACAGCAAACCTCTCATGTCGCTGAGGCGTTCAAAACCTGCGCGCGTGGGGCTGCCATCATCGCTGCCCTGGTAGGCTGTCTCGGAATTCTGGGCTGGATGTTCAACGTCCCGGTACTGAAGCACATCCGGGTCGGACTGGCGGCGATAGAACCCGATGCTGCCCTGGCCTTCGCGCTCTCCGGCCTCACACTCTGGCTGCGGTGCAGCGAACAGGTCTCCCCACGCGCACGCCGCGTCGCCGACGTCTGCGCGTTCGCCGTTCTGCTAATCGGACTGCTCACCCTCCTGGAATACGCCGCGCATCGGGATTTGGGCATAGGTCAACTGCTGATGAGCCGTGTGGCTGGGTTCCCCGGAGCGATCTTTCCGGGCCGCATGGCGCCCTCCTCAGCCGTGCTTTTTGTTGCTGTCGGTCTGGCCCTATTCCTTCTGGATGTAGAGGATCGGCGCGGGCGTCGGCCCGCGCAGTTCCTCCTGATCCTCGTCGGTCTGTACGCCCTTGCTGCGCTCATCAGCTATCTCTACAGTATCATCGCCCCTAAACAGGATACCCTATACTCTTCCCCCTTCTGGCCCATGGCGCTGACCTTCGACCTGATTGCATTGGGCGCGCTCTGCGCCCGCCCGGAACGCGGAAGCATTCGGGTCGTCACGATGGACACGATCGGTGGCGATGTCGCGCGCCGTCTGCTGCCCGCCGCAGTGGCCGTTCCGCCCTTCCTCTGCATCCTCTGTTATCTGGGCTTTGCCGCCAGATGGTACGATGCTGGGTTCGGACTGGCGCTCCTGACCACGCTCAATAGCGCCGTGTTCACGACGCTGATATGGCGAACCGCGGGGACACTCCACCAGACCGATGCGCAGCGCCGATACACCGAATTCCAGCGTAACCAACTGAATGAGGCGCTGCAACAGGCCCATGCGTTTCACGAAAAGGTGATGGACAGCGCCGTATTTGCTGTCGCCGCTCTGGATCTGGAAGGTCGGTTCACACTGGTCAATCGGCGCATGGCTGAGATCACCGGCTATACCGTCGCAAGCCTGATCGGACAACCCTTTACGATGCTCTTGCCCGCCGACAGCCAGGATCAGATAGTCGAGAATCTGCGGCGCACACTGGAAGAAGGAACCCCCCTTTACCATACCGAGACGCCCCTGCTCCGCAAAGATGGCGCTACGGTAACGGTCGCCTATGGCTGGTCCGCGCTGTTCTCGGAAGGCAAGATCATCGGTATCGTCGGCACAGGAGAGGACATCACCGAGCGCAAGCGCCTCGAAGAGCAGCTATTCCAGGCACGGAAAATGGAGAGCGTCGGCAGGCTGGCAGGCGGAGTCGCCCACGACTTCAACAATCTGCTGACCGCTATCCTCGGCTATACCGAACTGCTGGAAGCCGAACTTCCTGACGAAAGCCGCCTGACCAACTACCTCCATAATATCCGCGTTGCGGGCGAACGCGCTGCGGGGCTTACCAGCCAGTTGCTGGCGTTTGCGCGCCGCCAGGTAATCGAACCCAAGCTCGTCAATCTCAACACCCTGATCCTCAATCTGGAGGCGCTGTTGCAGCGCCTGATCGGAGAGCATATCCAACTCGTGATGCAGCCTGCCCCCGATCTGCACTCGGTCTGCGTAGACCCCAACCAGTTCGAGCAGATTCTTATCAATCTGGTCGTCAATGCGCGGGATGCGATACCCATCGAGGGCGGCAGAATTACGGTCGAGACCAGCAATGTCACGCTGGATACCGAGTACGCCAACCAGCATGAGGGCGTGACACCGGGGGAGTATGTGATGCTGGCGGTCAGCGACACCGGCAGCGGCATGGAGGAAGGGATACGCCTGCATATTTTCGAGCCGTTCTTCACCACCAAAGAGAAAGGACGAGGCACAGGGCTGGGACTGGCGACGGTCTACGGGATCGTCAAGCAGGCGGGAGGGCATATCTGGCTCTACAGTGAAGTCGGGACGGGGACCACTTTCAAGATCTATCTGCCGCGTGCGTCCGAACCGGCAGAAGCGATGGTTCCGGCAGACTCGTCTCCCGCTCCGGTGTATGGAACCGAAACCGTTCTGGTTGTCGAGGATGAGATTGCGGTGCGCACCCTGACGACCGAGGCGCTGCGCGGGCTGGGGTATCATGTGTTGGAAGCCGCCAACGGCACGGCGGCGCTTCAGATCAGTGAAGAGTATACCGGAGAGATCGCGCTTCTGATTACGGATGTTGTAATGCCACAGATGAGCGGCAAGGAGTTAGCGGAGCGATTGCTGTCTGCGCGTCCCACCCTCAAAGTCTTGTACGTTTCGGGCTATACGGAAAATACGATTGTGCATCATGGCGTGCTGGAACCAGGGATCGCCTTCCTGCCCAAGCCCTTCACGCTCTCGGCTCTATCGCTCAAGGTGAGGGAAGTCCTGAATACATCTTGACAGCCTCTCCTGTTGCCATTGGCGGCTGAAACCTCTGCGGGAAAAGCCGCTCCCCGTTACCACGAGGCGTTGCGCCTCTGTCTCTCCCACGCGGCAGGAGAGGAGAGAAGCAGAAGCTCGCTGCGGCTGTTCTCAGGGGAGGGACATTCATGCGCCGCCTGGCCGAAGCAAATAGTTCCCCTGTTCAGAGCGTGCGGATATAGGTGTTGCCGGGAAGGCGGCGGACCAGCCCGCTCAACTCCAAAAAGACCATCTCGGCCCCGGCCTGCATCGCCGTCATGCCCGCCTCCTGCGCGATGACGTCCAGGTGGCGCGGCGATAGCGACAGGCTCTCCAGCAGCCTGCGCTGCGCTTCCGGCATCTGGCGGGCCAGCGCGCTGCCGCGCGGCGTCTCCGCGCGCTTTCCCTCGCCGGAGCGAGAACCTGCCGGGACTGCCTCTGCGCTCTCCCAGACCAGATTCAGGCTGGGCTGCGCCTCGCGAGAGGCAGGCAGAATATCCAGCGCCCGCAGCACGTCTTCCACGCCCGTGACCGGCACGGCCCCATCTTTGAGCAACTCATTGGAGCCTTCGCCGGAAGGCCGATCTATGTTGCTGGGGACGGCCAGCACCGGACGTCCCTGCTCCGCCGCCCGCGCCGCCGTGATGAGCGCGCCGCTCTGCCGGGGCGCTTCCACCACCAGCACCCCCAGCGACATCCCGCTGATCAGCCGGTTGCGCGCGGGAAATCGCCACGCTTCCGGCTGCGCGCCCAGCGGAAACTCGGAGATCAGCGCGCCGCGCGCCACGATCTGCTCGAAGAGCGCGCGGTTCTCGCGCGGATAGTCCACGTCCAGGCCGCAGCCGAGCAGCGCCAGCGTGCGCCCGCCGCCCGCCAGCGCGCCCCGGTGCGCCGCCGTATCTATGCCGACCGCGCCGCCGCTGACGACGGCCAGGCCGTTCCCGGCCAGTTCGCGCGCCAGCCGCTCCGCCGTGTTCCGTCCATAGGGCGTGGCGTGCCGGGAGCCGACGATGCCGACGGCGAAGCGATCCGTCTCCTCCAACGCGCCGCGCACGAACAGAAGGGGCGGCGGATCGGCAATGTCGCGCAGCAGACGCGGATATTCCGGCTGATCCAGCCGGACAAGGCGCACGCCGTGCCGCTCCACCCAGGCCACCTGCCGGTCGGTCGGCGCAAACGCCGGGTCGCGCAGGCGGGCCAGATGCCGCGTCTGGAAGCCGGGGATGGCGTCCAGGTCGGCGTCAGAGGCGGCAAAGAGAGCGTTCGGGTCGTTCTGGAAGCCGGTCAGCAGCGCCGTCGTCAGGCGGGGAGAGAACTGAAGGTTCGTCAGACGCAGCCAGGCGCGCAGCGTCTCGCCTTCGAGCGGGGCCGAAGCCGTCGTGTCGGCAGGTTGGGCAGCGGGAGTCTCGATTTCCATTCCGGTCCTCAAGGCGCAAAGCGCGGCCCGGCTCCCACGCGGAAGCCGGGCCGAGGAGTAGGATCAGGCGCGCAAACGGACGCGATCCAGGAGGGCGCAGGGCGAACTAGCGCTCGTCGCCGCGACCGCCGGCCCCGCCGCCGATGCCGCCGATGCCCCCGCGCCCTCCGATGCCGCCCCTGCCGCCGATACCCGTCTGCCCGCGCTGGCCGGTATTGGCGGTGCGCGTGCGGCGCGGAATCGTGTCATCCACGTAGAACGACCAGGTCTTGTTGACCGTATTGCCCATCCAGTCGTTGGCGCTCACGGTGACGGTGTGATGCCCGTCCGCCAGCGCGTTCGACCTGCCGACGGTGGTTTCGACCGTGAAGAACTGAACCTGGCCGTTATCCGGGTCGTAGGAGAAGCCGAACTTATCGTTGTTGGCGCGGCCGGGCGGGCGGCGCGGGATCGTCTGATCGTCCAGGCGCACCTTGATCGAGTTGGCATCCAGCCCCGAACCTGGATCGTAGAGGTAGGCCGTGAAATAGAGCGGCGGACGCCCGTTGATGTAGTCGCCGGGTGTCGGCTCCAGGTCGGTCACGGTCGGCGGCGTGCTGTCTGGCGCGTCGGCGCGGAACGAGGTCAGCGTACCGTCGTCCGAGTAGACGTAGAGCGTGCCGTCGGCAACGATCGGGCTGGTGGTGATGTTGGTATAGGCCGGGACAGCGTTGGCGTTGCGGGAACTGGGGCGGAGTTTGTAGCTCCATTTCTGCCCGCCGGTCGCCAGGTCGAAGGCATAGACCCCGCCCTGCGCCGTGCCGACGATGAGCAGATTGCCCGCGACGATGGGCGGCGCGATCACCTCGAAATCCACTTTGGCAGCCTGCTGCCACAGCGGGCGGTTGTTTCTATCGAGCGCGTAGATGTCGCGATCCGAGGTGACGAAGTAGACGTTGCCGTTCTCGTCCGCAACGGGCGCCGCCGCCGCCTCGCCGGGCAGCGACCGATACCAGCGCTGCGCGCCGTTGTTGAGGCGGAAGCTCATCAGGCCGTTGGCGGCCCCGATATAGAGCGACTCGCCGCTGATGACCGGCATGAATCTGTTGCGGATGGCGGCGGGAAGCCGCTGCGCCCAGCGTTCCGCGCCGGAGGCCAGCGTGCGGGCATGGAGGATCAGGCCGTTGGTCAGATAGTAGACCATGCCGTTCGAGACGGCGAAATCGGAACTGATGGCGCCGCCCGCGTCCACGCCCTGCTGCCAGATGCCGCCCGGCGGCTCGCCGGTCTTGCTGTCAATGGCATAGAGGCGCCCATCGCTGCCGCCGAAATAGACGGTGTCCTCGATGACGAAGGGCGAAGCGACGACCCCGGCCTTCAGATGGTAGGGCGGGAAGCGGGGCTTGCCATCGGCGGTGTTCAGCGCGTAGAGGCCGTCGCCCGCGCCGAAAAAGAGGGTCCCCTGGGCGACGGTCGGGGTCGTCTGAATGGTCGTGGCGAGCGTGGAGTCGGTGGGATAGCGCCACTTCTGCCCGCCGGTCTTCAGATCAATGGCATAGACGCGGTTGCCGGTCGCGATGTAGCCGACTCCGTCGGCGATGGCCGGGGCGGAGGGATTATTGCTGAAGGCTTCGCTGGTGAACTTCCAGTTGACGGCCATCGGCATAGTGATCGGCGCATCGGCCCCGCCACGAGCAGCGCCCCGCGCTGCTGCCGGTTCGGCGGCGCGCACGGAAGACGGGATGGTGACGGGGATCAGCGCGGCCAGCGCCACGACCGCCCCGCGTGAGAAAAGAGGAGACCACTTCATGTGTCAGAACCCCCTGGTCGGTGGTTTGTTCGTTTGTATGTCTATGTGTCTATTTGTGCGTTTCAATCCTCGCCCGGAGGCCAGGCGCAGCGTGCAAGCCTGGCATCGGTAGGACGAATAGGAACGAGTCGGCAGCGTCCTTTTGACGAGAATGCTGCCGGGAAGGTTACGCTGGTGGAGCGAGGCGGAGCCGGGACACGTGGGGACATGCCCGGCTTGGCATCTGCCCCATTATAAAGCACGGCGCGCACGCTGTCAAGCCTTCGCGGGAAGGGAGGCGAAATTGACAGGGGGAAGGGCGCGCAGGTAGAATGCGGTGGAGCGCAGCCGTCGGAAGAGGGCAGGAAGCGAGGGACAGGGCGATGCGGTTTCACGGCGTCATGGCGATGGTGCTGGTTCAGGACATCGAGCGGGCGTTGCGGTTCTATCGGGACACGCTCGGCTTCACGGTGCAGGAGGAACAGGAAGACTGGATCGTGTTCAACGAGGGCGTCGGATTGCAGGTCGCGCCGGAACCGCTGCCGGAGACGAACCTCAACATCAACGCCGTCATGGTGACGCTCATCGTGGAGGACGTGCGCGCCGCCTACCATGAACTGACGCAGCAGGGCGTCGCCTTCTTCCTGCCCCCGACGGACGCGGGCGGCGCGCTGCTGGCGACTTTCCGCGATACGGAAGGCAACCTTATCCAGATGATGCAGTTCGGCTAGACTTTCCCTACGCCTCTATCGGCAGGCGCTTCTCAGGCGATCTGTCCGGTGTTGTTAAGAGGCCGAGCTAGAAGGAGATACCGCCGACCTACCGAAAATACCCGTAATGAACGCTCCGTGGCGAATTGAGATGCTGGGCCGATTCCTGGCTCGGCAAGGAGACCTGACGATAGCGCGTTTCGAGAGTCGGCGCGCGGGCGCGCTGCTGGCCTACCTCGCGCTGCATCCGGGCCGCATGGTGGCGCGCGAAACGCTGATAGACCTGCTGTGGCCCGATGCCGACTTCGATACGGGCCGCAATCGGTTCAAGCAGGCGCTCGCTTCGCTTCGCCGCCAGTTGGAACCGCCGGGGACGCCGTGGGGCGCGGTTCTCTTTGCCGACCGCGCCACGGTCGGGCTGAATGCGTCTGCTGTCGTCACCGATGTAGCCGAACTGGAGACTGCGCTGGCGCGCGCCCATCGTGTCCGGGCGACCGAGGCGGAAGTCCGTTTCCTGGCCGCAGCCGTCGCCGCCTATAGCGGCGAACTGCTGCCCGGCTACTACGATCCCTGGATACTCGCGGAACGCGACCGGTTATGCAGCGCGCACCGCGCCGCTGTTCAGCGCCTGGCCGCCGCCGCGCAAGACCTTCCCGACAGGGAGACTGCCGCCGCGCTCACAAACATCGCTCTTGGCTCGCTCAACGAAGTCTCTCCCGGCAGTCTCTCGCACCTGCAACAGCTTGCAAAGCAGCTCGCCGCAGGCTCGCAGCGGAGCGAGTTTCCGCCCAAAGCGGAAAGGGAGACCTTTTCTGAGCCGCACGCTGCCCAGCTTTCCGGCGTCTTCCCTGCCCGCCTTCCCCTGCAGTTCACCCGCTTTTTTGGACGTGAGGAGGAACTTGCGCGTCTGCACGCGCTGCTTTCAGAAGGCGTTAGGAAAGAAGCGGCCCCCCTCCCTGCGAAGACCTTACCCCAACCCTCCCCTTCGCAAGGGGAGGGAGCAGCAAGGCGTTCGCTCTCTCCTCTGCAAGGGGAGGGAGCAGCAAGGCGTTCGTCCTCCCCTTCGCAAGGGGAGGGAATTCAGTCTGGCTCTCCCCCTCCTTACGAAGGAGGGGGTTGGGGGGAGGTTCCTAACGTCCAACGTCTGATGCCCAACCTTCGTCTCATCACCCTGACAGGGCCTGCGGGTTCCGGCAAGACACGCCTCGCCATCGAAGCGGCGCAGCGCGCGCCGGAGGATTTCGCCGGGGCCGTCTGGTTCGTGGCGCTGGCAGACCTCACGGATGCCCGTCTGCTCCCCGCCACCATCGCCGACGCCCTGCAACTGCCGCGCTCCGCCCAGGCGGAGCCGTTGCATCAGATCGCAGAGTTTTTGAACGAACGGAACGCGCCCGCGCTGCTGGCGCTGGACAACTTTGAGCAGTTGGCCGAGGCGGGCGCGCTGACGCTCTGGACTCTGCTCCATCGTGTCCCCCGGCTCACCTGCCTGGTCACGTCGCGCCGCCGCCTGGCGCTGCCGGGTGAATCGCTGTTTCCGGTCGCTCCTTTGCCGCTTCCTGCCCTGTCGGATACGCCTGCCGCCCTGATGGAGTGCGCCAGCGTGCAGCTCTTCGCCGACCGGGTGCGCGCCGTGCGCCCGGACTTTCAGGTGACGGTGCGGAACGCGCCGCAGGTCGCCGCGCTCTGCCAGGCGCTCGAAGGCGTGCCGCTTGCCATCGAACTGGCGGCCTCCCGCGCACTGATGTTCACGCCCGCGCAGATGCTGGCGCAGTTGCGACACCGTTTCACGCTCCTGACGACGCGGCGTATGGACAAGGCGTCGCGCCACCGTTCGCTCTGGGCCGCTATCGCTTGGAGCTACGATCTGCTGTCGCCGGAACTCCAGCGGTTCTTTCGGGGGTTGGCAGTCTTTCGCGGCGGATGGAACATCGCGGCGGCGCAGGCAGTCTGCGCCGAACCCCGCGCGCTGGACTACCTGACGCAGTTGCGCGGCCACTCTCTGATCGTCCTGGAAGAAGGCCGCGAAGAGATGCGCTTCCGGCTGCTGGAGTCCCTGCGCGAGTTCGCTGCCGAGCAGTCGTCCCCCGAGGAGAGATCGGAACTGGCCCAGCGCCATATTGACCACTACCGTCATCTGGCGGTAGCGGCGGAGAGGGAACTGCAAGGCCCAGCGCAACTCACCTGGCTGGAGCGACTGGAGCAGGAGCGCGATAATCTGCGCGCCGCGCTGACCGCCGCGCTCGCCGCCGATCCCGCCGGGAAGGCGCTGCCTCTGGCGGTAGCCCTCGGACGCTTCTGGCAGGTGCGCGCCCCCTTCGGAGAAGGGCGGCAATGGCTGGAAGCGGCGCTGATGCGCGCTCCGGCCCGCACGCCGGGACGGGCCAGGGCGCTCTACTTCGCCGGTGACCTTGCCAATATGCAGGGTGATAGCGAGCAGGCCGCCGCCTGGCTCGAGGAGTCGCTGGCTATCAGCCGGGAACTCGGCGACAGAGAGGGCGTTGCCAACGCGCTGCATACCCTCGGAATCATCGCTTTCTACCGGCTCGAATACGCCCGCGCGCTGCCGCTGCAAGAGAAGGCGCTTGCGCTGCGCAAGGAACTGGGAAACCGCTGGAACATCTCGCAGTCGCTCAATGGAATGGGGCTGCTGACCTGGCGCTTCCTGGGCGATCCCGCACGAGCGGGCGCGCTCCTGGAAGAGGCGGTGCAGATCGCGCGCGCGATCGGAGACCGGCGCATCCTCTCCTACTACCTCTACAATCTGGGCAATCTCTTCAAGGAGGCCGGGGATTTCGGGCGGGCGAACATGCTGCTCCAGGAGAGCCTCACGCTCTGCCGGGAGCTAGACGACCGCAGCTTCCATGCGCAACTGATTCAGAACCTGGGCAGCATGGCGGAACTGCAAGAGGACTACGTCCAGGCGGCGGCCTTCTATACGGAGAGCCTGGCCTTTTCCCAGCAAGCCAGCGACCGCAGAGCGGCTTCCTTCGCCCTCTGGGGACTGGCTACCGTCTCGCACGCCTGCCGGAATTTTGCGCGCGCGGTCTGCTGCCTGGCAGCCTGTGAACGGCTGCTGGAGAGCATCCATCTGCCGATGGACGATGCGGACAGAGCGTTTCATGCGCGCTGCCTGGCGGATGCCCGCGCCGCGCTGGGGGAGAAGCAGACCACGGCCCTCTGGCAACAGGGAGCCGCGATGACAATTGAGACGGCGCTGGACTACTTGAGAACGCCGGAAAGGACAAAAAAGCCGCGCAAAAAACGATGAGAAGGGGAATTCGCCCCGGTCTCCTTACGCTGGCCTTACGCACGCCTGTTACAATGGAACAGCAAGGGCTGCCATCGGCAGTAGAACGCCCCGGCGGTTCCCAGAGGGTCTGGCAAGCCACTTGGCACTAGAAAAGGAGACATCTCGAAGATGCACACTCGACACTCGATGCCACCGTTTGGTCAGGAAGAGGCACGACGCGCGCAGGGAGGCGACCGGGAAAGTAACACAGCCAGGAAGGGCCGAATCGGCAGAGCGGCGCAGCCTGTCGCGCGCTTGGGAAGATTTCTGCCCCTCGCTCTGGCCGCCCTGCTGCCCATCACCGTACCGGCGCGGGCGCAGGTTCCCTCCACGCCGGACTTCCGCGCCTTTGCCTTCGCCGGGGTCAGTGACGGTCACCCCTACTTCATCCTCAACAATTTTGCCCCCAGCTATGCGGACTCGCCCGTTCCCGTTAACATCTCCATCACGAACCAGACGCAGACCTACTCCGGGCCGCTAGGCGATGTCACATTTACCGCCACGGCCGCCGCCAACTATCGCGGTTTCTGGTCTTCGGGAACCTACGCGGAAGGCCGCGTGGATAATGTCTACTATCCTACGGACGCGCCCTACCACACCTCGCCCCCCTTCGGCTACTACGTCATCGGCGGGATAGGCTCCTGGACGCGCCACCGCTTCGTCACCCCGGAATCGCTCAACGATGTGTTCGCGCAGTTCCACTGGCATGTCAGTGGCGAAACCGATGTCAATTTCGGAACGGCCAACTCCCGCCTGGATTTCGGCGTCGGGCAGAACGTGCCGAGTTTCAACGACCTCTACAATAGCCAGTATGTCCCCAACCTGCTGACCCGATTCGGGCCGGGCGAGTACTCCTACACCACAGGAGTTGCGCTGGACACGCCTCTGGACTTCCTGTTCTGGTCGAGTTCCTACTGGGAAGTAGACCCGGATCAACTCGCCAATCTGCCGTCCAATATGCACGAGATCCACGGCATCGCCGAATTCACCCGCACGTTCAACATAGACCGCATTGATCTCTACAACGGCGATCCCAATAATGGCGGCACGCTGATCACGGACTGGAGCCTGCTGGACGAGGCGACAAATCAGGTCATCTTCAACCAGAACGGGCGCGTGACCGTGCCGGAACCCGGCAGCCTCGCGCTGCTGGTCGGCGTCAGCCTGAGCGGTCTCGCCGTTCTGCGCAGACGCCGCCGCAAGTAGTCCCTTGCGGCGCGCGACACAGCCTCCCGACCGGACACGGGAGGCTGTTTTTGTGCCATAACACAGGGAGCGGCGCGCACGTCGGCGAATCAGGGCGACTCTTCGCCGCCCTCTGGCTCCTGCGCGCCGGGGCGCGTCGCCAGGTAGAGGACCAGCGCGATCAGGGCCAGGAGGATAACGAACATGACGAGCGGCCCGCCGATGTAGGTTCCGAAGTCGTTGATCAGGAAGTCCGTCCGGTCTATGAGCAGGGCCAGACGCGCCATGATGGTCGAGCCGAAGATGGCGCCGAACGAGAACATCAGCAGCCAGCGTCCCCACTGCGCGGAGCGCCGCAGGACGACGTTCTTCTGCTCGAAGGAGAAGAAGAAGTAGCTCATGACGCAGAGCAGGATGAGCATGAAGAGGAGGTTGTTGACGGCGTCCGGCCAACTGACGGCCCTGGCAAGCGCCTTGCCTGCCGCATCCCGGACTTCCGCGTGCGGGATGACCGGCTTGAAGGAGGTCGGTATCTGCGGCCAGGTGTCGTTGACAAACCCCTGGAACGACTGCCCGGACGCCACGCCCAGGAAGAAGCCGATGAGCAGGCGCGCGATCCAGCTATGCTTCTTGGAGTAGATGAAGTAGTAGAGCAGGCCGAGTACGAGGGTGAAGATAAACGGCCACTGCCCCTTGTCCCACATCGGGACCCACCACTTCGGCAGCAGCACGTCCGTCCAGGTCACGGCGATGAGGTAGCCGGTCGCCAGGCCGAGGAAGATATGCTCGAAGAGGCGGTAGACCCTGTTCTCCCGATAGAGAATGGAGTAGAGGCCGAGCGTGCAGAGCGCGCCGACCCAGACGAGCAGGCGCGGCATATTGGCGGCAAGCCAGGGCGAGAATCCGGTCATGGCTGTCCCTCCAATCGGGCCAATCGCGCGCGCTGGCGGCGTTCCAGGATCATCGCCGCGTTGCCGAGCAGGATGAAGAAGATGATGAGCAGGTGCGCGAAGGAGGAGGAGACGCTGGCGCGGGTCGCCTTGCCGACGACGCCCAGCAGTTGCTCATACTCTATCGCGCCCTGCAAGCCCGCGATCATGCCGATAAGCTGGCGGCTGTCCAGGTAGTTGAAGGCTTCCGGGGCCATGACTGCCGTGGGAGCCAGGCCCATCGGTATCTGGTACGGCCCCTGCACGAACTGAATATACGCCTGGTACGTAGACGAGGGGGTAATATCTATGAGCAGGGCGATGTCTTTCGCCGTATGGATGCCCTGCATCACGGGCAGTTGAGCGGTCGGCGTGCCGTGAACGTCCGCCGAGGCGGTCTGCGGCACGTTCTGCACCAGCGCCTTGAGGAAGTTGACGACATCCACCTTATAGCCCCAGTTGACCCAGTTGACGCCCTCTTTGACTCCGTACTCGCTCTGAAGGCGCGTGGCGATGTCCTGCGCCAGCGTCGCGCTCTGCGCCTCGAACGCGAGGATGGCGAAGCGCAGCTTGCGCTTCATCAGATGGCGCATGACGGCTTCGGTCTGTGGGCGGTTCTCCCCGCGCGTCCCGGCGCTCCAGTCCGATCCCAGCAGGACAAAGCTGTTGGGCGGCAGGTTCTCGATGGCGTTATAGAGCGCCTGCGTCTGCGGTGAGATAGGAACCGGCAGCCGGATGTCCAGAAAGAACGGCACGGTCACGGCCAGCAGCAGCAGCGCATAGAGAAACCGCCGGTCTACCGTCTGTAAGAGGCGAAGGATGTTCACAACGCAGACTCCTCCAAACGTTCCCCACACCGTCTGAACTGTGATTTATGGGATTACAGGATAGACTGTGATTAATCCTGGCCCTATCATAGTCTATCCTGTAATCCCATAAATCACAGTTCAGACAAGCTCATCATAGTTCAGACGGTGTGGAGAGGGCTTTTCTACCCCTGCTCCTCGAAGTAGCTGCCGCGCTCCAGCCCCAGCCAGATGCGCAGCGCGACCGCCAGCCCGCCGATGCCCAGTCCAAAGGCGACGGCGCGCACGGCAGGAGCGTTGGCCTTTGTCAGTATCCAGTCGCGGACGATCTCGACGTGCAGGTTTTTCGGCAGCGCGTGCGTCAGCCACTGGCCGACGGCGATCTGGCCCAGCATGACGATGACCGCCGTGATCAGCAGCAGCGTCGCCTCGACAGAGCGCACGCGGAAGGCGCGATAGGCGGCAGAGACGATATAGAAGGCGACGATGGAGAACATCGTCGCATCCAGCGATTGCAGCGCGCCATTGAAGAGCAGGGCGTAGAGATTCTTATTGATGGCGTTGGGATGGACGCGGTAGAGGATGCCGATGACCATCATCAGGATCATGCAGAGGAAGAAGGCCGCGCTGTTGAAGGCTCCCGATGTCCCTTTCAGCAGCCGCCTGCCGTGAACCTGCATCAGATTGATGACGCCCAGGCCGACCGTCCACGCCCCGATGACCTGCGCAATGTTGCCGAAGGGAACGACGTAGGGGGTCAGGAAGTTGCCGACCTGATCCGGGCTGTCGGGCGTGGGCATGGGATGCGTCGGCAGGAAAAACTCCAGCGCGAAAAACAGCCCGCCCAGAAACGTCACCAGGCCGATGAGCGGCTTGCGGAAACGCCGGGGAACGTTCATCAGCGCCAGCAGCAGGATCGCGCTGACGATCAGCGCGCCCACGATGCGGATGTACCACGCCCCTCCTTGCGCCGGTTGAAACAGTCCTGACACCTTTACGCGCTCCTACTTGAACATTTGAATGAACGTCTGCCCCCAGGTGTTGCCGAGGACGCCGGACAGCGAGACAAGCGCCGACCCGAAGAGAACGATCAGGATCAGAATCCCTTTGGCGATGTCCTGCCCGACCAGGCTGCCGAGCAGCGTCGGCTCCCGCGAGAGGTAGGCGCTGGCGGCGTAGAACTCATCGCCGATGATGACATAGTCGCAGGCGGCGATAAAGAACGGTATCTGCGTTGTGGAGGGCGTTCCCGCGACCTGAATGGCTCCCGCCTGCTGCCCCGTCTCTGCAAAAATCAGCGACTCGGCGAAAAAGAGGCCGAAGTAGAAGCAGGCAGCGGCCTTCTCGCGCCAGATAAGGCCCGCCACAGACGCCGCAAACGCAAACTGCCGGTTGGAGAGAAAGCGGATATCCTCGGCATTGAACTGTTCCGGGCGTCCCTCCGCCAGATAGGAGTCGCGCACGGCCTCCTCGACGATAGGATAGGCCGTCGGGTCGGAGATCGGCACGATGGCGCGCGTGTTGAAGCGGGCGGAGGCCCGGATGATATAGCTGGTGATGGCAAGCGCCTGAAGCGTCGGCACGTCAATCCCGCCCAGGCCGATGCTGCACACCATCGGACGGCCCATCTCGGTCGCGCGCCCGATCGCCTCGTCTATCGCCGTCAAGCCCTGGATGCGGCGGATGAAAAGCTGCCTGCGCCGCGCCGTGAGGATGGTCAGCACGATGATGACGCTGAGGAGCGGCAGCAGTATCTGTACGGCCAGGTTGGCATGTTCCATAAGTTACCCCTCCCCGGTGGCTTTTCCCTCGGCCAGTTCCTCGATGCGCTGAAGCAGCCGCTCCACGTTCTCGCGGGACTCCAGCAGCTTGGCGTAACGCTGGACGTTCTGCGGGCCGAAGAGCGGCGCGAGAAAACCGGAACTGAGCAGAAGCCCCTGGCTGGCAAAAAACGTGAGCGGCCGGTGCATCTCCAGAAACAGAATGGCGGGCAGATGCAGATTCCGCCGGGCCACTTTCTGCGCCAGGCTCTCTATCATCGCGTCGCGCGCGGAATCGGGCAGGGGCGCGTCCCAATCGAAACCAGGGATCATCGGTTCGCCTCGGTAGGAAATCGCTCTGGTCGATTCGGCGCAACGGGTCTCTCTCCGGCAGTGAGAAGGGAAGGCGCGCAGCGCGCGATGGCGTCCAACACAGAGGCGCGGTCGCCGGGTTCGCCGTCCGGCGCAAACCGCAGCGTGACACCCCGGAAGGCGTCCAGCCGCGAGGGAGCCGCCAGCGGAGTCAGCGTGACCCCGAACGGATGGCGCAGGCAGCGCCGCGCCTCCGACCAGCGCAGCGTCAGACGGGCCGCCGGCGAGTCGGCGGACACCCCCTCCTCGGTAAGGCGATAGGCGATAGGAAACAGAAACTCGCTCGTCGCGCCGAGCAGCAGCAAAATCGCCGCCAGCACCGGCAGTATCTGGCCGAACATCAGCCAGACGCAGACGATGGCGAGAAAGAGGACGGCCAGCAGCGTCGGCAGGCGTCCCGGCTCACGCCGTAAGAGATGCACGCGCCAGGCCAGCAGGCCGCCCGCTTCCGGCGCGGCCTTGCCCTCCGGGTTGTCGCCAGGCAGGATTTCCGTTGGGTGCGATGCCATCGTCTCGCTCTCGCGCAGGGGCTGGATTGAGCGCATTATAGGCGTTTCGCGGCAGCCTGTCAAGCTATCCCTGCCGTTCCCGAGGGGCCAACGGCTCTTTCCGGCTCCCGCACGCCCGTGTTACGGGCGCAGCGCAGCGAAATTCTGCCTTTCCACCGTAAATTTACATTGACAAAAGCGTGGTTTTTTGGTATACTGCCCCCAGTCTGGCGACTGGTGACTCAACAGATGAGTCCGAAGCGCGAACGATTCGCGTTTCGCGGGCGTCGCCGGAGGGATGATCTATCAACAGAGATCTGCGTGTCAACGAACAGATTTTGCGGGGGCCGCGCGAACAGAGAGTTCGCGATGTGCGCGTCATCGACGAAGAGGGGCAGGTCGTCGGTATCATGAACGCGCGGGACGCCCTTGCGCTTGCCCAGGAAAAAGGTCTGGACCTTATCGAGGTCGCGCCGCAGGCGCAGCCCCCGGTTTGCCGTATCATGGACTACGGCAAATATAAGTACGAGCAGGGGAAACGCGACCGCGAGCAGCACAAACGGCAGAAGCAGCAGGATGTCAAGGGCATCAAGATGCGTCCTGTCACTGCCGAACACGATTTTCAGGTGCGGCTCCGCGCAGCGCAGCGGTTCCTCGAAGAGGGCGATAAGGTCAAGGTCACCATTCAGTTCAAGGCGCGAGAGATCACGCACCCGGAGATCGCGCGCCGCCTGATGGATAAGATGGTGGAAGCCATCGCCGACCACGCGGTCGTCGAGAAGCCGCCGTCCATCGAGGGGCGCATGATGACGATGGTGCTGAGTCCGAAGGCCGCTTCCGCGCCTGCCCGGTCGCACCAAGCTGCCGGATAACCCAAAAGACTGCTTTTCGGGCGCGCGGCTTCCCGCCGCGCCGCCCTTGCCGGACGTATTCACGAAGCCGGGCGAACTCTCTCCCGGCTTCTTTTAACGTGTGTGCGGTTCGGCTCCCACTCTGCCTTAGTGAAAGTGAGCGACCTGAATCATGAAGGTTAAGTTGAAATCGCGCAAGACCGTCACCAAGCGTTTTACCAGGACGGCCACCGGCAAGTTGAGGCGGGAAAAGACCGGCCTCAACCATCTGATGCGCAAGAAAGACGGCCCGCGCCGCCGCAATCTGATCGCCGGAGACGAACTCGACAAGGGCGACCGCAAGCGCATCTCGCGAATGCTGGGCGAAGGCGTATAGTTTTCACCCCTCCCCCGGCCCCTCCCCACAGGGAGAGGGGAGCAAGAGCGGCAGCTTCTACCCTCACCCCCGGCCCCTCTCCCTGCAAGGGAGAGGGGAGAGTGGAACGCAAGGCTTTACCGCTCTATTCAAGCCGGTAGTGAGCGCACTCGTGACTGTCTTGCTCCCCTCTCCCTGTGGGGAGGGGGCTGGGGGGTGGGTACGAATCAGGAAGGAGCGATCCCTATGCCGCGCGTCAAACGTGGCACGATGACTCATAAGCGCCATAAGAAGGTGCTGGAAACGACCAAAGGCTACTGGGGCGGCAAGCGCAACCTGTTCAAGACGGCCCATGAGCAGTGGATGAAGTCGGGCAACTACGCCTACCGCGACCGCCGCAACAAGAAGCGCGAGTTCCGCCGCCTGTGGATCACGCGCATAAGCGCCGCCTGCCGCGCCGAAGGCGTGCAGTACTGCCGCTTCATCGCGGGGCTGACCAAAGCGGGCATCACTCTCGACCGCAAGGTGCTGGCGGAGATGGCTATCAGC